>CAZSYZ010000119.1:0-1647 GCA_964611445.1 uncultured archaeon | reverse complement strand
GGATTGTAATAGTACGGATAAGGATCGTAGCCCTGCGGCTCGAAGGGGTAGTTGGTGTGCGACGAATCGTACACGGCGTAAGGATCGCGGAAGGGGAGCGGATTATGCTTGTACTGCCAAACCCGGTGCCCCGTCTTCGGATTGTTCGTGTAATAGCTCCGATCAAAGAGCCAGTCGAATGAATGGACGTCCGCAGCGGGGGCCGGCGGCAGGACCGCACCGAAAAAGAATATTACGGCAACCAAAGACAGCGCCCGGTATGCGGCACGCGGTGTGCCGAAGGCGGAAGGGCACCCAAAGGGTGCCCGGCGGAAAGCGGATCGCATGTTTTTTCTCCTTTGTCGTCTGTTTCAAATATATAATACTCATTGAATGCCGCCTTCCTGGTGGGGTAGTGCCGATGTACTTCTTTCGGCGGGTGCGAACTTTCTGGAAAGCATCATGGTCTATTCTGCCGGCTGAACCGCCCTTTTCTTTTCTCCGTAACATGAATGGGCGTATACAGAAAGGAAACGGAAAAAACTCCCTTTGACTCTCCTTTTGGCGGCGGGAGTGCTGCAGGATATGCCGCGGTGAAAAATCAAGGGTATTTTTTTCGTTCCCTCACCAATTCCCTCTCCCGGAGGGAGAGCGGATGAGGAATCCGATCTTTCATTGGCGATTTTATTTTCCTTTGCCGTTTTATTGGAAATAATTCCCAAGGGGGGATTGATTATTCCAAGCGGCCCATAGCGCGAAGGAGTTTGCCATGGAGGGACACACCACCGATCCGGTGCAGCTTTACCTGGCGCAAATGAGCGACGTTCCGTTGCTGACCCGCGACGAGGAACGGCGTGTCGCTTGGCGTATCGAGCGGACCCGGCGTCGGTTCCGCCGGGAGTTATTAGCCGCCGATTTCCTGTTCCGCGCCGCCGTGGAGATGCTGCGGAAGGTGACCGTGGGAAAGATGCGGTTGGAAAGCACCCTGGAGATCACGTTGCCCCGACCGCCGGTCCGGCAGCGTTATCTGGATATTCTCCAAGCGAACTTGCCGACGCTTTGGTCCTTCCTGAGGTGCACTCGTCGGGATTTTTCGATCGCCGTAAGCAAGTCGCAGCCGGCCCCGCGGCGGCGCCAAGCGTGGCGGCAATTGGCGTACCGTCGGGCGAAGGCGGTCCGGCTGCTGGAAGAAACGCCCATCCGCCGGCAGTTTTTAATGGTCGTGCTGAACAAACTCAAGCAGATTGCCCGCCGCATGGAAGAGGCCGAAAAACGGCTGGCCGACCCGAAAAGTCTTGATCCCGCCCGGCGGAAGGAGATTCGGCGCGAGTTATTGCTCGGGGTGAAGGCGACCCAGGAGACGCCGCGGACGCTCCGCCGTCGTTTGGCGAAGATTGCCCGATTGCAGCGGGAGTTCGATGCGGCCCGACGCGAGCTTTCCGCCGCCAATCTGCGGCTGGTCGTTTCCATCGCCAAACGCTACCGCAATCGCGGCCTGAGCTTTTTGGATCTCATCCAGGAGGGGAACACGGGATTGATGAGGGCGGTCGACAAGTTCGAGCCGGACCGGGGCTTTAAATTCTCCACCTATGCCACCTGGTGGATCCGGCAGGCGATTACCCGGGCCATCGCCGAACACAGCCGCACGATCCGCGTGCCGGTGCACAT
>CAZSYZ010000118.1:0-1715 GCA_964611445.1 uncultured archaeon | reverse complement strand
TTGCTGGAATCGCTTTAAAATTTGCTTGCTTCGCACAATATCCTATTGGTTATCATGCAGTTTTGTGACATTGATATCTTGAGGATAAAACTCTAAACTATGCTACTTTGGTTTTCTGTTTTTCAACAAGTTCTCTGTAATCTGCCCAAGCAGCAACAGCCATCATGCACAGGTAAATGCCTATGACTATTTCTCCTAACCGTAACCAAGCAGGATACGCGATTACTCCATCCACAACGACAAGTATGCCTAAGAATGCAAAAACGAAGATAGCGTAGAACTTCCAGTGTTTCATAGGTCTTTATTCATTTCAATTGTCAATATAACGTTTGCTTACTTTTGCTTATGATTACAGATAAACCCTAAACACAGCAGTGCTTATACTGCTTTAGGATTCACATGGTCAAAGTCAAACTAACAGTCAGCATCATGCCAGAGCTAATCAGATGGATAGACGAACAAGTCGAAAAAGGAGGCTTCGCAGACAGAAGCCACGCAGTACAATACTCACTACTCAAAGTCAAAGAACTAATGGAAAAAGGAGAAATAAAATTCTAACAGCCTCAACATTTGTAGTAGACGAAAGTCAACAGGGAAAAGAAACAGTCGCAGAGGTAACAGAACCAAGCGGCTGTCCTTCAGTTCTTTGATGGACTTTCGTAAAATAAGCTTATAAGTACACAGCTGGCTAAATCACTACATACATATCCAAGCATTAGGAGATGTTTTGATCAATGGTCTTACAAAAGCTTGGAAGCTTGTCAATAGACAATAAGAAACAGGCCATCCTCAGATTATCACAATTTGTTTTGCGAGATACTTCAGAAAACACTCGAGATGCTTTGTATAGAAGGATGCTTGAGGTTGGAATATTTCTTTCTGAAAAGAATGCTAAAACAGAATTGTCTGATATTCTAAATATTATCGAGGATCAGTTTTTTGGAGTACGTCTGGAAAGACAAACTGCTCTAAATTATTTGGAAGTCTTAGAAAAAGAAGGAGTTGTTCGAAAAAAGGATGGAAAATACAGTATAGATGAAAAAATCAAGATTAAATTTGAAGAGTACTCAAAATCGACTCTGACATTAATTTCATCTTGTGAGAAACAATTTATTGAACACGTAGAAAGTAATGCAAAAAAGGAGCTTTCACCAAAAGAAAAGCTAGAAGCAACAAATTGCTTCTACCACCTTGTAACTAAACTAATTTCAAGACACATCGCGGCAACGGCAAAGTTGATAGTAAAGGGTGTTTTACCAAGAATCGCCCTTTCTTTTGGAGAAAATCTTCTGAAATCAGCAACAGGATTATGCGCTGATGAGAAACTTCGAGATATCATAAAAGATACTTTTTTGCAGTGGTTACGATCACCTGAGGATAAGTTTATTGAATATCTGTTTATCATGAGACAAAACCTAATTTGTCTTGAGGTTCTCAGCTTGGATCCTCAATGTAGATTGGTTGCTAGAGAGGAGTTCTCCAAAAAGTGCTTGTTCTTGGATACAAATATTCTTTTGCATTTGATTATTCAAACAGAATTCTCTGCTCAAACCAGAAAACTAATTGAAAATTGCAGGTTATTGGGGTGTTCTATATATGTGACCAAGAGAACCCTCAAAGAGTTAGAATTGTTGTTGGAAAAAGGTAAAAACATATTGTCAACTTTGAAAGCCACCAACGAACAGATGTCAAAAAGTAACAATTTCTTGGTTACG
>CAZSYZ010000117.1:0-1858 GCA_964611445.1 uncultured archaeon | reverse complement strand
AACAGGCCCGGATTCATAGGCATCCTGAGCGTGCTGCCCCACTATGAGCTTAATGCGGGGGTTGAGCCGTACAGAGGCGCCACCGACTTCATACAGGGCCTTCTGATGTTCCTTTTCATAATAAACCTCGGCGTCGGCATAGTGAACCTGCTTCCGGTTAAGCCTCTGGACGGCGGCAAGATGTGGGACGTGGTGCTGAAGAGATACGCACCGAAGCATGCGAAGAGGATAATGAGGGCACTGGGCTATCTGATACTCGCGCTGCTGCTTGCAAACTTCCTCCCAGTGGGCGCGCTTTTCTGAACAGGCTCTAAGTTCATCCCCGTTTCCACCGTTCGTTCGGGTCTATTCTCAGTCTCTGTAGCAGCGTGGAAAACAGAATAGGGACCAGGAATGTAAATACTATGCTCGATGCCACAACGACGGAATACAAATCGGCACCTATCAGTCCTTTATCGAAAAGTATTTTTATGATTATGATACTCGTGCTGAATCTTACTGATAACCCTATTCCCAGCATTATCGAGTTCTTCGTGCCCAGCTCTTTCCTTGCTATCAGATAGCTTCCCAGCAGCTTCGATCCGTTGGACACCGCGACGACCATAAGTATGAGGAACGGATATGCGAGCAGATAAGTGATATCCATGGTCGAACCGGCCCACAGGAAAAATATGGGAGCGAACAGGCCATAGCATACCGTCTTGACCTCGCTGTCTATCATTCTCAGCCTTTTCTTTGATACGAAAGTCCTCAGGCCGATGCCGGCCAGGAATGCCGCGAGCGGGGTGGCCTCAGCGTATTGCCCGATGCCCAGGAACAAGAAGAGGACGAAAATCGCGAATATGAAAAGCGTTTCAATGTTCAGGAAATTAAACTTCTCGCTTTCCTCCTTGAGCCTAGAGAGTCCTATAGTAAGAATGAACAGTACAAAAAGCGAGATCAATATCAGGCCCGTATTGAAATGTGAATAGACAGTTGAACCGACCAAAGAGACGGCCAGGACGAGTGCGATGACTTCTATTATGTCGTCGAGCAGTCCTATGCCGATTATGGACTGTCCCAGGCGCGTGTTCACTATCTTGAACTCATCCAGAACCGGAATGAGGATTGCTTCACCTACAGTGGCGAATGACAAGGCCACCAGAAAGGATATGAACCAGCCGTATCCGAAGATAAAATGAACGAGAAGGGTCCCGAAGAACGCTTCCAGGAAGATGACGAAGAAAGTGGCCCTGAAGACAAACCTGCCCTTCTTTTTCATCTCTCTGAGGTTTATTTCGAAGCCTATGATGAAAAGCAGGAAATACATCCCAAGCTGCGCAAGGAAGTTGAATGTTTCCGAAGATGTGACTTCCGAGAAGGGGTTGCTTATGGCAAGGAGGGTTCCAAAAATAAGGGCTGCAAAGATCCACGGCACGCGGATTCTTTCCAAAAGCTTCCCGACGATTATGGTGAAAAGGAACGCGACAGCCAGGAAAAGGAACATGCTGATCATAATAATCTTTTGGGGGTCCGGCTTAAATTGGAAACGCCCCGTGAGTTCTTATTGAAGCTCCCGCTCTCGGAATCGGTTCAGGCGAGTTGCAGCGGGTCCAGGCCGGGAAGGCGCTCCAAGGCCGCGGCCCCATGTCAAAGAAAATAAGAATTAGCTGCAATTCGTAGTTGAAGAGAATTTACATTTCCTTGATATGCTTTGCGACAAATTCTCTTATCTGAGGATCGTCAGGGATGGCTATGTTCCTCTTGAACCTCTTGCTTCCGTCGGGAAGGTAGAAGCCCCTGGAAAGGGATATGAATTCGTTGTCCCCTTCCTCGGTAACGGCCTTTTTCCTTGCGATCTCCAGGAAGTTGTTCTTGC
>CAZSYZ010000116.1:0-1879 GCA_964611445.1 uncultured archaeon | reverse complement strand
CTGAAGAAGAGGTGACGATAAGCGGCCTATTAAAGCAGCCCGCGACAAAGAATATTTATGGCCGAAGGCGAGGGTTTCTCCTATGCGATTGCGGGGTTCTTCATCGGGATGTTCATGTTCTATAGCGGGATAAAGGCTTTCAGAAAGAAGAGGCTGATAGAGAACATCCCCACGTCCAAGATAAGGTCGCTGGCCATGGGCCTGGTGGAGATTTTCGGCAGTGTAGAGCCGCAGCTGGTAAATGGCACGATGAAGAGCCCCATGACTGGAAAGCCCTGCGTCTATTACAGGTACACGGTCGAAGAGCTCAGAAGCTCGGGAAAGAGCAGCCGCTGGGTGACCATACAAAAAGACGAGAAAGGTGTCCCTTTCTACGTCAGGGACGATACGGGAAAAGTGCTCGTGGACCCGGCGGGAGCCAAGGTCGATATCCCGAGCGACTTCGGTTTCACGACGGGGTGGAGGAAAAAGGAGCCCCAGACGCTGCTGGATTTCATAAAGACGTCGGGCATAGTCTACAACCCGGGGAGTTTGCTGAAGAGGAAGCTGCGCTTCTCCGAGCACTTCCTGGCCCCGATGGACAAATGCTACGTGATGGGCGAGGCCGCTGACAACCCGTACGTGGAGGATGCCACCGCGGTCAGGAACGTCGACGACATAATGATAAGGAAGCCTTCCGACGGCACGGAATACTACGTCAACGACAGCGGAGAGAAGGACGTGCTGAGAAAGCTCAGGATCGTGGCCATGGGCGCGATATTCGGCCCTCTGGTGAGCGCCGGATGCCTTCTCGTAATATTTTTATATATGAGAATCCGTATTTTCTGATATAGTGGTCTGTATGGCGATTGGACTGGAAATCATAATCATTTTCATCGCGGCGGTGTTCGTCATAGGGTTCGTCGCATACCTTGTGTCGATTTTCAACGGGCTGGTAAGGCTCAGGAACAACATAAAGAAGTCCTGGGGTAACATCGACGTGCTTCTCAAGCAGAGGTCAGACGAGCTGCCGAAGCTGATAAACTCCGTCAAGGGCTACATGAAGCACGAGAGGGAGACGCTTTCCGTGCTCACGAAGGCGAGGACGGATTTCCTTAAGGCGAGGAGCATGTCTGAGAAGGCGGAGGCCGACGGCATGATATCGAGCGCGCTGAAGACCATCTTCGCGGTCGCCGAGAACTACCCGAACCTCAAGGCCAACGAGAACTTCATCCAGCTCCAGAACAGGATAAGCGGCCTGGAGAACGAGCTGGCAGACAGGAGGGAGTTCTACAACGACAGCGTCAACAGCTTCAACATAAGGATAGAGTCCTTCCCAGACATGATAGTCGCAGGAATGATGCACCTGAAGGCGCAGGAGATGTTCAAGGTTTCCGAAACCGAGAAAAAGGACGTCGAAGTGAAATTCGACTGATTTTTCTGTAAAAATGGAATGAAAAATATAAACCTCAAAATCAATTAGAACTGCATGGAAAAAAGGAATTTCCTTTTTGTTTCTATAGACGCCCTGATAGGAGACATCGCCTGGCAGATAGCAAAGGAGGGCCACGGCGTCAAGTACTACATAGAGAACCCCGCGGAAAGGGAGGTGGCCGACGGATTCGTCCCGAAAACCGACAACTGGAAGAAGGAAGTGGACTGGGCGGACGTCATAGTATTCGACGATGTTCTCGGCCAGGGAAGGAAGTCGAAGAAGCTCATGGACCAGGGGCACAACGTCATAGGCGGGACCCCCTACAGCGACAAGCTGGAGGACGACAGGTCTTTCGGCCAGGAGGAGCTGAAGAAGGCCGGGGTGCCCATAATACCCTACAAGAACTTCACGTCCTTTGATGAGGCCATAACGTTCGTGCAGGAAAATCCCGGGAAGTACGTCATA
>CAZSYZ010000115.1:0-1981 GCA_964611445.1 uncultured archaeon | reverse complement strand
CCGTGCTGGATATGTGTATAACCCTTTTTACCCCAGCGTCCATGGCACCGGAGACCACATTTATCGTGCCATCCACGTCAGTGGAGAATATATCATCCTTTCTGTAAAGCGGCAGCGCGGCAGCGCAGTGGACAACCACATCCATACCAGGGAGAGCTTTTCGTAATGCGGCCTTATCCCTTATGTCCGCCCTGACCACATCGACCTTCCCTGCCATGTCAGGGTAGTCGAACCCGGCTATATCCATGATCCTGACTTCGTGGCCCTTCTCCACAAGGTATCTGCAGAGGTTGATTCCCAGAAAGCCCGCGCCGCCCGTTATAAGGAATTTCATTCTATTCATAAAGAGAATGTCCGCATCATATAAAAACTAATCATCCGATCAGAGCTGCTACGAAGCTGTCGAATTGTGCCGAACCATAAAGCGAGAAAATCGCCAGCAGAATCCATAGAAAAAGCGCCGCCTGCATCTGCCTGTCCCTGAAGAAATACTCGGTTTTTCTGGCAACCCTTGAGTCCGAGAAGATGAAATGCATGTACCTGAATATCATGAATCCCGCGAAAGGTATGGTAAGCAGCATGTACGCGCTGTGCTCCGACATGAACGTGTAGAGTATGTATGACATGAACAGGCTCGCAGTGATTATCACCGTCAACGCATCAAGGAAATTTTTGTCATAGAATTCGTAGACTTCCTTGTGCTTTGACGCGTCTTTCCCGAGCATGGAAAGCTCTCCCCTCCTTTTTCCGACCGCGAGGAAGAGCGCGAGTATGTAGATGGTTATTATCATCCATGAGGACGCGGCGACGCCTATAAGGACCGCGCCTGATATGGCCCTAAGGACGAAGTTGAATGATATCACGTTTATGTCAACCAGAGGTATGTGCTTTAGGGCGGCTGAATAGAGTATGTTCAGCGCCATCAGTATCACGGGGAACAACGCAAAGTATGGAGACAGGTAAAATGCAAGCCCCAGGGACAGCAGAAACAGGACCGTGGATATTAGCGCCGCTCTGCCGACGGATACTTCACCGGAAGCTACGGGCCTTTTTTTCTTTTCGGGATTCGACCTGTCATATTCCCTGTCAAATATATCGTTGACTATGTAGTAGCTCGAGGACACGAGAGAGAGTGAAACGAACCCCAGAATGCATGACCACAGATAAGAAGCATTGAAAAGGTTGTAAGAGAATATGAGGGGCAGGAGCAAAATCATATTCTTGTACCACTGATGCGTCCTCAGCAGCCTTACGTACCTGTTCATATCACTAACTATTGTCCGCGTGGTTTTTATTTATGGCCCGTTTTCCGAAAGCCATTCCAGGCGGCGCCTGTGAATTTATTATATAATTCATAAATCAAAACTCAAATGGTGTTGAGATGAAAACCCTGCCTGACTTGGACTTTTTTCGGAAAAACCGTGTTCTCTGCATCGTATTGGTTCTGGCAGTCATCATACGCATTTTCGGCCTCGGCTCGGCACCGTTCTTCGATGAGGTCGCATGGCTCTGGGGGCTGGATAATTTTTTCGATGGTGCTGATTATTCACTGTATGTGCCGCATCCTCCCCTGCCTTTCATGGCTTATGCGTCGTCTGCATATGTTTTTGGCATGAGCGTGGTTGGGCTGAGATCCGTTGCGATGGTTGCCGGGATACTGACGATTTTGGCGGCTTTTTGCCTTTCTTCGCTTCTCTACGGGAAGAGGGCGGCGGCGATAACGGCCCTGATTATGTCCGTGCTGTTCTATCACGTATGGTCATCCCTTCACATAGATGCGGACGGGAGCTTCCTCGCACTTTTCGTTACGCTGACATTGTATTCATACGTCCGGCTAAGGAAAGGCGGTGATGTCAGATGGGCTCTCGCTTCAGGCCTGTTTTTGGGTCTGGCCATGCTCTCAAAATACCCTGCGATCGTTCTTATCCCTGTTTTGTTTTTTGCCCAACTGCTTGAAGGCAGGCTGGCCAACTGGAGGAAA
>CAZSYZ010000114.1:0-2097 GCA_964611445.1 uncultured archaeon | reverse complement strand
TTTGAACCCGGGTTACAGCGTTGGCAACGCCGTGTCATAACCAGACTAAACTACCGACGCAGGTAGTGTATTATAACGGCAGATTATTAATAAAGCTAATTCCTGTCCTTGAACATCTCAGTGACCTTGTCCATGACGTCGTTCCTTGCGAGGACCAGCACGTTGTCACCCCTCTTTATCCTGAAGTCCGGGGTCGGTATTATCAGCTTCTTCTTCTCGTAAATCGCTATTATCATGGAACCCTTCGGGTACTCGAGGTTCTTTATCGGCTTCCCGATGACCAACGACCCCTTCCCGACCTTGAACTCGAGTATCGCGGCCTCTCCCCTGTCTATGAAAGCCAGGTCGACGACCTCCGGCCTTATGATGAGTTCCTCCAGATAATGGGCTGCTGCCTTTTCCGGGTATATGATGGTGTCTATTCCCATGTTTCTGAACACTTCCTCGGACTCGGCTCTCTCTATCCTCGCCGCGGTCTTGCACGCCTTCCTCTTCTTGGCGCTGAGGCATATGAGGAGGTTCTCGCTCTCGTTGGGGGAGAGCCCGACCACGACGTCCGCTTTTTCCAGCCCCGCTTCCTCGAGTATCTTTATGTCCGTGGCGTTGCCCTCTATGACGGAGGCGTTCACGCTCTCCACGAGCTCCTCGGCCTTTTCCGGGTCCTTCTCGACTATCACGACGTCGTGCTTTTCGACGGCGAGCTCATCGGCCAGGCTTGCCGCCATCCTCCCGCCGCCGCATATTATCACGTGCATGTTACCTCCTTATGAACAATGAGCCAAGGCACACCAGGACCGCCCATATCTCAAGTCTTCCCACGAGCATATTAATTATTAACGTGACTTTTCCTAAAAAGCTCATGCCCGGGCCGGCGATGCCCATGGAAAGCCCGACGTTGCCCTGCGCGGACGCGACCTCGAAAAGCGAGGACGCTATCGGGTATCCCTGGGAAACGAGCACTCCCGCTCCAGCCACGAGGAACACGAGGTATAGCGGGACGAATATGAGGACGGACCTTATGTCTTCGTCCTTGAATATGCGGTTCCCTATCCTCTTCGACAGTAGTATGTGGGGGGACAGCAATCTCCTCAGGTTCCAGTAGAAAGACTTGAACAGCACCACTACCCTGAAGAGTTTCAGGGCCCCTGCGGTCGAGCCGGAAGAGCCGCCGATTACCATGAGCGTCATGAGAACCATGATGGGGAATGCAGGCCAGGCGTCCAGCCTCGCGGTGCTGAATCCCGTGCACGTCAGGGCGGAGACCACATGGAAAATGCCGTCACGGAGCGACGTCCACGGAACCACCATGGCGCACGCAACGGCCGCCGTCAGCACCATGGCGCGCAGCTGCACGTCGCGCAGGAATTTTCCCACCTCGCCCCTGAGCAGGTGGTAGTGCGCTATGAAGCTCACGGAACCCGCCACCATCAGGAATATGGCGACCGTCTCTATCCATGCGCTCCCGTAGCTGCCTATGCTGCCGTTGCTGACGCTCATGCCGCCCGTAGCTATGGCCGTCATCGAGTGGTTCACGGAGTCGAAGAGAGGCATCCCCGCGGCGGCGAAAAGCGCCACGCCCGCAACGGTGTACGCCATGTATATCCACCAGAAAGCCCTCACCGTGTTAACGACATTGGGCCTTATCTTCTCGTCACCCGCCTCCGCGAGGTATAGCGACCCTCCCATCCTCAGGACGCCAGCGAGTATCGCCACGACTAGGCCTATGCCCCCTATCCACTGCATGAAGGACCTCCAGAAAAGGAGGGAAAGCGGGACTGACGAGGTGTCGGCGATCATGGTGAATCCTGTGGTGGTCCAGGCGGAAACCGACTCGAACAGCGCATCGAGGAACGGCATACCGAGGTAAGCGACGAAAGGCACCGACCCGAGCACGCACGTTACAGCCCATACCATTGTCACTGTGACCATCGCATGCCTGAACTCGGTTTCCTTCTCCCTCTTGACGCGCCTCTCAAGGAAACGGAAGACGAGAAACGTGAGCGCCCCCATGACGAGGAAGACCGGTATGACTTCCGTCTCGAGAAGAATGAGAGCGGCGACACAGGGCACGAAGAACAGCAGGCCTACGAGCTTCAT
>CAZSYZ010000113.1:0-2373 GCA_964611445.1 uncultured archaeon | reverse complement strand
CTTAGAACTTTCTTGGCTTTCTGTGCTTCTGGAAGCAGTCCCTGCAGTAGACAGGCCTGTCTTCAGACGGCTTGAAAGGCACTTCGCATTCCTGACCGCAGTCAGAGCATGTTGCTTTGTGGAACTCCCTCTTGAAGTTCTCGTCTCTCCTGAAGTTGCCTTTTCTCTCGAATGACATACTAATTACTCCTAATTTATATTTGCTTAATTATGGGGTTACGTGCTTATAAGTTAATCATACACTGAGAACGAATAAAAATGTGAAAAACCAATTCTCATCAATGAAAGGCACAAAAGACCGTGTACTGAAGAACATGCTCGATTCACTTGAAGAGGTCTACAAGACCAACCCCGACGTTATCGCGCGCATAGAGCAGAAGGACTGTGTCCTGAAAACCGTGGATAAGCTCGTGTGTCTCAGGGACAAAGTGGTGCTCGATGCCGGGTGCGGGTGGGGACGCTACGCCCTGCGGATGTCCAGGAAAGCGAAACTGGTGTACGCGGTCGACTACTCGAAGGTCATGCTGAGGATACTGAGGAGGAAAATCCGCGAGAAGGGGATAAGGAACATAAAGGTCGTGAACGCCGACTACGGGAAGATAAAACTGCCGCCGAATTCCGTGGACCTGATAATAAGCTCCCTCTCCTTCCCCGGGCATTCCCATGACTGGGACGGTGACCTGAGGAGGTTCAGGAGGATGCTCAGGCCCGGAGGGAGCATCGTGGTGGTGGAGTGCCTCATGGAAGGCGAGTGGTGGGAGATAAGGAAGATATTAGGCACGACGAGGACGCTGCTCAGGGAAACCATTTCCTGGCTGAGGAAGAACGGGTTCAGGATGGTCGCGAAGGAGGACTCTATAATAGACTACAGGAACAGGAAGAACATACTGCTGGCGGTAAAGCCTTTCTACGGGGGAGAGTTCTCCGGCTACCTTCTCGGGAAGGGCCAGACAAAAATCAGGCTCAGGATAGGCATATTTCTCTGGAAGAAATAACTAAGCAAATCTCTGCCTGAGGTCTTTCCTAATCAGATTCAGGTCTCCAGGCCTGTTGTTTTCATAGACAATCAGATTATAATCGCTGTTCGGCTTGGGGTCCTCCCAGCCCATTTCCGTTTTCCATCTTTCAATGATGTCCCTGTCGCTTTGTTTCCAAAAACCCTTCTTGATACGTTCTTCTATTACTTTATTCTGCAAATCTGGACCCTGCTTCATCCATATCAGGTATTTTTCACAAGGGTTGACAAGACCTGTAAATACACCCTTTCTCCACTCATCGGAATACAGGGTTGTATCCAGCGTGGAGTTCTTCCCTTCCCGGATGTTCTCCTGCAGATCATTGTACAGTCTTGCGAAAGCTGCCATTTTCTCGTCGTCCGACATTTCGAACCAGTGCGGTATCTTGTCCGTGCTGAACCTGGCGAAGTCCAGCTCATCATTTAGGTACATTGTCATTGTGCTTTTGCCTGAACCGGGATATCCCGTCGTTGCTACAAAATTCACAGGCTTTATGCCCTTGTTTACGTATATGACCATTATAACCACTCATTAATAGTTAATTTAATCATTTAAAAAGCTTCCTAAGCGTCTATTGATAGCGTTTCCGTGCCGGGAATGTCCGTTTTTTCGATTTTGTATATTTAATTTATTTGCAAGAGAGTTGATGGGCATGTCGCTCTTCTGGAAGAAGTCCTAAAGCTGAAGCCTTCTCATCAAATCAGGCACGAGTAGGGGGACGGTACTGTCTATTACATGCTTCACGTAGCCGGTATCTCCGCCGCCACCGTATATCCCTGGAGCTGCAGAACCCGGGCTGACGTATTTGTTGCATCTAATCGAACCGTAAGTCGGGCCTCCCATACTCATTATGTTTGCAGGGAAATCTTTTTATATAGGATATTTATTTCCCGGGAAGTATTCTATAGAGATAGGAAGAGTACAATTAATTCAGGATAGCACACCACGAAAGCTTTATAAATCCTATTATTAACTATTAACAAGTGATAAATATCAAGAATAACAAGAATAAAGTGCTGCTGGTCGCAGGCAACCCATATGGTGGCGCCGGCACCATAGTCGACGGACTGAGGGAAGGATTCCAAGAGAGATATAACATACAGACCGATGTCATGTATCACATTATGGATTGTCCGACGATGCTAAAAAGCGTTACCGGTGACCGCGAATACAGGAACACTAATACTGCCATGAAGGAGATGCGACTAGGGGATTATTCGACCATTCACACTCATACAGTCTCATTGTATGATGACAATGTGCTGCTGCTCGACAATATATATTCCAAATATTTTATATTGTTTTACACATCGTATTATCTTCTTTTAATTGAGGGTATATTGTACGCATAAAAATT
>CAZSYZ010000112.1:0-2415 GCA_964611445.1 uncultured archaeon | reverse complement strand
TAATTTACTTCTGTTATGGCATTTTACATAAGTTAAATTTCCCGATAAAAAGTAAGAGTGCCCCCGCTGTGAACTTAAGGATTTTGAGGAGGATTCGAACAAATAATAGCGATTGTTTTTACCTGTAATAGCTTATCCAGCCTTCTTCGGGGAAGCTTTCAGGGCATGTTCCTGTTTTGCTATAGAAAAACTTCATTTCCATATCAGAAACCACTTCGAAAAAGGCAAAGCCTTCTTCATCATTGGACGTCGGCATTATCTGATAGCAGTGTGTTCCTGTTATTTCAGCTGGATCGATATATGTCGGGTTATCGTGGTAAATCCAGATGTTACTATCATCTACAATTCCTATGACTATCCTTTTACCATCATCTACTATGGGCATGGGGCTTCCATAAATGCCTTCTTTGACTGCGTCGTGTACGCCCCTGACAGGCACTTTGTCGAGGAACCACATTCCCTCAACCGCTCCCAGGACATCTCTCGTAACAGTGCCGCAGTCCTTGTCGTGCAAAAGATTGTCGCCAGTGCTGCTGAAGCCACCGAACAGATCATAGTATGCGTCTTTCATTTCACCCCTGTACAGGTCATAGGGACACATCACTTTAAGGAGATTAGAACCGTATTTCTCATACCGTTCCTGGTTAGGGAACTGGTTTGTTATCTTGTCGCTTTCAACTATGATGTCGAATGCCGCAACACCTGCATTGGGTATGAAATAACCTATGAGTTCACCTGCCTTCAATTGAACTTTCTCTATCTGAATACCCGCGCTTGAAGTACTCAGTTCCGGCATTATCTCTGCTATCTCAGGCACCATCTCCTTCAGGTGAGCAAAGCTGAGACTGTATCCGCATCCCAGGTCGAATGTTACAGCGTAATCCGGCAGGCTGCCTTCACCCGGTTCACTGCCTTCGTAATGGCTTCCATACTTAGTTACAATGTCAGCGGGCGCATACACAGGAATCTTCTCGTTTCCATATTCATCCTTTATAAAAATATAAGACCTTCCGACAAGTATTCTCCCGCTTCCGTGTACCACACCCAGGGGCTGAACAAAATGTACTTTTTCTGGATCAACGAAATAGTGTGTAAAAACCGGATCTTCGCAGGCTTCGGTTCCCCCTTGGATAAAGTTTCCAGTATCATTGACACCTTCAGGCGGGTGGTTATTTTCATATCCGGATTCATCATTAAAAGAATCTTCCTTGTTTGTGCAGCCGCTTATGAGAATCAGAGCGATAATGGCGAGTATTGGCAGGGGTTTCAGGCTCATACTGGATATTATGACCAAACGTGATTAAAAAAGAGGCACTGTTGATGAGGATTGGACGGAGTTTGATAATATATATAGAGCGTTACTAACCGACGCCACGTAGATTCATAAATCTTGTTACCAACTCTAGCGTAGGAATATGTTTGTTAGTTATTTTAGAAATCCGGTGGTAAAATAATTTATATTTAATTCCCTGCGGCTCAATACTGGGCCCTCCTGGCATATTCGGCGATGTCGAAGCCGAAATTGCCCCTTCCCAGAAGGGTCACGTTCGGATTTTCCTTGGCCTTCGCCAAATCGAAAGGGTATATGTAGCCGGGGACGATGAACTGGATTGGGAATCCCTCGTCCCTCAGGGCTTGCTGCTCCTTGGGATCGTACCTGTCCTCGACCCTCCACACGTCGGTGTGGCGGAGGCCTTCCTTCTCCGCGACATACCGCAACTGCTTGATTCTAAGCTGCAGTTTATTATTCTCGTCAGGGAACTGCTCCCTGCCAACGATCCTGTCCATGCTGATTACGCAGACTTTCGTTCCGTCTTTGGCGATATCATCAGCAGCAAGCTTCCCTGTCTGAGAGTAAATCTTGCACAGAAGATACGTGGACGAGACGTCCTTTGAGGTTGCGAACCAAGGCACGAAGCCGCTTATTACGGCTTGGTATGCGTCAGGGGCGTTCCCATCCCTCTCCTGCGTCCCGATCATCAACCTGAATTGTCCAATCGCATCTTCATACGGCTCCTGAGTGGCCATCCATGCATTTATGTCCTTTTCCTGCAACCTTGCCCTCTCTTTGTAGAAGGCGCTCTTTCCGCCCCCGGCCAGCTCATCGCGGCTCCCGAACCTGGCCCTGAAATCCGCGGTCTGGCCCTTAAGCTCATAGAACTTGTCCCTGAGAGCCCTGTAGCCATCTTCGTCATCAGGACGATTGAGCATCTGGTTGATTTCACTGTCGGATGCCCCTTCGAGGACCTGCAGCACAGTTCCATAGTCCTCCGCGATCGTCACATCGGGCCTCACGGCCAGAAAAGCCTGCACATATCTGTGATTCCTGAAATTGGAGAATTCATCGGCCTCGATGACCTTCCCGAAGAATTTCCCCTCACCCTCAGGCATCTGTTGATATGCGTTGAAGGATAC
>CAZSYZ010000111.1:0-2435 GCA_964611445.1 uncultured archaeon | reverse complement strand
TTTGGGAGTTAAAAAATCTGCATCCCTGACCTGAAAGATGCCTCGGGCGGGATTTGAACCCACGACCTCCGCGTTTCTTATGTCATCGCGCAGCGAACTGCGCATCATAGCTCATAAAGACATTATGAGCGCGGCGCTCTAACCACTGAGCCACCGAGGCATGAATAAGATGATAGTGAGCGATTTTTAAATAATTTGTGAAGTCAGCGTATCATCCCCATGACTTCCTTCGTGGCCTCTATGTCAACCTTCTTCGTGAGGCCGTCGACGAGGGCCTTCCGGTTGCTGTAGACCACGAGCCAGTAGGGGTAGTACACCATGTCCGCGGATTCCGCCTGGACGCCGAAAAGCCCGGCAATCCTCTCCGCCGTGTCCCTGGGAACGGTGAAGTTCACTATCTTGCCCTCGAGCTCCAGCTCCGTGGGCGTGTCTTTGAAGCTGAGCTTCATGAGGTCGCCCGGTATCTTGACCCTCACGGGCCTGAAGTTGTAGCCGTCGCTCGTCACGAGGCCCTTGGACATCAGGTTCTTAAGGAGCTTGTGGCAGTCGTTGTTCATGAGCTTCGTGGCTGCCGCCACCTTCTCAAGGTTGCCGTACTTCATGGAAAGGAGCGAAGATATGATTTTTCTCTCGGTAGACGAGAGGGTCGCGAGGCTTCTCAGGCCGTTGGTCCTCTTTAGCTCCCCCTGGCTCTCGTACATCACCTCCCCCATGAGGCCGTCTATGTAGACCTGCACGATATCGCCGTTCACGGTCCCCTTCAGAAGCCATACGGGATAGTTCACCTGATAGACGCTGTCCGCCTCCTTGTACTGCTCTTCTATCTGCTTCCTGCCGAATCTGGGCGGAAGCGCCGTGTTCCTCACCTTCATGGGCCCTCCCTTTACCGCGGGGAGTATCATCTCGCCGCCGTGCTTGCTGCGTCTCACGCGTATCTCCGCCAGCATGGGCTGCTCGGTGACTCCCACGACGATGGCATTGCCCACGGGGAGGTCCCTTATCTCCTCGCGCATGCCTGCCGTTATGCCCTCGGCGGAATCCGTTATGGCCTTCAGGTCGTTCGGGTTCGTGACCTTCATTATCACCTGGGTGTTGCACTGGGACAGGACGTTCTTGTCCACCCTCGCAGGCCTCTGTGTTATGACGCAGAGGCTTAGTCCGAATTTACGCCCCTCGGACGCTATGGTCCTTATTATCTTCGAGGAGGAAACCTCTCCGAAGCCCCTCTCCGGGCAGAACGTGTGGGCTTCCTCGAACACGAGGAAGAACGACGGGATGTCGCCCCGTTTCCTGGCGTTGAAGAGCTCCTGCGAGAGCTTGAACACTATGGTCTGCTGTATCTCCGGCCGCGCGTACTTGATGTCTATTATCGATATCTGCCCATCCTTCACCAGCTCATCGGGCCTCGTAGGGGTCTTCGAGAAGAGCCGCGTCTTGTCCAGGAACTCCAGCGCGGAAATGAGGTTCCACTTGGACTGCGAAGGCAGCGTGCTTATCTCGTTTATCATGTCCGTGAGGCTGTAGTCCTTCCCGCCGAGGTTCCTCATCGCGGAGTATATCAGCCCCTTCTGGGTACCGGAAAGCTTTATCGGGATGCACTGGAAGAGCTCGTCCGCCGTCAGCTTGGAGTTGAGCTTCAGGTTGTTGTCCTCCATTGAGAACCGCCTTACCTGATCGGCGTAGGATTTGGGCTCTATGCCGAACTTCTCGGCGAACCTCAGTTCCTTCTCCTCGTCGTTCGCGACGCCCAGCGACGAATACTCGCCGTGGGGGTCCATTATGACCACCGGTATCTTCTTCTCGGCGAACTCCTCCATGAGGACGCCTGCCATGTAGCTCTTGCCCGCTCCCGTCTTCGCGAGTATGGAAACATGCTTGGTCAGGAGCTGCTTCACAGGGAGATTGACATGGATGTTGTATCCGTCAAGAATGCCTATGTAAAGGCCCTCTTCCGGTATGCCCAGGGTGTCCCTTATCTGCTCCTCCGATGCGGAAAAAACGGGCGTTTCAGGCGCGAAAGGCACGTTCGGGACTACGAGGAACCCCCTGGAGTTCCTGTATCCTATGACGCGGCACTCGGCCAGGGTCTTGTCGGCGTAGCGCGTCATGTTGTCTATGTAGGCCGTGACCCATTCGCCTTCCGGGGTCTTGACCGCGACGTAATCGAGCTTCTTGACCCGGGCCTCCGCCTCGAAGCTGAATTCCGTGGTGGTCACCCTCCCGTGTATCTTCCCCAGCATCATCTTAACCACTATTAGCAAATTATGTTACTCTTTACTTTTATTTAATTGTCAAAGTCCGGATTTATAGACGCGTCCCGGCGGGCTCAATATAAAACAGAAATCGAAAATCTTTGCACACTTACTGAACATTCTAAAAACTTAGAACTTTCTTGGCTTTCTGTGCTTCTGGAAGCAGTCCCTGCAGTAGACAGG
>CAZSYZ010000110.1:0-2482 GCA_964611445.1 uncultured archaeon | reverse complement strand
AAACGCGCCGTCTTCTTCCCTTTCGGTTGCCTCAGGCATTATGTATCTGGGTTTCTCGATTTCCTCATTTTCTTCTTTTGAAACCCTGATGGAGACCTCGAAGAGCGATTTCAAATCAGGGTACGTCGCAACTCCGCCCGGAGCCCTGAATTTCCTGATGAGTGAACCCGTTCTTATATCAACGCCGTAAAGGTTGCAGTCATACGAGCCGAAATATACCGTGCCTTTATATGGTGTTGCAGGATGCCAGTTGGAAGCAAAAGTCTTGAAATCCCACAGCAGTTTGCCATCCTCATCGATACAGTAAAGGCAATTGTTTTCCCCTCCGCTGAGGAAAATCCTTTCGCCGTCCGTGGAAACTGATCCGAATGCCTCGTTTCTTCGGAATTTCCATTTCAGTTTCCCGTCAAATGTCAATGCGAAAAGAATTCCGCTATTGGTCGGCTGGACAAAAAAGTCTTTTAATACGACACCGCCCCTCGATATTCCATAGTTGCCCGTGTTGAACTTCCAGACGATTTCTTTCGTAAAAATGTTCATCGCGTAAAGAATGTTGCCGATGCTTCCGAAAAATATTATATCGTCCCTGATGATAAACGGTGTAACGTTGACCAGTTCTTCATCGGCTTCGTATTTCCATATCAGTCTTCCGTCAGAGACATCGAGGCAGTAAAGGTTCCGGTCGCTTGAGGAGAAAAACACCCTCCCCTTGTGAACAATGGGCCATGAGACGTTTGATTCCTGCGTTTTGTATTTCCAGAGCAAACTCCCATCGCTGATGCGGATTGCATATATCATCATATCACTGCATGTGAAAAAGAATATATCGTCAAGGACTTCGCCCTTCGAGGCAATTTCTCCGTTCGTCTTGAATTTCCATACCAACTTCCCAGAATCGGCATTCAGACAGTAAAGAAACTGGTCATACGAACCGATTATTACAAGATTCTTATGCAATGTGGGATATGATGTGACAATCCTGGCACCGGTCTTATATACCCATTCTTCCTTAAATGTACGGAGATTGAGTGCATAGACGTTATGATTGTAGCAGCCGAAAATGATCAGCCCCTTGTAGATCACGGGTTTGCTGTCAATGCTCCCCCCTTCCGATGTCCCCCAGAAAGAGGTATTCCATCCCAATTTCTTTTTAACCTCAATGTCTGTCATCTCAATCGAGAAATCGCTGAATGATTCCTCTGAAAATCCTGTCTTACCCATGACAAATAAGCGTATCAAAATAATTAATATTGAAAATCGGTTTTTTGTCTAACTGTCCAGTCGCTTCCATATAGTTAACTTTATAACGAATCCTTCCAAAAATATGATGTTTACCATGTACAACTACAATAGGGGCTCGCCGGATGACGTCACGTACGACATCACGCCGCACGGAAGGAGGGGTGCTACTCCCGTGGGTTTTGTAATAGGATTCATCATCCTGATCCTGATAGTATCGAGCTATCTCGTCATCAAAAACTGGCCTTTCCTGATGGCGGGCGTTCTTTTCTCGTTCATAATAATGGCTTCGATAAGGATAGCCGCCCAGTGGGAAAGGGTGCTTGTCCTGAGGCTCGGCAAGTATTCCAGGATGAAGGGACCGGGGCTCTTTTTCGTGATACCGATATTCGAAACGACGTTCAAGGTAGACCTGAGAACGAGGGTATGGGACGTCAAGCCGCAGGAAATAATGAGTTCCGACAGCGTCCCCGTGGAGGTCGACGCGGTCGTCTATTATAAGATAGTGGACCCCGAGAAGGCCATCATGAACGTCGAGGATTTCGCGACGGCTTCCGTGAAGCTGGCCCAGACGACCCTCAGGGACATCGTCGGCAAATCCGACCTGGACAGGCTGCTGACGAAGAAGGAGGAGATAGGCAGCTACATACAGAAGATCCTCGACAAGGGCACCGACCCCTGGGGCATCAGGGTGACGAGCGTCGAGATAAAGGACGTCGTGCTTCCCGAGATGCTCAAGAGGGCGATGGCCAAGGAGGCGGAAGCGAGCAGGGAGAAGAAGGCAAGACTTATCAAGGCCAGTGCCGAGTTCGAGGCGGCGACGAAGTTCGAGGAGGCCGCGAGGATAATAATGAAAAGCCCGGCCGGGATGCAGCTCAGGCAGCTACAGACCTGGCAGGAGATTGGCGCGGAGCAGAACTCGCTCATGATCCTGATCCCGACGGAGTTCGCGAAGAACATAGGCTCCCTGGGAATCGCCGGGCTTGGCTCGGAAATTCTGGGAAAGACGAGCAAGCCGCCCCCGTCCGAGAAGCCGAAGAAGAAAAGCGGATAGCCCAGCGCATTTCTGAATACCGTTTTACCGGCCGCCTGATGGCTTGTTATCAACGGACCCGAGGCCGAAGCGGCCTATATGGTTTTATATAAGTTAGTCCCTTCTTTTCAAAGAAAGGCGATGGAAATGGGACCCGGGGATGTACGCATATGGGACATACCGCGAAACCTCCTCAGCAGGTACATAAGC
>CAZSYZ010000109.1:0-2486 GCA_964611445.1 uncultured archaeon | reverse complement strand
CGCGCCCTCGCTGACTACATTCCACAGCGCCCACTCGGCCGCCCACTCGCCCTTCCAGACGAGCTTGCCGTTCCCCTTCATGGGGTCGTTCTCTCCCTCGTGGCCGCAGCCCTCGGCCGTGGTCTTCTCGAAGCGGTAATCCTCGCATTTGTACTGTGCCTTCCCTCCTGAAAAACCGGTAACGTTCGTAGTTATTATCTTCCCGCAGCTGTCGCACACGGGCTTCCACGGGCTCCATCCCTTCGGAAGCGGCTCGCTCCTGTACCTGTTCTGGATCTGCCTCACGAGGCCGGCATTCTCGAGTATCTTCTTTATGTACGGTCCGAAGGAGCCGCTCCTGTACTCCTTCCTGGTCGAATATTTCTTCATGGGGACAGAGAGGAAATCCTCGAGCACCTCGAAGTATTTCGCCGTGTGGTAGTCTGCATAGGTCTTGTACGTTCCCGTCGGGTCCGGGATGTCGGTGACGGGCATGCCCAGGTACTGCCTGTAATTTGCAGGCACGCCTTCCGGCACCTTCCTGAAGGGGTCCATATCCTCCGCGACCCATATGTACTCGGCCTTCAACCCCCTGTCGAGCAGCGCCCTCACGACGCTTTCACCGCGTATGGTGTCGCTCAGCCTGCCTATGTGCAGCACGCCCGATATCGAGGCGGAGGTCTTCACCACGTACTTACGGAACTTCGGGATCTTGTCGGCCGTGTATCGGAACCTTTTCCTGCTCACTATCTCATCGGCGAGCTGGTCCGCCCAGAACATGGATTCCCCCTTTTTCGTCATAACATAAAAATACTCCTGCGGCTTTTAAAATTGCCCGGTAAGAAAATGATATGAAGGTCCGGGCCCGCGTGATTTTGTCTGGCACCGTCCAGGGAGTCTGCTTCAGGTCAGACGTCCGTGACAGGGCGCGCGACCTGAACGTGAACGGCTGGGTGAAGAACAGGCCCGACGGCAAGGTAGAGGCGGTATTCGAGGGCGAGAAATTCGCGGTGTTGGAGCTTGTCGATTTCTGTAGACGCGGCCCTCCAGGTGCGCACGTGAAAGACATGAAGCTTAAATGGGAATCAATTGAGAACGAGTTCAGTTCCTTCGAAGTGAGATACTAGCCCACGATCATGCCGGAGCCTGACGGAACGAGCTTCTGGAACTCATCGACGTTTATCTGCTCTATCAGCGGCCTGTTCTCGGGGCTGGCCTTGTAGACGAGCGCCTCCTTTATCTTCCTGGCAAGCTCAGTTGCCGGCGTGTCGCCGGGCTTTATGGTAACGAAGTACTTCGAATAGGTCCTCAGCGCCATGACGGGGCCTGCTATCGCCTCGGCCCTCTGCAGCCCCCTGTCGACGAGGACGCCTATCGCCATCTTGACCTCGACGTCGCGGAACCACTGCCTGGTGCCGTATATCATGAACGATCCCTTCGGGAGGCTCATGCCGCTGGGTGGCGTCTTTGACACCTGCTCCGGCCTCACCGCGTACACGTCTATGCTTCCCAGTCCCTTGCTCCATGCCTTGGAGCACGCGGCCGCGACCTCGGACGCCTCCTTCATGACCTCGGGCGGGACCATCTGGCCTTCCTTCAGGCCGGCGAACTTCGTGCCCCTGGGCGACCTGGCCTTTATGACCACGAAGGCCGATCCCTGTATGTCCGTGTGGAACACCCAGTCATCCTGCTCGGTCTTGCTTTTTATGAGCCTCTCGTTGGTGGCCGCGTCCTTGCCCGCTACTATGAGGAACCTCTTAGAAGAGATGAACCACCTGAAGCTCTCGTACCATTTCTTCCTGGGCTTGCGGGGCTTCTTCTCCTTGATCACGGGCTTCTCCTCGTAATTGACTTTCTCCAGCATGCCCATCTCGGACTTCTTCTCCTCCATCGCGGCCTCCGCTCCCTCGTAGCGTTTCCTGGCGTCCTTTGAATCCTCGTAGTAGCCGGCCGCGTTCTCTTCCACGGATTTCCTGAACTCGAGGTCGAGTTCCTTGCCTCCGAGGTTCACGCGCACCTTCCCTTCATGCTCCATTATCTCCACTATTGCCTCGGCCTCTGGGGTTGGCTCTATCCTTGCCCTCTCCTTTATCTCCGACCAGGGCATCCCGCTGGCGTGCGCCTTCCGGATGCCGCTGAGTATGTCCTCGACGAGGCCGTAGAACCTGTAGATAGTGTCCGCGCTTTCCCTGTCTTCGGACCTCTTCTCCTTCATCTTCTCCACGGACTGCTTCTGCCTGCCTATTATCCTTTCTATCTTCTCCTTCTTCTCCTCGGCCGTCCTTGCCTGCTCCTTCCGGGACTCCTCGATGACGCTTGCGGAGAACATCTCGTCGAGCGGGGCGGACAGGCTGGACCACTTCCCCTTTATGGACTCCTTCTTGGTGTGAAGAGGGAATGGGTGCACCGTCCCGTCCTCGTACGTGACGGGTTGTTCCCTCGTCTCCCCCATGTGCCTCATTGTATTGAAGAGCTTCGCGACCTCTTCAGGTGTCAGCTGACCTGAA
>CAZSYZ010000108.1:0-2606 GCA_964611445.1 uncultured archaeon | reverse complement strand
GCTGATACCTCTTTACAAGTTCATCAAGTAGTTCATCACGCGACTTACCTATCTCTAGCCCGGCGTGCAGATAATCCACCATCAACCGTTTATCCTGGTCACTTATCCGCGGCTTCGGTGAAGATTCGCTTCTGTCCCATTTTGAGTCTTTGACAGTTGTCACTTGATGTCACTAGTCCTAAACAGATTTCAAAGCTGGGATGTCGTTGACAAGTCAGCCTATGCCTCTTGGTATCCTGAGTAAGTATAAGTACAATGAACGAATCGTGCAACTCGCATCGAATGAAAAACCGTCCCGCGAGTAAGCGGGTAATCGCGAACGCGCAGATAGTTGTTCACCAAAAACGAAAAAAGGGGCGCCCCACGTCGCAAGACGAGAGCTAAGGTTACGGTCAGACAAGAGTCAAACCAAGCGAAAATGACAAAGAAGGTGATGCAGCCCCAAGCTATTATCAGGAGCGAGAGATACAACGCAATTATCGTGTATGCGAACTGGCGGCACACTGAGAAAGTCTCACCGACGTTCAAGCGTTTAATGACCCTGCTCCTGTGGGAAAAGACCAAGGATGGAGAGACAACTATTGAGAGGAACCGGACGACCGCAGGACAGACTTGTCGGCACTTGTAGGGGCTAGATTGCGTGCTCAAACCTGGAGAGCCGGTGAAGACTTGACAAACTTACTTTACAGTGATACACTACTAAGTATGAACAAAGCGAAAATATATCAGCATTCATGCCTGCGCTGTGGACATAAGTGGGTTAGCAGAAGGTCGAAACCGCTTCGCTGTGCAAGTTGCAAGACCCCTTATTGGAATATTCCCAAAGGTGAACGTGCAGAAGGTGAGACCTGTTACTTTTGTGGCTCTGAAGATATCCTTCTTCCAGAGATAGGTATAGCTATGGGCATGACCGGGGCTGATTACTCATTTTGTGGGAAATGCCTGCATGAGATGACTGCTGAGGACTTCTGGAAAACGTTTTTCACAGATCAAGGAAAGGCCTGGCCACCAAAACTATTGCGTGGAGATGAGTGAATAAATGAAAGCAGCAATCTACTGCCGGGTATCAACAGAGGACCAGGAGCGGGAAGGAACCAGCCTTGATAGCCAACTCGAAGCGTGCCAAGATAAGGCACAGGGGCTTGGATACGAGATAAATGACAAGTACACTGTTAGAGAGACTTACTCTGGATTGTCCCTTGACCGACCGAAACTGGCCGAACTTAGGCAATGGGTCAAGGATAAGGAAGTGGACGCGGTCATCGCATATACTCTGGATCGTCTGTCTAGAGACCCCATCCACTTCATTCTTCTGCAAGAAGAAATGGAACGAAATGGAGTCGGGCTAATCCTGGTCACGGAGGACTTGGACAGTTCAGACCTCGGGCTACTGATAACACATATAAGAGGATATGCCGCTAAGCTGGAGGCCGAAAAAATCAAAGAGCGGACAATGCGTGGAAAGCATGAGAGAATAAAGAATGGTAAGCTACCAACGGGGCGCGGTATTCTATATGGTTACGATTATGATAAGGAACTTGGTATCAACATAGCAAATGACAGACTCGACATAGTAAGGATGATAGGGCAATGGCTGATTCAAGAATGCATTTCTCTCAATGAGGTTTGCCGAAGGCTAATGGACAGGAATATACCTGCTCCCAAGGGTGGTCGCAGATGGAGTCGGAGCACCGTAGGGCGGATCATGCGAAACAGTGCTTATGCCGGCAAGAGCTATGCTTGTAAGACTAAGACTGAAGGTAAGAGGCGTCTGGTATGTCCTGAGGCAGGCCGCATCCTGATTCCCGGTGCAGTTGACCGCGTTGCTTTCTCATCGGAAGAATGGGAGCTCATTCAAAAGCAGTTGGATCGGAATAGGGACTTATCTCCACGCAATCAAAAACTAACGTATTTGCTATCAGGCAGGCTGTTCTGCAAGTTATGTGGCAACAAATACTATGGCGTTCCTTTGCATGGCAAGCCTTATTACCGTTGTAGCGGACGCGCGAGATTGCTCCTAGAGGAACGTTGCACTGCAAAGACCGTAAATGGCAGGTGGCTTGACGAGGCTATTTGGAGCGAGGTTTTCAGAGTGTTTGAGAATCCAAGAACTGTTTTGGCTGGCCTTGAACAATTGAAAAGTGATACGACTCAAGAGAGTTCTTTTCAGGAGCAGCTATGCCGTTTAACACATAAGCTCAAGGCTTTGGATAAGGAACAAAAGCAACTGCTACAATGGGCTATGAAGGGATTCCCAGAGGATCTTGTAGTCAAGGAGAATGAGAAAATAAATCGAGAGAGGTCAGGCCTTCAAAGGGAATTCACAGAAACGCAGAGGAAGCTGGAAGAAGCCAAGAAGAGGGATTTCGATCTGGAGAAACTGGCGGAATTCTGCAGGATTGTTAGCCAAAATCTATCGGATTTCGGATATGCAGAAAAAAGACTGGCACTTGAAGCATTGAAGGTGAAGGTTCTTGTGGACGGCAGGAATTCGATAGAGCTACAGGGTATATTGCCTATTCCTAGCAGAGTGTATGCTATGTCGCAACCATTGTAAAAGAAGGTAAGCCTGGTGATAAATCCACCTCTACTTCCACCACAGCTCC
>CAZSYZ010000107.1:0-2648 GCA_964611445.1 uncultured archaeon | reverse complement strand
CCGGGAACCTCTTCCAGTAGGTCTCGACGAACTTCTTCTCGTTCTTGTATATGCCCCTGAGCATGCCTGGTGCGAAAGGCGGCACCTGCGCGAGGAAACCTCCCCTTCCCTTCTCGACCTCCTGTCCGGCGTCGTCGAGCAGTATGTGCTTCGTGCCCGGGAACATCCTGCCTGCGACAGTCGGTATGAAAGGTCCTATGCCCGGGAGAGAGTTTATCAGCGTGCCGCCGGTCTCGGTCTGCCACCACGTGTCTATGACCGGGCATCTTCCCCCACCTATGGTGTTGAAGTACCAGAGCCATGCCTCTTCGTCGATTGGCTCCCCAACAGTGCATATTATCCTGAGGCTCGACAGGTCGTACTTCTTCGGCCACTCGTCGCCGAACTTGATGAACATCCTTATCGCGGTCGGCGCGGTGTAGAAGACCGTGACCTTGTGGTCCTGTATCTCCTTCCACCATCTGCCGGCGTCCGGGTAGTCGGGCGCTCCCTCGAACATGAGCGACCTGGCGCCGACAAGCAGCGGGCCGTAGCAGCCGTAGGTGTGGCCGGTGACCCAGCCTATGTCTGCGGTGCACCAGAACAGGTCCTCGTCGTGCAGGTCGAAGTCGAGCTTCGTGGTCCAGTACGCCTGCACCAGGTAGCCGCCCGTGTCATGGACTATTCCCTTCGGCTTGCCCGTAGTCCCGCTCGTGTACAGCATGAAAAGCGTCTCGTTGCTCTCGACGAACTCGGGCTCGCAGTACTCCTCCGCGTCCTTCATTACATCATGGTACCAGAGGTCCCTTCCCTTCTTCATCCCGATGTCGAGGCCAGTCCTCCTGACCACGATGACGTGCTCCACGCTCGGAATCTCGGCGCCGACGTCCGCGGCCTTCTTCAACTCGAGAGGCTTGCCCCTCCTGTAGTAGCCGTCCGCGGTTATTATGAGCTTCGAGTCCGCGTCATGGACCCTGTCTCTCAGCGATTCGCCGCTGAAGGCCGAGAAGCAGACGCTGTGGATTGCGCCGAGCCTTGCCGTCGCGAGCACGGATATCACGACTTCCGGTATCATGGGGAGGTATATGCTCACCTTGTCACCACGGCCTATCCCGAGCTTCTTCATCGCGCTGGCGAGCCTGTTGACCTCGTCGTAGAGCTGCTTGTAGGTGTAGGTCTTCGACTTCTCGTCGGTGGGCTCGGGAACCCAGACCAGAGCCACCTTGTCGCCCCTGCCTGCCTTCACGTGCCTGTCAAGGCAGTTATAGGCAGCGTTTATCTCGCCTCCTATGAACCACTTGAATTCATGGGGCTTCTTGGGATTCTGCTCGTAACCCTTATTCCACGGCTTGTGCCAGTCCAGGGCCTCCTTCGCTCTCTTCTCCCAGAACGCGACGGGATCCTTCTTCCCCTCTTCGTAGAAGGATTCGTCAGATAAGAAGGCCTTCTTCTTCATCTTCTCAGAAGGCCAGAAAACATTCTTGTTTTTGCTGTCTTCGACTACCCACTTCACGGCTTCTGCGGCCATCTTCAAATCACCTCAAGTTACACAATCAATCAAATTATTTGCAATAATTGCAAATTCTGACATTTAAATGTTTCGCGGTCGCCGCTCAAAGCATTTAAAATTTACCTGGAATTATCATCTATGAAAGGGACGGGAATGAAAATTTACAGGCATCAGTTCGGTCTTTATTCTGAAAACCATGATGTTTCCAGAAGGCATTATGGAACTGATAACAGGTACAAGGTGTTCCACCATGGCGACCTCAAACCGAAAATTACAATTAAGAGGGGGAAGGCAAGAATAGTCGGGTGGAAAAGGGTGAACAAGCCGTGGCTGAAAAGGAACTACAAGCCCGATAGCCATTCCGTCTCCATTGATCCTCAATATAATAGTCATCAGGGACGCCCTTCCACCAATCTATATGCAGATGACTTTAACGTCAAGTCCATACTCCATTCCATGGACTCATCTTATAGGTTTTTAGAAAGCGTATGATGGTTTAGACTGTCATTTCTTCCCTGGCTTCCCATTATATTTTCACAAAAACTACTCCTTGCAAAGGAGTATGTTTATAAAATTTTCCCCCATGGATTCGTTATGTACCGGGGACGCATAGACGTGATAGGCAAAGGGGAGATAGGCGACAAGGCGCGGCAGCTCATGACACCAAGTTCTCGAACTTCCTGGTCACGTGATGTATGCTCTTTTTCATTCTATTCGCGTGGTAGAGCGATATCTTCCTCGCGGTCTCCTTCGGCAATCTGTCTCCGGGGCCGTGGCCGCTTTTCCTGGCCTGCCTCAGTATCCTGTCCGAGACCGTGGACCTCTCGTCTATCATCTTCTTTATCGGCCTCAAAGCCGGCACGTAATCCCTGTAGACGAGCTTCCTTGCAAGCCTGTAGAACCTCGAGCAGTAGGCGTACATCTCATCCCCGGAGAGGCCTTCGTATGCGGACTGGTGCTGGAGCCTGTTTCTCACGTGCGTGTGCGGTGGGACGAATATGACGTTTCCCTCGAGCTTGAAAGGCTCAGCTATCGCGAAATCCGCGGGCATGACATAGTAGAACTCCTGCTGAATCGCCCTCAGTATGAACTTCATCATGACGCTCAGGCCCAGGCATATCCCCACGTAATTCGTGTCCATGCCGCGCTGCTCTAGGGT
>CAZSYZ010000106.1:0-2804 GCA_964611445.1 uncultured archaeon | reverse complement strand
CCAATCAACCGTCACTTTTATAAACCATTATGGACATATGTTCATTATGGCAAGGCCGAAAAAAGCCAGGATGGTTCAGAAGGAGCCCGAGGTGACGTACTTCAAGCCCAGCGGGATACCGATGAGGGAGCTTGAGGAGAACGCGCTTACGGTGGAGGAGATGGAAGCCGTGAGGCTGAAGGACATCGAAGGCTGTGAGCAGGAGGACTGCGCAAAGAAGATGCATGTTTCAAGGCCCACGTTCCACAGGGTGCTCGCTTCCGCAAGGAGGAAGATAGCCGACGCCCTGGTGAACGGCAAGGCCCTGAGGATAGGTGGAGGTGATTACATGATGGGAAAGGGAATGAAAGGCGGGCAGGGGCTCGGCCCAGGCGGGGACTGCGTGTGCCCGAAGTGCGGGCAGACCGTGCCTCACGAGAGAGGGATGCCGTGCTTCCAGCAGAAATGCCCGAAGTGCGGTTCAGTTATGGGTAGAAAGTAAAAAGGAGGTGTGAATCATGCCAGCAGGAGACGGAACAGGGCCTATGGGAATGGGTCCCATGACAGGAAGAAGGATGGGCTATTGCAGCGGATACCCTTCTCCCGGATTCGCAAACGCGGGATTCGGAAGGGGGTTTGCCGGAAGAGGATTCGTTCCATTCGGAAGAGGCAGAGGCAACAGGTTCTGGGCGAGAGCTACAGGACTGCCCGGATGGTACAGGTCAGGATCAGGTTATCCGGCATTCGGCAGGTGGCCTGTGCAGGCGCAGCCCGTGGCCGCGCAGCAGCCGGGATACGCGTTACCCCAGCCCACAAAAGAGCAGGAGAGGCAGTCACTGGAGCAGGAAAAGGATATCCTGAAGCAGGAGATTGATTCGATACGACAGGAAATGGAATCGATAGAAAAGAGGATAGCCGAACTAAAAAAGGGAAAATAAAAGGGGATTCGGTACAGTCGGATACGGGGAATTCAGGAAACAACAAATAAACTTAGATTGCGGGATACATTCAAAGGAGGTAGGAATATGAAGATAGCTGTAAGTTCGACAGGTCAGGGACTTAAAAAGCAGTTAAGTCCGGTTTTCGGAAGGTGTCCCTGGTTCGTCATAGTGGAAACAGATGGAAAGAAGATAACCGGCCACAAGGATGTCCAGAACAGCGCCGCGATGCAGGCCGGAGGCGCAGGCATAGCTGCTGCTCAGATAGTCGGGAACGAGGGAGCGACCGCCGTCATATCGGGCGCTGTCGGTCCCAGAGCTTTTGCCGTCTTCCAGCAGGTCGGAATAGAAGCCTATGCAGGGACACCCGGCACGGTCGAGGACAATGTAATACAGTTCTCCGAGGGAAAGCTTGCAAAGATTAATGCTCCCGGCATGATGGGAGCAGGCATGGGCGGCGGCGGATTCGGTGCCGGAATGGGCCGCGGCATGGGTGGCGGAAGAGGCGGCGGATTCGGTGCCGGCAGAGGCAGAAGGTGGCAGCAGTGACGACTCTTCAGAAAGAAAGGTGGCGTGAATGAGAATAGCAATGGCGCTGATGGAGAACAAGGGAATGGATTCGAAGATACATCCCCATTTCGGCCACGTGCAGTTCATGGCCGTCTACGATTCGTCCGCAAAGAAACTGAATATAGTGGAAGTTATTCCCACCCAGGGCTGCTCGCCCATCGCGGCGCTTGAAGGTCACAAAGTGAATGCCATATACACCTTCGGCATGGGCATGAGGGCCATTGAACTCTGCGGTCAGATGGGAATAAAGCTGAAGACGGGTAGGTTCGCCACGGTCAGGGAAGTAGCAGAAAACCTGGACAAGCTTGAAGACCTCGAGGAAAGCTGCGGTCACTAGGCCCATTCACGGCCTTGTCAGTAGCCCGAACTTTTGTATTTTCCGGAGCGTAAATTGTATCCGCGGAAGGTGTAACTTTGAAGATAGCGGTAACCGGCGGAAAGGGGGGTACAGGAAAGTCGACGGTAGCTACTGCAATGGCCGCCGAGCTTGCAAAGCACGGCAAGGTGCTGCTTTTTGATGCCGACGTGGACTGCCCCAACGACCATCTGATCCTTTCGGCAGGGAGAAAGAAAATAAAGACGGTGAAACAGACTATCCCGAAATGGGATTTCAGCAAATGCACGAAATGCGGCAGGTGCTCAGAGGTCTGCATGATGAACGCGATCGTCCAGATAAAGGGGAAATATCCCATATTTGTCCCGGAGCAGTGCAGCGGATGCGGGGCCTGCATGATAGTCTGTCCTCCAAGCGCAATAGGGAAGTCGTACAAGGAGATAGGCTCCGTCTATGAGGGAAGAAAAGGCGGCGTTGACATGATAAGCGGTGAGTTGAAACCCGGGGAACCGGTATCCGAATTCGTGGTGGGTGCGGCCAAGGACATCGTTGCAGCGAGAAGCGCCGACTACGATTTCGTCATAACCGACACTGCCGCCGGGACTCACTGCGACGTCATAACAGCTCTCCTTGAGAACGACATCGCGCTGGCCGTTACGGAGCCCACACCACTGGGAGCGCACGACCTGGAGTTGATACTGAAGCTGCTGAAGGTGCTGGGCGTTCCCGGAAAGATTGTCCTTAACAGGTCGGACGTGGGAAAGCCTGAGCTTATAGAGAATATGGCAAAAAAATACGGAGTGAAAATTATATCAAGGATACCCTACAGCAAGTCAGTAATGCAGAGCTATTCCAGAGGGGAGGCTGTGAACGAGGCCAACATAAAGAAGCTTGCGGAGAGGATGCTGAAATGAAGATAACCGTGGTATACGACAACAACGCGGAAGAAGGACTCAGATCAGGCTGGGGATTCTCGTGCCTCA
>CAZSYZ010000105.1:0-2925 GCA_964611445.1 uncultured archaeon | reverse complement strand
ACGTGTCCAAGGTTTCCAGCTCATCCTGTGAAACCGTGAAGTCGAGGAACTTCGCAGGGCCGTAGCTCGCCATGACGGTGAAATCGGATATGCTGTAGGCGGTCGCGGCCCAGAAAGCGAGTCCCGGTCCCAGGGCTTTTACAGTCAGGGTGTTCTGCGCCTTTATCTGTGAAGGGAAAAGGTCAATCTCGTGCTCGCCCTCGTAGGACTTCTCGCCGTACACCTCCGCGCCGTTCCACAGTATGACGAGGTCGTTGTACTTGTTGGCGTCCGTGACTGTGAAGCTTATCAGGCCGCCCTTTATCCAGTCTACGACATAATCGGGGACTATGACATCGAACTCCTCCTTGCTTTCCCCGAAAAGCCCGGCGGTTATCTCCATCTTCGGGGCTTTCTTGAGTTCATAATCCTGCGGGACGCCCACCTCGAAATCGCCGAAGTTCTGCACTCTGGAGACATAGTTCTCGGTGTAGCCCACCGTCCCGGCGCTGAAGCTGTGGACGACCCTTATCTCGTCCGGTACACCTTCGGGATAGTAGGGGAAGTACACAGAAGCAAGCATCAGAAGCCCGAGTATGACGAATACAACTATAAGCGCGCCTATGAAGTCATCCATATTAAATATTACCGAGGCAAACGTATAAAAATGATGCATGGAGGCGGGAACGTATGCGCGTGCTGAAAAAGGACCTCAGGCACGGCCTGATGACGCTGAAGGTCGAGAACCCCGACGACCTGTGGCACTTGGGCAACGTGCTTGAGGAAGGGGACCTCCTGAAGACGAGGACCATGAGGAAGGTCGCGGTCAAGGCAGGAGGAGAGTTCAGGCTCGGGGAGAAGAAACCCATGGTGCTCACCATCTGTTTAGAAAGGGTCGGATTCGACGACACTTCGGGCACTTTAAGGCTTTCGGGGAAAATCGTGGAGGGACCGCAGGACACGAAACTAAGCTCCTACCATACGCTGGGCATAGAGCCCGGGACCGTCCTCACCGTGCAGAAGGGGAAGTGGAGCCATTCCGCGATGAAGAGGATACAGGAGTCGGGAACGAGGGAGCCGAAGGTACTCTTGTGCGTGTTAGACAGGGAAGAGGCCGACATAGCCCTTGTCAGGGGCAGGGGGATAAAGACGCTCGCCCGCATAGAGTGCGACGACCCCGAGAACAGGGAACCCTACCACAGTGAGCTCATGAAGTTCCTTTCGGGCCAGGAAAGCTGCGACATCATTGTGATAGCGGGGCCGGGCTTCGAGACCGGGAACCTTATGAAATATATCAAGAAGAACAGCCCGGACATGGCATCGAAATGCGTGCATGAGAGCGCGTCCCATACGGGCATAACGGGCATCAATGAGGTCATGAGGAAGTCGGGGGACCGCATACTGCGCGACACGCGCATAGGCAGGGAGAGCGAGCTGGTCGAGGAGGTCCTCTCGCGCATAAAGGCGGACGGCATGGTGACCTATGGTAAGGTGGAAGTCAGGAATGCCCTTCAATCGGGCGCCTGCGACACGCTGATAGTGTCCCGCGAGAAATTATCGGAGTTCGAGGACCTCATGGAGCTTGCGGAGAGGATGAAAAGCGGTGTGAGGCTGGTCACGGCGGACCACTCGGCAGGAGAGCAGTTCCTTCACCTCGGCGGCATAGCGGCATTCCTCAGGTTCCGCCTGCAATGATCACTTCAGCCCGAGGTCATCCCAGCTGGGGCTGCCGCTCCCGCCTTGCGCGCTGCTCTTCCTATAAAGGAAAAGAATAAGGACGGCCGCAACCACGGCGACCACGGCTATGATTATGTAAAGCGTGTAATCTATCCCTGGGGGCTCCTCCCCTCCGAGGTCGTCATCCGTGTACGTGACGCCCCCGGTCACAGACCTTAGTTCCTCCCAGTCCTCCAGCGTCGCTCCGTTCCTGTCGTACTCGTTTATGAAATCGTCCTGGCCGAGCTTGTCCGCATCGGCCACCATCTCATCGACTGTCAGCCACGCCGTTGCGGACCTCTTGGTTTCATCCTTCCCCTTGACCACCGCGTTTATCTTGTAGGTGGTCCTTTCTGCGCTTTCGGGCCTGACGTTGAACGGTATGCTCTTGCTCTGCCCCTTCTCAATGAACGTGGTGTACGGGGCAAAGTCGGTCTCCAGGCCATCGTCGACGCCGATAAGGGCCGTTACCTCCTGGCCGTCTCCGTAGTTCTGCACCTTCATCACGTACTGCGTCGTCTGCTGGCCCATTATGCTCTTGGTTTCGGGTGTAAGCCATACGTATAAGCTTGACTGGGGCGTTTCTTCGGTGCTCTTCACCCTGAGGATGCCCGTGACCTCCTTCCTGCAGTCGGCTATGTTGCACCCCTCGGCGGCCACTATGACGCTGAACGTATAATCGCCCACTGTTCCGGAAGCTACCACTGCGAGCGACACCTCCTTTTGTCCGCTCCCAAGCTCGACGCTGGTTTCGCTGGCCTTAAGGGTCACGTCTCCGCTTCCCTTGGCTATCGCGACCTTGAGGGGGGTGCTGGAGTCGAGCACCAGAGCGTATGTCACTGTCTCCCCCGGCTTGGCGTACCTGTCCGGCTGGCCGAACGCTGCGCTGAATATGTCCGTGTGCCCGCCCATGGCTTCGCAGGCGTTGCCTGTGGCAGAGCCGCTCGTTATGTCGACGTCCGCGTACTTCGCAACGCAGACGCCGTAATCATAGGTTATGTTATCCCCTCCCGGTGTAGTGAGGATGACCTGCACGTTGGCATTGTCGGAAAGCGACTTCCCGTAGGCGCTGAAGCACACGGGCACGGATATTATGTTGTCAGGCCCTGCGGCGAAGCTCGTGAAGTGGTTGTCCACCCAGGGCTCGGCCTCCCCGACAGGCTCGAAGGACTGCAGCGTGTACTCCCCGCGCCCGTTCAGCCCGAACACGATGGATGTGCACACATCCTT
>CAZSYZ010000104.1:0-3001 GCA_964611445.1 uncultured archaeon | reverse complement strand
TTGACAAATAATGGGCCGCGTAAAATGCCACGTGACTATTGGGAACATAGATAGATGATAAGAGTGAAATTTCAGTGAAGCAAGTGGGGGGGGGGGGGCGACCCCTCTTTTTTATTTTTCAGTCAGCCTGAGATAAAATTCACTTCTTCTCAATTGTCGTGAACAGCTCCTTGGCTGCTTCCTGGGGACCCTTGGTCTCGAATCCGGGGATGCCCAAGCGCGTCCTCAGCTGGCCCACGAAGGTGCCGGACCTGAAGATGTGGCTGAAGTACTTCTGCGCGAGCCTTTCGTACTCTTCCTTGTACTGCAGCGGGCCGAACGGATTCGCGAAAAAGGAGTAGACGAGCCCGGTTTCCGCAGTGGTGCCCTTGGCCATCCTGGCGCCTTCCCTGAACACGTCGAGCGCCTCCTCCGGGGTCTTCAGCCGTTTGAGTATTTCATGGCCGTGGTCGACGTTCTCGTAGTTGTTCGCGTAAAGCAGGAAATCTATTTCATGGCCGCGCGTGATCTCCTCGTACGTAGTTATGGGGAGCAGCGCCCTCGCATTGATCTTCTGCGGGCTGTGGATAACGGCCCTGTCGATGTTTCCCAGCGCGAACCCCGGCTGCAGGTCGTCTAGCCTCACGAAAGCACCAGTCTCCGTCCCGTACGCCAGTATCTTTCCGTCCTTTCCTATATCCAGGGTCCCCATGTCGTCGAAAACCACGGTCATGGCGCGTATGTACTTCTTTCCCAGGACGCGGAAGGCCTCGAGGGTCTCTGATTTGCCCGCGCCAGTGTCCCCCCAGATGAGCACGTTCGCGCTCTTCCTGTTCTTCATGCTTATCTTCACCATGGCACCGTGTACCGGCAGCCTGCCCTTCCTTATGGCGGCCGAGTTGTGCAGGGTCAGGACCATCTTCTTGAGATAGCCGAAGTAACCGTAATCGTCCGTGCCCGGGACCGCCCCGACGAGCATGCCATTCTTCCTGTCGTCGTAAAAGACGGTCGGGGGGTCGCCGAACTTCCTGAGGGCCTTCAGCGGCACGCCGAACGCATAGATTGCATCGGGCTTCCTTTTCAGGTCGTCCTCGCTCGCAAGGTCGAACAGGTTCGCGAGGGAAGTCCCCAAGCCCATGAAGTTGGCGTGGAAGAATATGTGTATCAGCATGTCGCCGACCCTGGCCGGATAGCAGAGCCATTCCTTCCTGCTGAAATCGATACCCTTCAATGGATTCGTGCCGACCTTCTTGAAGTATCCCTGGCGCCTGTTGACGGGAGGGTCGAGTATCAGGGGCGGGGACATGTAAACCTGCCTTATCATGAGTATGTCCCTGACAGGCCTGTAGGCGGGAGGGCAGGGCCACTCCTTCTCCACGGCTATGACCCCTATGTGGCATCCTGCGGCCACCTGCCTGTAGATGCGCGGGTGGTCGCCCGTTATGTTCTCGCAGATGTCCCTGTAAACCTGCCTCGTCAGGTGGTTGAGAAGCTCCACGGTGTGGTTGAACGTCCTGTAGGGCTTGTCCTCGAAGGACGTCTCCATACCGTTCACGGAACGGCATATGAAGAACCTCTCGAAGCTCCTCCAGTAGTTGTAGAGGTTCTCCATGAACTCGTTCAGCATGTACGTGTCCCTGAAGAAGGGCTTTGTCTCGGGAAACTTCTCCATTATGTAGTCCTTGCCCCAGACCGCCAGCTTCTGGAGGAGGTCGTACATGGCCTCGTCCTGCTCCTTCCTGCTCATCTTCTTGGGGAAAACCGTAAGGAGGACCGAATCCTTTTCCCTCAGGTGGCTCATGTATCTGCTGAAAACCTCCCTGAAAAGGCCGGATTCGAGTAGCTCTACGGGGGTCTGCGGTATGACGCCGTTGCTGTAGATTATGGCCTGTTTTCCGTAGAACGCGAAGTTTTTCGCTCTCATAGTTTGGTAAATATTTGAAACAGTGGGCTATAAATCTTTCGAGAGTTCACAAAATGGGAGGGGCTACTTTCCGCTTTCCTCTTCCTCTTCCTTGACCTTTTCCTCGACCTCTTCCCTGATGCCGAGCTTGTCAACGATTTCCTTGTACCTGTTCCTGATCGTGACCTCGGTCACGCCTATCGCGTCGGCGACTTCCCTCTGGGTCTTCTTCTCGCCACCGAGAACCGCGGCTATGTAAAGCGCGGCGGCAGCGACGCCTATCGGACCCTTGCCTGAGGTGACGTCATACTGGCTCGCCTCGTCGAGGACGTGAACCGCCCTGACCTGGACCCTCTCGGAAAGTCCAAGGAGTGAGCCGAACCTGGGGACGTAGTCCTGCGATTTCGCCGGAAGTATCCTCATGCCGAGCTTCCTCGCGACGTACCTGTATGTCTTGCCTATGTCGCGCCTGTTGATCCCGGAAGCCTTCGATATCTCGTCAAGGGTCCTGGGAGCGCCCTCCTCGCGGCAGACGGTGTAAAGCAGCGCAGCGATTATGGATTCCGTGCTCCTCCCCCTGACAAGGCCTTCCTCGACGGCCTTCTCGTAAAGCTTTGCGACCTTCTCGTGGATGGCCTGTGAAAGTCCTAAGAATGAAATGAGCCTCTGGAGTTCTGAGAACGCGAAAGACAGGTTCCTGTCCTTGGATTTTATGAGCCTCTTGTGCCATTTCGTGAGCCTGTAGTACTGGGCCCTCTTCTTCGGGGCGACCTTGAAAAGTTCTCCGCGTCCCTTGCCCATCTCCGTGGTGATGCCTTGGTCGTGCTTCGTGGGGGTAAGCGGGGCGCCTGTCCTGACCCTCCTGGATCTCTGGTCCTCGTCGAAGGCCCTCCATTCCTGCGTGACGTCTATCATGGATTCGTCAATAACAAGCCCGCACTTCATGCAGGTGGATTCGCCCTTGCTTGCGTCGTACTGGATGCTCTCGCTTCCGCATTCCGGGCACTTGACCTTCTTGTTTTCCTTCTCCATGTTACTCCTCTTTAGTGACTATACAAATGAAGTGATATAATCTTCACCATTCTATTTATAAAGTTATCGATGTTGGAGTATCTATGT
>CAZSYZ010000103.1:0-3106 GCA_964611445.1 uncultured archaeon | reverse complement strand
CCGCGATAGGGGAGGTCACAAAGCAGGATGTCATGGAGATAAAGTCCCTTCCCAAGCCCATAATATTCGCGTTCAACGTGAAAGTCCCCGTCGAGGTGAAAACCGCTGCCGATGACAACAGGGTGATGATATTCAGCTCAGATGTCATTTACAGGCTCCTGGAGGACTACGAGAAATGGGAGAAGGCTTCGACCAGGAGAAGGGAGGACGAACTCCTGTCAAAGGTGAGCAGGCCGGGAAGGATGAGGATAATGCCTGGCTATGTCTTCCGCCAGTCGAAGCCGGCAATAGTGGGGGTCGAGGTAATGAAAGGTGTGATAAAGTCGGACAGCCGCCTCGTGAAGGATGGCAAGCACATAGGAGACGTGAAGGAGCTTCAGTCCGAGGGAGAGAACGTGAGCGAGGCGAAGGCGGGCGAAAGGGTCGCGGTTTCCATAGACGGCGCCGTTGTAGGAAGGAGCATAGAGGAAGGCGACGAGCTTGACGTTAAGCTCACAGAGCACGACATCGAGGTCCTGCGCAGGATGAAGCACAGGCTCAGGGGCGACGAGATAGAGCTGCTGAAGGAAATGGAATGAGCCGAAACATTTAAGTCTGTTTCAAGAATGTATATGCATGAGCGCGAAAAAGGCCAAATCCGGTTTCAAGATAAAGATCCAGAACATCGTCGCGTTCACCGTTCTCGGAAAACCCATTTCCCTTGACGAGATGCTGCAGAAGGTCGAGGACACGGAGTGGCAGCCCGAGCAGTTCCCGGGACTGGTATACAAGATAAAGGATCCGAGGGCTTCGGCGCTAATTTTCTCACAGGGCAAGATAGTGTGCACGGGGACCAAGTCGCTCGAGGACCTCGACAAGGCCATGAAGAAGATAGTCGCGAGGATAAGGAAGGCCGGCATTTCCATGCCCAACAAGTACAGCACCAGGGTCGAGAACATAGTGGCCTCCACGAAGGTGAAGGGCGACATAAGCCTCGAGGATATCGCGGCCACGCTCGAGAACAGCGAATACGAGCCCGAGCAGTTCCCGGGACTGGTCTACAGGATAAGCGAGCCGCGCGTGGCCTTCCTGCTCTTCGGCTCTGGCAGGGTCATAGTCGCGGGCGCGCAGAACGAGGCCGACATATACAGGGCGCTCGAGAAGTTACAGAAGAACCTGGCCGGGATAGGCGTCAAGGTCCGGCCCGTGGATGATTGATTTTTATCATATAGAAGGCATATATTCTAAAGATGTACGAGAGCTTCTGGGCGTATGTCACACTTATCGGCGACCCCGTTCTCTGGTCCTTCGCTGTCATGCTGCTTGTCGGTGCTTTCCTTGTGCTGGACAGGGGATACGTGAAGATGAGGGACGCGAGGAAGCGCTGCAGGATCATAAAGAAGTTCCTCCTGCTCATGATACCCGCGCTTCTGCTGTCGATCCTCGGACCGGAGCTGATCAAGCTTGCGTTCCAGGTGCCGCGTCCGTGCATAACGTGCCCGGGGGCGGGATGCAATCCCTACTGCCCCCCGACGTTCTCGTTCCCCTCGGGGCACACCTCGACCATAACGGGCGCCGTCACCGCCTTCGTGCTTCTCCTCAGGAGGAGGAAATACCTGCTGGCTTACTTTGTTCCCCTTTTGGTTGCAACCTCGAGGGTTATCCTGGGCGTCCACACCCTGGAGGATGTAGTGGGGGGCTTCTTCGTCGGGTTGGCGCTCACACTGCTTGTCTGGAGGTTCAGAAAGAAGATATACAGATGGGAAGACGAGATACTTTAGCTACTCCTCTCATACGTATAATTTTTAAAAATATCTAAAATCTCTGAATTGCTGACGGGTTTGAGTATTTCCTCTCCATAATCCCAAAAATCAGCCTTCTTGCCGTCGTCGCTTTCGAGGTTTAATTTCATCTTATCTATATGAGGCCACACGCAGTTGAGGTAGTTATTTAAATCCATATCGGTGGCGGTACTGTATTTTCCGAGTTCGTAGGCTGACTTCAGTACTTCATTGAACCTGTTGCGGAATACTCCCTTAAGCTTCTGTGAGTCCATGAACTCTATTCTGAAGCCAGTACAATTGGTTCGGTAGAAAGGTTGGGATCTTAAACCTTGCTCAATGTAGGATCCTATCCAGAACCTTGCTGAACCGTTGCCTATTGAGTAGAGTCCTAGATCACCTATACTTCGGAGTACGTCGTAAAGGTCCTTCACGGACTTCAGGAAAACTGAAGGTGGACTGGCCTCGTCTGTCATAGCATAGAAATAGCGTTTATATTTATAAATTTATCACTTAAAAGTGGGAAAGGTGGTCTATAAGCTGTACCTGAATCCAGGATATTCCGCCCATCTAGTGAAGATGTGCAGTGTATGTTATGAAAGGAATGGAAACTGCTTATCAGGGAAAAGATTTTTATCTTTGTTCAACTCTTTGTACATAGGCGCAAACATCTCAAAATCATCAAAATCTACATTGTATTTTTCTTGAATCGCATGGGCCAATTCAGCCAGAACACCGTCACTGTCGTCTGAATCTGCGCTCTCAAGGCCAAGGTCATAAACATCCTTTGAAAACTTCGAGACCTTCTCCCTGACATCCTCGCAATCGAACGGGCATTTTTTCCCGGAGAAGGCTACCTCAGTTTGGTCTTCTTCTTATTCATTTCTTGAGACCCCGCTGTAAAACGAAAAGCACATCAGGTTCAGCAGTATATAATCCAAGCAGGAAGAGCACTCATCGCCACGGGAATAATTATCGCTGCCTACTATAAGAGAAATCGTATCTAGGTACCTTTTTGTGTCAAAACTTCCGGCGTCCATTAGCACGATTGGAAAATAAGTTTTTTAAACTTAATTTACACGTTGTACCTCAGCATCCCGGCGATGCCGCCCATCTCGAAGAGCTGCTCGCCCTCCCTTGAATCCACGGATATTATCTCGACCCTGGTGCCGAGATTCTCGGCAAGGCTGTCCAGTTTCTCCATGGCGTCGCTCTCTGTCTTTATCTCCATTACGGCCTGGCAACCAGGACAAAGGACGCTGTTCCTGTTCTCGCGCCTGACCATCCTCTCGAGCTTCTTCCTGCAGGAGGGGCATTCAAGATGCGCGTACACCCAGTCGAAATTC
>CAZSYZ010000102.1:0-3332 GCA_964611445.1 uncultured archaeon | reverse complement strand
GTAGTCAATATCCTGCTTCTCTCCTATCTCATACTCTTCTACTGGAAGGGATACAGAAAAATAAAGTCTGGATTTACCTCCTGCCTGCTTTTCTTCTCCCTGCTGCTTTTCGCCCAGAACGTCGCGGCGATTATCTTCCGGCTGCTTTCGGGCGTAGACTACACGCTTCTCGACGAGGTGTCGCTGCACAACCTTGCCCTTAACATACTCCAGATGGCGGGGCTTTTGTTCCTTGTCCACACCACCAGAAAGTGATCAGTCGTCTCCTCTTCCCCAGAGCCAGCTGTCGCTGCCCTCAATCCGGAAATCCTTCCAGTCTATGTCCTTCCTCTTGGGGTTCAGGCCGAGCTTTTCAATTATTTCGTTGAAGGTTGACATATCCCTTTCGAACATATCCGAGACGAAGAACATGCTCTCACCCTTCCTGCCGCCGAGCTCTATCATGCCGTTGTCGACGAGTATGTTTATGTGATGGATTACTTCAGACGGGTCCATATCAAGCTTCTCGCTTATCTGCCTCGTGTTGGACGGCCTGTCCCGCAGGAGTCCCATTATCCTGACCCTTTCCGTCCCCCCTGAACTGCCTGCGAAAACGTACCACATCAGGTGCCTGAACTGCCTGGATATGTCTCCCATGCAATAATGTTGGGCAAAGAGCTTAAATTCTGATTTTCGGCCTCTCAGAACCAGTTCTTTCTCCTGAAATAGAAAAGCATGAGGAGCGACAATGAAAGCATGAAGACGAGCAGGGCCGGATAGCCGTATTCCCAGTTCAGTTCAGGCATGTTCAGCGGATAGCCCGTGTTGAAGTTCATGCCGTAGATGCCGGCAAAGAAGCTGAGGGGGATGAATATGGTCGCTATTATCGTAAGGACCTTCATCACCTGGTTCATCCTGTTGCTCAGGCTTGAAAGGTAGAGGTCAAGGAGGCTTGACGACATGTCCCTGAACGTCTCCACGGTGTCGATCACCCGCAGTATGTGGTCGTATACGTCCCGTATGTATATACGCGTCTTTTCCCTTATGAGGTCCGAATCGCTGCGGTCAAGGCCGCTTATTACGTCCCTGAGCGGCCATACGGACTTCCTGAGGAATATCATCTCCCTCTTGAGGCCGTGTATCTCCTGAAGCTCGTCGGACTTCGGGTCGTCGACAAGCCCCACCTCCTTCCCTTCTATCTTCTCGCCGAAGCTCTCAAGCACGGAGAAGTATCCGTCGACTATCGCATCCATAAGCGCATAAGCGAGGTAGTCCGGGCCGGATTTTCTGGTCTTTCCCTTCCCCTTCTCTATCCTGTTCCTTACGGGGTCGAATATGTCGCCGGGCCTTTCCTGAAACGTCACCACGAAGTTCTTTCCGAGAAGAAGGCTCACCTGCTCCGCGTTTGTCACCTGTTCATGCTGGTCAAAGCTCAGCATCTTCAGGACTATGTACATGTATTTTTCGAAGTCCTCGAACTTGGGCCTCTGGCCGGTGTTGACTATGTCCTCCAGCACCAGGGGGTGTATGCCGAGCCTGCCGCCGAGTTCCTCTATTATGCCGACCTCATGCAGGCCGTCAATGTTTATCCAGGTCGTCTTCCGTGGTTTTATCATGGATATGGCTTCGGAAATCTTAGCGACGGTCCTCTTTTCGTAATCCCCTTCCGAGTAACTGATTACGGTTATTACTGTCTTCTCGACCTTCCGCTTCCCCACGTGTACGAGCGTTCCCGGTGAGAGGCCGGCCTTTTTCGAAACCCTCTTGAAAAACCTTGGCATTAATCACACAGAAAGAAATTATCCGCGCGCAATAAAAAGAAATTGCCTCACAAGGGCAATCCTTTAAATAAAACTTAAATAATTAATACTATCTTAGCCGCAGAACTGCTAAGTTATGCTAAGTGAACAATTAAGGTGGTGTATCGTATGACGGAAAAATTGGTGTATTTTTTTGGAGAAGGCGATACAAAGGACAAGAAGCTTCTGGGAGGCAAGGGCGCGAACCTTGGCTCCATGACGAAGATAGGCCTTCCTGTCCCCCCCGGTTTCACCGTGACCGCTAAGGTCTGCATCAATGTCAATAAAACCAGGAAGTGGCCCGCGGGGCTGCTCAAGAGTATAGAGCAGAATGTCGCAAGGCTCGAGAGGAAGATGGGCAAGAAGTTCGGCGACAATAGCAATCCGCTTCTAGTTTCTGTCAGGTCCGGGGCGGCCGTCTCGATGCCAGGCATGATGGACACGGTGCTCAACCTCGGTCTTAACGACCAGGCCGTTGTAGGCCTCGCGAAGCAGTCGGGGAACGAGCGGTTCGCGTGGGACTCCTACAGGCGCTTCATCCAGATGTTCGGCGACGTGGTGATGGGTGTCGAGCATGCCGACTTCGAGCACGCTCTCGAGGGCGTCAAGAAGGGAAGGCAGGACACGGACCTTACGGTTGAGGATCTCAAGAAGGTAGTTGAGGATTACAAGAAGGTCGTGAAGGCGGAGGCAGGGAAGCTCTTCCCGCAGGAACCCGTGGAGCAGCTCAAGATGGCAGTGAACGCCGTTTTCAGCTCATGGGACGGCAAGAGGGCGAAGGCCTACAGGAGGCTCAACGGGATACCTGACGACATGGGCACTGCTGTGAACGTGCAGTCCATGGTATTCGGCAACCTGGGCTGGGATTCGGGCACGGGCGTCGGGTTCACGAGGAACCCCGCTACGGGCGAGAATGTCCTTTACGGAGAGTACCTGATGAACGCGCAGGGAGAGGACGTCGTCGCCGGCATAAGGACGCCCAAGCACTTCGACGACATGGCGAAGGAGAACCCGAAGAGCTACAGGGAGCTCCAGAAGATCAGGCGGATACTCGAGAAGAACTACAAGGACATGCAGGACTTCGAGTTCACTATCGAGAAGGGGAAGATGTACGTACTCCAGACCAGGGACGGCAAGAGGACGGCCTGGGCGGCCGTAAAGGTCGCGGTCGACATGGTTAAAGAGAGGCTGCTCACGGAGGACGAGGCCATAATGAAGATGAAGGCCGAGCAGCTCGACCAGCTCCTCCACAAGCAGCTCGACCCGAAGGCGAAGGAGAAGGAGGAGGCCGTGGCCAAGGGGCTTCCGGCATCCCCGGGCGCCGCGGTGGGCAAGGTAGTCTTCACGGCTGAGGAGGCCGCAAGGATAAAGGAAAAGGACCCGAAGGCGAAGCTCGTCCTTGTAAGGACCGAGACAAGCCCCGAGGACATCGAGGGCATGGACGCCGCCGAGGGCATACTCACCGCGAGAGGGGGCATGACGTCCCACGCTGCAGTCGTCGCCAGGGGCATGGGCAAGTGCTGCGTCGCCGGCTGCGAGGCCATAAACGTCAGC
>CAZSYZ010000101.1:1374-3363 GCA_964611445.1 uncultured archaeon | reverse complement strand
ACTGAGTCGAGACCTGATAGGTGATGCGGGACTTGTATAATGATGCGTCCTGCCCGCCCTCTTCTGAAAAATCGAGATCGTATGATTTTGCCTTCTGCTCCTCAGCTTTCTCTTCCGGAATTACCAGCTGCACCTCGAACGATTCGAAAGGCGGCGGCACATCACACGGGGAGCCGTTTGCCCTGAACTTCCACAGCAGCTTCCTTGTGTTGATGTCCACCGAGTAAAGGTTACAGTCCCATGAGCTGAAAATGAGGCTGTCTTTCCACAGCGCGGGCTGCCACCATACATGACCTTGGGTCTGAAATTTCCACAGAAGCTTTCCATTCTTGTTCAGGACGTACATGTTATGGTCACCAGAGCCCATGAAAATCGTATCCCTTTCGACGAGCGGCCCGAGTATGCCCTCCATCGTGGGGGCCTTGAATTTCCATAGCATCTTCCCGCCGGGGGTGAGTGCGCGGATTGTCCCGTCTCTCGTGCTGTGATACAGGACGCCGTCGCTCTCGACAGGGCATGCCGTGTTTCCGTAATCGCATGTCCTGAGCTTCCAGATGACCTTTCCCCTCTCCACGTCAGCCGCATACAGGTTGTTGTCGAAGGAGGCGAAGTACACCTTTCCATCATACACCAGCGGAGGATTCGCGCTGTTCATCTCCGCTTGCGTGCGCACCTTCCATAACAGCGTTCCCTTATTAGCGTCAATGCAGTAGAAGTTGTGGTCATACGAACCGAAGAAAATCCTGCCTTTGTCGGCTGTTGCCGTGTATCCTATGTAGCCCTGCGTCCTGAATTTCCAGTTGAGCGTGCCTTTATCCTTGTCTAGGCTGTAAAGGAAGCCGTCCTTTGACCCCACGTAAACGGAATCCTTGTAGATGCAGACAGTCCTTACAACTTCCCCTTCGGTCTTGTATTTCCATACAACTTTTCCGGTTTTGCAGTCCAACGCATAAACGTTGTAGTCGAAGGAGCCGAAGTAGATTTTGCCGTTATCGAAAACCGGCGCCGAAGGACCTATCGGCCCCCTAGCCTGGAATTTCCAGACAAGTTTGCCGGCAGCAGCGTTCAATGCATACATATTATGGTCGTAAGAGCCGAAATAGACGACATCCCCGATAATAAGCGGCCTTGTCATGATACTTCCGCCGGGACCGGCCTTCCAGGTCCTCTCGAATGGCTTGACATGCACGACTTCGATGTCCTCCATCTCGACGTCGAATTCCCCCGAATCGATATCTTCCTCTTCCATAGCTTTCAATTGGCCCTTGACTACCTCTATTAATAAAATTAAGGGGGGACAAACATCCCCTCATTTTTAAGGTTAACGTCCAACTATATCGGATGGTGCAGCAGGTCCTTGAAGGCATGGGACTCAACAGGAACGAGGCCAAGGTCTACTTGGCCCTCCTCGAGCTAGGTCCAGCCTTCGCTGGGGAAATCGCAAGGGAATCCGGGATAAACCGGAGGTCGGTGTACGACGCGGCGAAGCAGCTAATAGAGAAGGGCCTCGCGAGCTACGTGCTCATAAGGGGCAAGAAGAGGTTCCAGCCCGCGAACCCCGCGAGGCTCCTCGAGATAGTAAAGGAAAAGGAAACAGGCGTGGCAGGGCTTCTCCCCTCTCTCCAAGCGCTTTTCGGAAGGAAGCGGGGGAAGCTGGAAGTCGAGCTGTACATGGGCAAGGAGGGGATAAAGTCCATACTCGACGACGTGCTCGCCAGCGGGGCAAAGGAGTTCCTCGACATAACCTCCGGGTCCACCATAGTGCTTCTTCCCCATTACATAGAGCAGTGGCACATGAAGAGGATAAGGAGCGGCATCCTTATGAGGGGCATATACAACGACACCCCCCTCGGCAGGAAGCGGGGAGCCCAGAAAGGTCACCAGCCACATATGCGTCAGCAGTTTCCACCAGAGGAAGTTACGAAGTTTGTTCCTCATGAGCCACATGCCTGCACCTGCGGTTGTAAAGAACTTCAAGAATGTGACGAA
>CAZSYZ010000101.1:0-1364 GCA_964611445.1 uncultured archaeon | reverse complement strand
AAAGGAAGCTCTCGGTAATCCGCTACCTTCCCAAGGGGCTCGAGTCGCCGTGCCACATATACGTCTACGGCAGCAAGGTGGGCATAACCCTCTGGGTGACCGAAGAGCCTTTCGGTATACTAATAGAGAACGACAAGGTCTCGGCAAGGTTCAGGGAATTCTTTGAGTGGTTCTGGAAGATGTCAAGGGAGTGAAATTCAGAACTCTTCTTCTTGGGAATCCACCTGGTATTTCCCCTTGGAGGCGTACTGAGTCGAGACCTGATAGGTGATGCGGGACTTGTAGAACCTGGTATCTCCTTCCTCCTTGATGACGGAGACGTCGTATCTTTTCTCCTTCTCTTCGGACTTGACGTCATCATCACTCAGCTTCATCACTATCTCAAATCCTTCGAGCAACGGCGGCATCTCTGACGGCGACCCCTGGCATTTGAATTTCCATACAAGCTCGCGGGTATCTTTCCTTATGCAGTAGAGGTTGCAGTCATAAGAGCCGAAGTATATCATGTCTTCTGAGAATGCTGGCTGCCACCATACCGGGCCTTCGGTCTTGAACCTCCACAGCTCCTTCCCCTCAAGGCTCACGCAGTACAGATGCTCATCCTCTGATGTGAAATATATCCGGTCCTCATGTACGATTGGATGACCAAATATGAGGTTTCTTCTAAACTTCCACAAAATGTTCCCCTGCAGGTCGATTGCCACGAGAATCCCCTCCCATGCCGTTTCGTACAATATGTTATTGTGTACCCATGGAGTCGGCATGGCTCCGTAATTCGATACCTTCTTTTTCCATTTCAGCTTACCTGTATCTACATAAGCCGCATAGAGATGGTTGTCAACTGACCCGAAGTATATCACCCTGTCGTGTATCGTGTAATATGGAGCATTCATCATCTCAGCCTTTGCTGAGAACTTCCATATCAGTATGCCTGTCTTCCTGTCCAAGCAGTACAGATTCTGATCATACGATGAGAATATTACCTTGTCTTCGAATATAGTCGGACTTGACTGCAGCTCATCTTGGGTCTGGAATTTCCATACCAGTTCACCTCTGTCAGCCGTGACGGCATATGCGAAATGGTCCCTTGAAGTAAAGTATAGCATACCGTCTTTTTCAGCAGCTACGCACAGTATCTCACCCTGGGTCCTGAACTTCCAGATAAGCTTTCCTGTATCAGCATCAAGCGCGTACATGTACTGGTCATAAGATCCTATGTATACTATGTTGTTGCGTATCATGGGCGCCGAAACGACCCCTATCCTGTCCTCGGTCTTGTACTTCCATACGAGCTTACCTGTTTTGGCATCAGCGCAGTAAACGTTGTGATTCATTGACGCGAAGTAGACTCTGCCTTTGTACAA
>CAZSYZ010000100.1:0-3493 GCA_964611445.1 uncultured archaeon | reverse complement strand
GGTTCTCACAACGCTTCCTCGTCCGAATCGATCTGGTACTTCCCCTTCTCGCTGTACTGCGTCGACACCTGATAAGTGATCCTGGCCTTATAAGCGCTCGTACCCCTTTCATCTTCCGGGATGCCCATCGCATATTTCTTCTCCTTTGTCGATTCTTTCAAAGCCGCTTCAGGTATCTTGAGCTGGAATTCATAGGCATCGTTCGGCGGGGGCAGGTAAGAAGGAGAGCCCTGGCACCTGAACTTCCATACGAGCTTCTTGGTATTGATGTCCACCGCATAGAGATGGCAATCATATGAGCCGAAATAGACGGTGTCGTTCCAGATGGTCGGCCTCCACCACACAGGACCTTGGGTATGAAACTTCCACAGCTCCTTGCCGGATAGGCTTATGCAGTAGAGATTCTTGTCCTCGCACGGCAGGTAAATCCTGTCCTTATGGACCGTAGGGGTACCGACAATGCTGTTCTTCTTGAATTTCCACAGCTCTTTGCCGTCAAGGGACATGGCGAACAATATACCGTCCTTGCTGGGCTGGTAGAGCACGTCCTTGTGCAAGGTCGGGGTCGATATGGGGCCATAATATCCGAGCATCTTCCTCCACACCATTCTGCCTGTCTCTATATCGACTGCGTACAGGTAGTTGTCATAGGATGCGAAGTAGATGATGCCTTCGTGTATGAGGTGCCGTGGGCTGTTCAGCACCTCCTCCCCTGTCCTGAACTTCCATATGAGAGAACCATCCGATCTATCGATGCAATAGAGGTTCTTGTCATAGGAGCCGATGAACAGCCTGTGGCCGGACACGGCGGGGCTGGACTGCATCTCATCCTGCGTCCGGAACTTCCATAACTGCTCTCCCTTGTCCGCGGTCAAGGCATAGAGGTTGTGATCCCTCGAGGTGAAATAGACTGTCCCTTCATGTACGCATGCGACCGATAATACCTCCGCTCTGGTCGGGAACTTCCATACCAATTTGCCGGAATCGGCATCGATTGCATACATGTTGTGGTCATAGGAGCCTATGAATACCGTGTTACCATAAACTATGGGAGAGGAGATCACGCCAATCCTGTCCTTCGCCTTGAACTTCCAAAAGAGGTCGCCCGTTCCGGCTTCGACGCAATAAAGGTGATGATTCATGCTCCCGAAATACACCCTCTCATTGTAAATCAGGGGATGCTGGTCGACGCTCCCCCCTTCCCCGATTCTCCACAGCCTGTCGAACTTCTTGAACTTCTTCACGACGAAATCCCCCATCTCCACGGCGAACTCGTCTAGGAAAAGGCCTGATTCCTGCATACAAATAGTATCATGGAAAAGCTTAAAACGCTTCCTCGTCCGAATCGATCTGGTACTTCCCCTTCTCGCTGTACTGCGTGCTTATCTGGTAGGTCACCCTGGACTTGTAGGCGCTCGTGCCCTCCTCTTCCTCGCTCAGGTTCAGGTCGTACCTCCTGGCGGCCTTGTCCTCCCTCTCCCTTACGCCGCCCGCGTGCTTCATGACGAGCTCGAAGGTCTCGTAAGGCGGTGGGAAAGGCGAAGGCTCGCCGGCGGCCCTGAACTTCCAGACCAGCTTCCCGGTGTTCGCATCGACGACGTATACGTGGCAGTCCCAGCACGTGAACAGTATCTTGTCGTCGAAGTTCACCGGCTTGAGCCATATCGCCCCTTCGGTCTTGAACCTCCACAGGACCCTCCCAACCAGGTTGAGGCAGTAGAGGTACTTGTCCTCGCAGCCGAAATATATCTTGTCGTCGTAAACCTCCGGGATGCTGATCGGGTCCTTCCTGACGTACCTCCATTTCTCCTTCCCATCCATGCTCAGTGCGAACAGGAAGCCGTCCCTCGAGGTGACGTACAAGGTGCCCTTGTAAAGCGCAGGTGAGCACACGCACCCGTAATTGCCTGTCCTGAACTTCCAAAGCTGGCGGCCGTCCTCGACCCTGACGGCCCTGAGGTTGTTGTCGAAAGACGGGAAATAGACGACGCCGTCATGGACCAGGATGCGGCTTAGGATGTAGACCTCTCCCTGGGTGGGCACCTTCCAAATCATCCTGCCCGTCCCGGCATCGAGGCAGTAGAAGTTCTTGTCGAATGAGCCGAACATGACCTTTCCGTCATGCAGGGCCGGGTACGACTGGACCTCGTCGTAAGTGTAGAACTTCCATAAGAGCATGCCCGTCCCGGCATCGAGGCAGTACAGGTTGTGGTCCCTGGAGCCGAAGTAGACGCGCCCGTTCCAGATTGCGGGCGGTGAGTTGATCTCCCCGAAGGTCTTGTATTTCCACTTCAATTCCCCGCTCTTCGCGTCCAGGCAGTACAGGTTGTGATCGAAGGAGCCGAAGTATATCCTGCCTTCCCAGTAACAGGGGTATGACTCGAGTATTATTCCTTCGGTCTTGTACTTCCACAGCATCTTGCCGCTGCTGACGTCAACGGCGTAGTGGTTGTAGTTGAGGGAACCGAAATACACCACGCCATCCTGGATCCACGGTATGTGGCATATGGACCCGCCTCTTTCCACAACCCACATCCTGTCGTGCTTCTTGGTCCTCCTCACTTCGAAGTCCTCCATCTCGACGGAGAAGTCGTCGAAGCTGAAAGGGGTCTCGTCCATACCATTAAATAAGCGTAAAAAGTTTTATAACGCTTCCTCGTCGGAATCGACCTGGTACTTCCCCTTTGCACCGTACTGGGTGCTGACCTGATAGGTTATCCTAGACTTGTAGAACTTGCCTTCTTCCCCATCCTCCCCGGTGAGGGTCAGCTCGTAGGCTTTCTTCTTATCTTCCGGCTGACCGCTTTCAGGTATCTTGAGCTGCAGCTCGTAGGCTTCGTAAGGAGGGGGAGAGAAAGAGGGAGGGCCATGCCCCCTGAATTTCCATGCCAGCCTTCTAGAAGGTATGTCGACCGCATACAAGAAGCAATCCATCGATGTGAAGTAGACCGTGTCGTTCCATACGGCGGGCTGCCACCACAAGGCTCCCTGGGTGGTGAACTTCCACAAAACCCTGCCTTCAAGATCTATGCAATAAAGGTTCTTGTCTTCCGACCCGACATATATCCTGTCCTCGTGTATGATGGGATTCGCTATGGGGTAGTTCACCTTGAATTTCCACAGCACCTTCCCCTGCAAGTCCAGTGCCCAGAGTATCCCTTCCCGGTTTGTCTGGAATATCATGCCTTTGTGGTATACCGCGGCCGTCCCCATACCGCCATACGTCCCGGTCGTGAATTTCCAGACCAGGCTTCCTGTCGCCGTGTCAACCGCCCTCAGGTTGTTGTCAAAGGAGCCGAAATAGATTATACCTTCGTGAATCAGAAAGGATCCGTCGTTGAATATCTCCCCCTGGGTATTGAAGCGCCAGACCATGTCACAGTTCATCGCATTAATACAGTAAAGGAAATGATAGAATGACCCGATGAATAGCTTCCCCACGTGAACGACAGGACTGGATGCTATACCTAACTGAGTTTTGAATTTACATATA
>CAZSYZ010000099.1:0-3760 GCA_964611445.1 uncultured archaeon | reverse complement strand
GAAAAAACTCAAGAAGGTTGGATTCTATCCCGAGCGGCTGAATGAAAATTCATCGCGCAGGATTAATAAGCATAATTACGATTTCAAGGGAGGGAGTGTCATATTAGAGACTGCCCACATATACACAGACCATGAACCCGGGGAAGAGCATGAGACAGCTTTCAAGGTAGGAAGATCTCTTGACAAAATCCTGAAGATGGCTGGATACGACGTGGAAAGATGGATCCTGATTGACAATGTTCCATCGCACAATCCAGAAGGCAGGAATTTTGATTATGAAGGGTTCATTGAATATGCAGGAAGCCTTGACTTCTACCCAGACACTATAACAAAGGAGGCCGATTTAATTGGAGATGCAAGACTGTTGATAGAGGAACTCATAAGAAAAAAGAAGGTCTGGGCCCAAGGTAAGAAGATTTACCTTTATGGGAGCAGGTACAAGAAAATAGTTCTTATGGAAGATGACATTCCAACATGTGCCACTCTTGATGCGGCCTATCATAAAAAGAAGCTGGACAGTGCGGATTATTCACTAACGCTGCTTCCTGCAAGCTACAGGTCCGAACAGTCAAAAATGAAAAAGATACTGAAGGAATCCGGGAGGGACAGCACGAAGGCTATGAACGTCTTTTTTGAGGTAAAAAATGAAGAGTCTGTTCCAAAAGGGGTTTCGGAGGGTAATAAAAAGCACATAGAAACGATAGATGTGGCACTTTCACACTATTTATCAAGGAATGGCCTGAAACAAGGATACATAAATGGATTTTTAGACCACTGTAAGAATAATGTTATATGTCACCTAGATGCAGGGGGGATTTTCCCTGATTTGGGTTTCAACCTTGGAGATATTGCGTATGTTTGCTAGAAACCTCAAATGCCTGGAGTGCGGCCGGACATTTCCGCTTGAAAACAAATCCTCGCATCCAAACCCTTACTACGACTTTCTGGACGTAGTGTACGATTACGGAAAAATAAAAGAATTCCCGGCGACCGTGAAGAATTCCAAAATCCCGCTGGAAAGATTCATTCCGCTTCTCCCCATAAAGGGAATAAAAACAAGCCTTTGTGAGGGAAACACCCCAATATTGGTACTTCAAAACTTCTGCGGGTTCGAAAAAGTTTATGTGAAGGATGAAGGCTGCAACCCCACCGGATGTTTCAAAGACAGAGAAAGCATGCTGTTGGTAAACATGGCGCTTGAAGCGGGAATAAGAAGGGTGTATGTCGCTTCGTGTGGTAATTCGGCACTCTCACTTTCCGCATACGCAAAAAAAGCGGGAATGGAAGCTACGTGCTTTATTCCAAAGAACTCCGAAAAGAAAGGTTTAATAGAGTCGTACGGGGCGCGTGTGCAGGAACTCGGAAGCACCTACGAAGATGTCTACAGAAAAGTAATAGAAATGAATCCGGAAGGCCTCAACTGTACGCCCGGATCAAACCATTTCAATGAAGAGGCGGACAAGACCATATCTTTTGAGATATGGGAGAATATGGGGGTTCCAGACAGGATAGTAATCCCATGCGGAAACGGCACAAATCTGGCAGGAATATGGAAGGGTTTCAGGGAGCTTAAGATACTCGGAAAAACCAATAAGCTTCCAGAAATTATAGGGGTCCAAGTGAAAGGGGCCGCACCGATAGCGGAGGCCATGAGTAAAGGAAAGTATTTTGTAAGGCTTCAGGATGTTTCCGAATCTATTGCAGAGAGCATCGTGGCAACGGAATCCTACACGAGCGCAAAGGCTGTCAAGGCATTAAGGGAGTCCGGTGGACGCGTGATAGAGGTGAGCGACCCGGAAATAATGAGTGCCCTCTCGGAGACAAGAAAGCATAGAATGTTCCCAGAACCTGCCTCGGCATCGGTGTTTGCGGCATTAAAGAAGCTGGATGCCTCCGAAGATGGAAACACGGTGTGCATAATGTCTGGTCGGGACAAAAGCATGATACCAGTTAAGTTTAAATGATTTACTCTGAATTTTTATATATGAAAAAATTCAAGGATTCCGTAAAAAATTCTCTGAAAGGATATTTCGGCGAGCTTTACAGCGAAGGAGAGATAGGGAATACACTTGAGAAGCCGAGAAACCCCGAATTCGGCGACATAGCCTTTCCATGCTTCAATCTTAATAAAGCGGGTAAGGGTGAAAATCCTGCGAAAATGGCTCAGAACATAAAGGAAAAAATAGAACTGGATTCCGATTTGATAGAAAGTGTTTCCACTGTAGGGCCCTTCGTCAACTTCAAGTACAGGAACGGGGCCGTGGTAAACGAAGTGCTGCGGGAGGTCCTTTCAAAAAAGAAAGAATACGGGAACAGCGATATCGGGGATAGAAAATTTGTGATTGTCGAATACTCATCACCGAACACAGGAAAGCCAATGCATGTAGGCCACATAAGATCAACTATCCTAGGAGAGTCTATCTCAAAGATTCTCAGTAAAGCGGGCTACAGAGTCCACAGGATGAACTACCTAGGGGATGTAGGACTGCACTTGGGAAAGGTAATAGCCGCCTACAACAAGTGGGGAAACATGGATGAAATGGAGAAGGACCCGGAAAAGTGCATGCTCAAACTTTACACCAAATTCTGCGAGAATGAAAGGTGTGCAGAGAAAAAAAGCGTCGGCATGGATGTTCCCGAAATGCTGAATGACGATGAATACAGCAATGACAATCCTTGGACTATGGAGGCCAAGTCCGTGCTTGAAAAAATCGAGGGCGGTGATTCGGAAACGTGCAGGATACTGGAAAAAATCAACAATCTCAGCATGGAAGCCTTCGACAGGATTTACACGACCTTGGGGGTAAAGTTCGATGAGATTACGGGACAGAGCAAGTTTGGCGACAGGGGGAAAGATATCATACTTGACGCACTTTACAAAGACATCATATACAAGGACAAGAGCGGCGCGATAAAATCCAAGCTCGAGAAGTTCGGGCTTCCGGATAAAGTCCTCCTAAGGTCAGACGGCACTGCCATATACAGCACGCAGGACATAGGAGCCGCGAAAACGCGTCATGAGAACTACAATTTCGACCGCATGGTATATGTTGTTGGGGAGGAACAAAGCATTTATTTCAGACAGTTATTCAAGACGCTTGAGATGATGGGAGAGGACTGGGCAAAGAAATGCGTCCATCTCCCGTTTGGCCACCTGAAGCTGCCGGGGGGGAAGATGTCGACAAGGGAAGGAAATGTAGTTTTCCTTGAGGAAGTGCTCGATCAGGCTGTCGATATTGCAAAGAAAGAAATCGGAAATAGAAACCCTGAAATTGAAAACAAGGACTATCTTGCAAAAATGATAGGATTAGGATCCCTGAAATACATGATACTCGGCGTGGATGCAAGGAAACCTATACAGTTCACATGGGAAAAGGCGCTTGACTTCAACTCGAATTCCGCGCCCTACATGCAATATTCATACGCAAGGGGGATGAGCATAATGAGGAAGGCCGGCGCCAGCGATCCCGTCGAGTTCAGGTCCAGTGAAATCATCAGCCCTTACGAGATAGGGCTTATAAAAAAGATAGGCGAGTATCCACACATTCTTGAGATTGCGGCGGAGAACTTGGCGCCTAACAAGATTGCCGAATATGCAAACATGCTTGCAATGGACTTCAACTCAGGATTTTACAGCAACATGAAGGTTGTAGGGTCCGAAAGTCAGGATTCGAGGCTTGCGATCGTAAACGCATACAGGCAGACGCTGATGAATTCGCTTGGGATGCTCGGAATAGAAGTCCCGTCATTCATGTGAATG
>CAZSYZ010000098.1:0-3771 GCA_964611445.1 uncultured archaeon | reverse complement strand
TCCCAAAGAGTCCCCATTATCATCCAGCAGGTCGTCAAAGAAACTCTGCACCCTTTCAGAATATTCATCTGCTGCTGGATAATAGAGCCTGCTCAGCAGGGCAACCATCCCGCTACCGATCAAGGCGGAACCGGCGAGAGTCCCTATGATCATAGTCCTTCTGTCCATAATTCACCAATTAACAGAATGGGGCAAAATTTTAAAAATCAGCAAAAAGAGGAGAAACGTGATACCTGTCTCTGACGCCTTGATATCTATTTTTAATGCGGGGCGCCTCTGTCTTCATCATCTCCTTCCTTCCCAGCTTAGTCTTGCCTTCTCTTGTCCCGAAACCCCTCTTATGGGATTTCGGTGTGGAGTAACGCGGATCAATTATTCTTTCTATCATCATTCTTTCGTTATTCATGAATTCTTCATTCTTTTTCAGGTTCTCTTTGATTTTCATGTTCTATATCGGCTCTACTGCTTTCATTACGTCTCTTTGTAAATCGGAAGCAAGGTAAACATTGACAGGGACGGTGTCCTTGATGGCCTTCTTACCGTGCCGTGTCTTTACTCTAACCAGACCAGGTACAACATCAATACAGTTCACTTCCTCTAGGCGATACTTGGTCTCGGAAGTAAAATATGTACCGTCTGTATTATCGGCCCACATTTTCACATCGCCGATTATCGCATTTGAGACAATATGGACCAGTTCTTGATAGCTGTCTGCTGAAAAGACGTGCCCGTGAACTCCCACGAAATACCTCCCGGTCTTTTCGTTGCAAGACATGTTGAATTTTATTGGTTCGGTCCTCTCATCACTATTATAAGAACGTTGCCTGTTCGAAAGATTGTAATTGTCATTCACAAGCAACCCACTGTGAAAACTCTCACCAAGAATATAGTTTGAAGGTAAATTATAGCTCATAAAGAGCGATTATGCACAGAAAGTTTTTTATTCATATAAGCAACAAAGGGATAGATAGCATGATAAAGACCGAACGCATTTCCGTCAGCAGCAAGGGACACGGAGACGTCATAGACATAACGGGGAAGGTGTCCGAAATCGTGGGGAAGTCCAAGGCCAGGAACGGCTCCGCCGTGGTGTTCGTCAACGGTTCAACGGCGTCCGTTTCCACGATAGAGCACGAGCCCAATCTCGTGAAGGATGTCAAGAGGGCGCTCGACAGGATTGCTCCGTACGGCGATGATTACGAGCACCACAGGACATGGGGAGACGACAACGGGGCCGCCCACGTGAAGTCAACGCTGCTCGGCCCGGGAATAACCGTGCCTTTTGAGGAAGGTAAGCTGCTTCTCGGGACGTGGCAGCAGATTGCGGTTCTGGATTTTGACACGCGCCCGAGGAGCAGGGAAGTCATCGTGCAGGTCATAGGAGATTGAGATATTTTAACAGCTTCTGACAATTGATTGTTATGGCAAAGGAAGAGCCGAAGCTAGAGAAGAGCCTCGGGCTGTTCGAGACGACCATGTACGGCGTGGGAATAATCCTCGGCGCGGGCATATACGCCCTGCTTGGCCAGGGCGCGGGCCTTGCCGGAAACATGGTGTGGCTTTCGTTCGTGTTCGCCGCCATAGTTTCGGCCTTCACCGGGCTCAGCTACTGCGAGCTCAACTCGATGATGCCCAAGGAAGCAGCCGAGTACAACTACACGAAGAGGGCTTTCAACAAGAAGGTGGCCTTCCTCGTGGGCTGGGTGCTTCTGATATCGATGGTTGTGGCGGCCTCGACCGTCTCCCTGGGCTTCGCTGGTTATTTCAACAGGATATTCCCGGCTGTGGGAATAATCACGGCGGCCGCGGGAATAATAGTCGCCTTCAGCCTGCTCAACTTCTGGGGAATCAAGGAGTCCAGCGATTTCAACATAGTGGCGACCTTCATAGAGGCCGGCGGCCTTGTGCTCGTGATAATGGTGGGCTTCATGTTCATGGACCCCGCCGTGGACTTCGGTTTATCTCCCGCGGGCTTTTCCGGCATTATGGCAGGGGCCGCGCTGATGTTCTTCGCATTCATAGGTTTCGGCGACATAGCGAACATGTCAGAGGAGACCAGGGACCCCAGGAACGTCGTCCCGAAGGCCATGCTCCTTGCTCTCGGGATATCGACCGTGCTTTACATACTCGTGGCCATAGCCGCGATAGGCGTCGTGGGGTGGGAAACGCTGTCGACGTCAAATGCGCCCCTTTCACTCTTAGTGGACAGGGCGCTAGGATCGGGAGCTGCCCTTCTGATGAGCGTCATAGCCCTGTTCTCGACCGGGAACACCATACTCATCTGCCTCATAGTCGGCTCAAGGATGATATACGGGATGGCAAGGGATGAGAGCCTTCCCCAGTTCATGGCGAAGATACATCCAAAGACCAGGACTCCCCACATAGCGGTGGCGGCAGTGATGCTTTCTGCAATAGGATTCCTGTTCGCCGGCGACATCTCTTTCGTGGCCAACATAACCACGGCCAGCATATTCGTCGCGTTCGTATTCGTTAATCTCTCGCTGATACTGCTGAGGTACTCGGAACCGAGGGAGAAAAGGTCTTTCAGGGTGCCGTTCAGCATAGGAAAATTCCCCGTGACCGCCCTGCTCGGCCTGCTGACTAGCATCCTGCTGCTGGTCTATATGGACATCAGCATACTGATATCCGAGGCGCTCCTTATATTCTTAGGCCTAATTCTGTACAACATCTACAGAAGGACGACCGTGAAAGTGGTCGTAAAGGTAGATGTGGACCTCAAGAACAAAAAGTAGTCACAGCTTCTTTGCCGCCTCGTGGAAGGTCTCTATGAGCTTCCCGGCTTCCCAGAGGCTCTTCCCGGCCGCCAGGACTCCGTGCCCCTTGACCCCGATGTACCTGCCGTGGACCAGCGTCTTCTCAATTTCGTACGCAAGCTCCGTGGTGCCGTATGGGTGGTGATTGGGGGTGACCCTGACCTTGAGCTCCGCGGCCTTCTCGAGGACGAGGCTGTCGTGCACGTGTATTATGGCATTGACGGCCTTCTTCTCCCTGTATATCAGGTAGTGTGTGAACGTCTCGGATGAAGGCTGCAGCTCGCCTTCGGCAATCACCTTTCCCGTGTCCATGTTGCAGTTGAGCACCTGGACGAAGTTCCTGGGGGTGAGATTGCCCTTGTCCACGCCACCTGCGGTTATAACGAATCCCCTGCTGTTGCGGAAGCTGAAGTTCCCCGCGTGGCCGCCCTCCTCGTCCGGAAGAAGCCCCATCTTCTTGAACTTGCCTGCCAGCTGGATTATCTCATATATCCTAGTGTCCTCGGGCACCTCGGCGCCCTTGAACTCCGTCTTGAATTTCCTTCCGACGTATTTCTCGGTCATAATATCACTAATTCATTTAACTAAAAAGGGGATTATTAAAACACCGACCAGTGATGTCAAAAGATATGGCTGAAATACAATTCCGCCCGAAAGTACTAAACCTGCAATCACTTCGATTATGAAAATGAAGACGTAAATTAAGAAAAGGTACAACATGCGGTACTTTAAATCGCCTAAGTTAAGCTTCGATGAATTCTTCCTGATGGCAACGAATAATACGATTATCAGAAATGCTGTTGGTATTATTGTTGTAAAAATTGATACAAATAATGTCATCATGGCGGGTAAAGCCTCAGCGGACATTCCCACTCCCATCATAAAAATCACAATTCCTGAAAGAATAACTCCGACAAAATTGGCTATGAATGTAATTATGTAAGCAATAATCGCAAAAATTAATGCGGATTTAACTAATTCAGCGTTTAATATATCC
>CAZSYZ010000097.1:0-3909 GCA_964611445.1 uncultured archaeon | reverse complement strand
CGTGTCCGTGAGGTTGGGATAATCCTCGACGCCCGCGAGTTCGACCTCTATTCCCGGGTAAGACGTTTCCAGCCTTGACTGCAGGAAGTCGACAACCTTGTTGCCGACAACCTCTGGGCCGGCCGCGACAGCACCCGTAACCTGCGTGCACGAAAGGCCTCCGGCGTACCACGCGACGCCCGCGACAGCTATTACCAGCACGACAGTAAGAATCAGGTTCTGGTTCATGGCAGGCTTCTTTTCCCTAGGCTTCGCCGGAGCGCTCTCCTTCTTCGGCTCTTCCTTCGCTTCCGGCTGGGTTTCCTTCACCCTTCTCCTCTTGGATTTCCTGACCATCAGAACCACATTGAATGATAAAAATTGTCTTCAACACTTAAATAACTTTAGCATTCCCCCTGGATTTCCCTGCAGATCCTGCACATCTCCCTGTCTATGTTCCCCGGGCTTATGATCCCCTCCGCAAGGCCTTTTGCCACGTCGTTCACAAGCGCGACATATCCGGGGTCTTTCGTGAACTCGAACTCCTTCTTGCCCCTTATCTTCTTCACGTACTGCGATACCGCGGGCTGGGTTATCCCCATGCATTTCGAGGCCTTGGTCTGCGAAAAGCCGTAAACGTCCACGAGCTTCTCTGCTATCAATGACCTTGACACCGGAAGTATGTCATGCACGGCCCTCTCGCACCTCGTCCTCATCATAACACCCTTATAATTTAGTTAACACCTAATTTTAATATGAGACTCCCCAGGCTCAGCAAAAGGGACAGGAAGTTGTATGATACCCTGATGTTCCTCGTAAGGTTCCTCTTGCTCTCGATACCGCTTTATCTCATCCTTCTGATGGACATAAGCCTGCTCCCGCTCCAGCAGGCCGTGTCTGGGAACACCCTCTGGATACTTAACGTTATGGGCTTCACGGCACATTCGGAGGGACTTATAATGTACGTTGGGGACACGGACCCTTTCATATTCTACACAGGACCTGACTGCACGGGATGGAAGTCCATGCTGTGCTTCCTCGCGCTTGTCCTCGCCACCATGGGTGCGACCATGAAAAAGAGGGCGGCCGGGCTGGTGATAGGGATTCCCCTGATATACGCGGGCAACCTGGCGAGGATCGTCGGGGTCGTCCTGCTGGAGGACGCCTACGGCCCCGAGGCGGCCATGGCCATACACGACTGGCTCTGGCAGGCCGGGCTGATAGCGCTGGTCCTCCTGCTGTGGCTGGCGTGGCTCAGGTCAGATTGGCTGAAAAAGCATATAATCGCGCTAAGAGAAAAATAAACTATGCGCATAGACTGGATAGTTGCCGTGGTGACGTTTCTCATGTTCGTGGTCTGGGCCTTCTCGTCATACTCCCTGATAAGCACGGGAGAGGCGCTCTCGAGGTCCGAGGCCGCGCTGCAGGCCGCCGAGAAGATAGCGGATTACATGAAGGTAAGCTTTTCCAGCATCCCGGCCAACATAACCGCGCCTTCAGATGCGAACAACGCGACGGTCTGGGCCTACATGAACTGGACCGGGGATGAGAACTCGACGAGGATAGTTCGTTCCCGCCTCTCGAACCAGAGCCTGCCCTGCGGCATATCCGGCAGCAGGGTGTACTGGAAGGCCAACCTCTCCGCCGGCGAGAACTACTTCCTGATAGAGAGCGCGGATTTCGACGCGTCCCTGAACTGCGGACAGAATATTCCCGGGACAGACGAAAACCAGACGGAATTGTGGGCATCCGAGAGCGGTCTGGTGTTTTCCGGCAGCAGGAACAGCCAGGTCTGCAGCGAGATGAACCAGACGTACGAAACCCAGAAAAGGGCGATAGGAACGGCGTTCGATTTCAACATACTAATCGAGCACGCAGGAGGTTCATTTACCTGCGGCCCGCCGGTTCCACTCTCGGGGAGGGACGTTTTCGTGTACCCAGTCTCGGGAAAGCTCTGGGAGGGAGGCGATGTGAACATGAGCGTGAGGCTATGGTGATGAAGGGGCAGTGGAAGACCATAGAATCCGTAATCGCAGGGATAGTCATACTGCTGTTCGTGGCTGTCCTTACCTCGACGAGCGTGCACGTGTCTTCCTCTGCAGAAGTCCAGGGATACAGGGCGCTGGGATCCGCCTATGAGAAGGGCGCGCTCAGGGCATACGCCTCGCAGATGGACACGGACGCCGTCAACTCGGAGATAGCTGCCACAGGCTATCTGTTCGGCCTCGGCCACTCCGTGACCATATGCAATGCAACTGATTGCGTGGGGACGGTCCCCGACAGTGAAAACGTATGGGCGTCGAGCCTGCTCCTCTCCGGAGATGAGCAGTACGCGCCCGTGGAGGTGATTCTCTATGTCTTCAGGAACTAGGATGAAAGGGCAGTTCTTCATGATAGGGGCAGTCTTCATATGCGCGCTGCTGTTCTTCGGAATAGCACCGGCCATCCAGGTGACAAGCCCGCCTTCGGACGACATGGACTTCCTTGCAGGGAACCTGCAGAAGGAGATGCCCCACGCGCTCAACACGGGCATAAACAGCTCCGATCCGCTGGGCGTTTTATGCAACTTCACCGGATTCTCTGGGGACGCCGTCCTGGGCCGCGGCATAGACCTTGGCGTGCTGTGGATAGTCTTCATGCCGGGCGACGGAGACGTAAACGTCAGCGCCGGCAACTTCATGGATTCCGGGGAGACCGTTGGCGTGAACATATCAGGGACCTACAGGGACATTTACGTGGCCGCCGGCACGGTCAACTCGACCCTTTTCACGATATCCGGTTACACCTTCGACGCGGAGGTCACGGCCGGCGGCGAAAGCACGAAGGCAGTGCTGCTTTCGAACAAGACGAGCATATACTCTGTCATCTCCATGGAAAGGGGGGAAAAAGTCGTGAGGAAAGAGTTATTAGCCTGAAAAACAAATGATAAATATGAAAGCGCTGGCCATAACCACGGAGGTCATATTTCTCGCCATAATAGTGACGCTGGTTTTCCTTGTTTACACCATGGCAGCTCCCGTCGTGTACACCATGCAGGCTTCTTCCGTCTTCGAGCAGACAAAATCGTTCATGCTCAGGCTCGACGAGGCCATACAGGACGTCGCGTCGCAGGGCAAGGGCAGCAGGACAAGCCTTTCCGTCACGATGGGCGCGGGAGAACTCACGCTTGACGAGGGGACGGACACGCTCAGATGGACCATGGAGACGGACTCCATGATAGTCTCTCCGCGCAGTATGCAGCAGATAGGAAACCTCGTGGCCGGCTCCAACCTTGACGTCAGGGCGTACGAGAACCAGAGCCTCGGGGCGTTCGTGCTCGAGAACCAGCACCTGATCGTCAGGCTCAGGCAGATAGGGACCGAAAGCTCGCACCAGGCATGCAACTCGAGCGAGCTCCTCATGGGAATCTACAGCAAGGACATGAACAGGTGGATGGACCTGGAGAGGCTAGAGATATCCATAGACAACAGCCCCGATTCCATGAACGGGACGGGATACACGGAGCTTGTTGTCACGGGCAACGCGCTCCCGAGGGGACAGGTCAGGGCCCACATGAGCACCGATTATATTTTCCTCAACAATTACAGCGTCACCTTTACCCTCGAGTCGGGCGCGGATTTCCTGATAATCGAGGGCGAGGAACAATTTTAAGGACAATGCCCAAATAATAAGCATGAAGGGGCTTTCACCCATAATTTCGGTCGTCATACTGATAGTGATATCGCTTTCCATAGCCTCCATGGTGGCGCCGTGGATGTACAACATGGTAACCACGACTGCCAACGAGACGGGGACGACCGCCCAGCAGCAGGTGAGGTGCAGGACGGCCGGCATGGACTTCGACACGGGCTACGGCTATTACGGCGTCCTGTACAACTTCAGCGGCAACGTCAGCGCCAACGAGACGGACTGGATAAAGATAAAGGTCGT
>CAZSYZ010000096.1:0-3955 GCA_964611445.1 uncultured archaeon | reverse complement strand
TCAGTATGGGAACATAAGCGAATGGGTGTCCGTCAGCGAAAACAACTTCATTCTCGAACCGATGATGAACAAAACCGTTTTTATATATGCGTCAGTTCCGGAGGGAACTGATTATCAGAGTTACAGAAAGGGTCTTCTCAGGATTATTTTCAGAAAAATTTGAGATAACAGTGAATTTATAGGTTTTCCTCATAATATTAAGTATGCACCCTTCCAATCCCAAAATAACCAATAATTTTTTGGCCTTGCTATATGTAATGATTCTAATCGTCTGGATAGTTAACATTTCAATAGCTTTAACAGCTCTGAACACGAAGAAGACTGCAGTGGAAGGTATGTATGCACCCTTCTCCACGGGAACCGTTCAGCTGTGTTCCGCCGAAGTACCAACAATAACAGGTACATCATACCACGAAATCCAGCAGGACTATCCATACCTTTACGATTTCAACGCGACGGGCGAGACGGGCGGGGGGGTGAATTTCACGGACAACACGACCATTTTCAACATAACAAGCGACACGGGCATCGTTGATTTCACTCCCCGGAACGGGGACGTCGGCGTCTACTACGTCATGATAGCAGCCACGGAGACCATCTGCAACTCGTTCCATGACGAGATTCACGCAACATTCAACATAACGAACATCAACGACGCCCCTTACATGATATCCATAGTCACGGAGAATGCAAGCAGCCCGGGAACGAACACAACATACAACCTTTATCCGGGACCTGTATGGCCGTACCTGAAGATAATATCAGGCCAGGTAGAGCTATGGGAGGACGAGACTTACAACCTGAGCATAATCGCCGACGACCCGGACTTCTACATACCGTTTTCGGCCGAGTTGATAGAGTATGATGTGCTGCCTCCGGATGTGCTTTTCGTGCTTAACAATGACACAGGAAAGGCCACATTCACGCCAGTCCAGAGCGAGGTTGGCACGTACAGCTTCAAGTTCTTTGTAGACGACGGGGAGACCGCGGAGGAGACGGCATTCATAACGTTCGTTGTAAACAATGTCAACGATGCGCCTGTAATGGAAAACAAGACCCTGCTCACCATCAGGACGGCAAATTCGGGCGAACCCTTCTACTTCGACATGAACGCCACTGATCAGGACGGCGACATTCTGACCTACGGCGCCGATTTCCTCGACTGTAACCAGACGTTCAGGAATGCAACGAGCCAGAACTGCACGATATTCTACCCGGATCCGATGACGGGCGCCATAAATTTCACGCCCCTTCTGGATGAGGTGGGCAACTACACGGTAAACTACACGGTCCATGACGGCAACGGGGGTTCCGACTGGCACATCGGCAATTTCACGATCATCGAGATCGCCAACCACCCGCCGAACATCACGGACTGGGAACCTTTCGAATACAACGTCACTCTGTATGAAGGGCAATCCATCGGGTTCAACATAACGGTCGTCGATCCCGACAGCGGCACCAACACGGTCTCCACGGCGTGGCTCATAGACGGCCAGCTCATGGCCGAGGACGTCTACAGCTATACCGTATCAACGAGCTATGATGACTCAGGCGTTTACAATGTGACGGTCGTAGCCAACGACGGCCACTACCTTATGCCCCTCTCGGACTGGCATGAATGGAATCTCATAGTGCTCGACAAGGAGCCGCCTAGCCCTGTGGGAAGGAGGAAGGGAATGTTCGCCGGTCTGGTGTGCGTAGAGAACTGGAGATGCACAGCATGGTCAGATTGCCCCAAGGAAGGCGTCCAGACAAGGGTATGCATAGACCTTTCCGGCTGCGGAACGACCATTAATCAGCCTCAGCTCACCAAGTACTGCATATACACCCCTAACCCGGACTGCTATGACGGCATAGCTAACTGCCATGACGGGTCATGCGAGATACTCACCGACTGCGGCGGACCATGCTCGCCGTGCCCGACATGCTCTGACGGCCTTCTGAACTGCCATGTCACAGGCGTCTGCGAGGAGGGAGTAGACTGCGGAGGCCCCTGCAGGCCCTGCCTGGAGCCGCCGAAGGTCGCAGTGTGCGGAAACGGCATCTGCGAGGCCGGTGAGCTTTATGAGTGCACGGAAGACTGCCTAGACTTCTGGATAGACATAATGATATTCGTGCTCATACTCGTGTTACTAATAATAACGTCAATACTCCTATACATATACAGGAAGGAAACCGTGCTTCTCTATGTCTACAGGAGATTGAAAGGGGATAACAATGCTTGAACTGAGGTACATGCTGCTGGCGGCAATCTGCGTCCTTATACTGTTCATATCGCTGATCACGATGAAATACAGAAAACTTCTCAGGACAAGGGAGATCGAGATGAGCAAGGAGGAGGTGCTCGGAAGGCTGTTTCTCAGAAAGATAAGGAAGGTCGGGGAATCCGGGGGAAAGGAGGACCCCAGGGAGCTTTTCAACCGCCTCAACAAGGTCATGAGGAGCTTCTTCAGCGAGCTTTACGAGATATCATACGAATTCGCCTACGTGGAGCTCAATGAGGAGCTTGTGAAGAAGGGCGTCGAGGAAGACGTCAGGAACGCCATTATAGACTACACGATGCAGATTGCCGAGGCCGAGTACAGCAATCATAAGATGACGGAACAGGAATTCTACTACCTGCTCGGGAAGTCAATAAAGATCATAGAGAAGGTGACGGGAAGAACCGAAGAGGAAATGAAAAAGAGAGAGGAAGCCGAGGAGAAGGTCAAGTCCGGGAAGAGAGAGGAGGCTGTGGGCGAAGATGAGGTAGCCGAGGAGATCCGCAAGGAGCTGACCGAAAAGAAGCCCGGGCCGGAAGAAGGGAAAAAGCCGAAAGAGAAACTTTCAGCGCCTCCCGAGGAAGAGAAATACAAGCCGGTCACTGAGCCGGAGGAAGCTAGGAAGCGGCCGGAAATGCCCCACAAAGACGAGGAGCGGCCGGAGAAGGAGATGCTTGTACCGAAAGACTCCAAGGGCGCGGTCGACAAGCTCAGGCGCCTGCTTCTAAAGGCTGAGGCGAATATGGAGAAGGGCAAGCCTAAAGAGTGCATGGACGATTACATAAACCTCAGGGTTATATACGACAGCCTCTCACCCGAAGTCAAGATGTAGATTAACCCCGAAACCAGAAGATTCATATCGCTGTACAATTCCCTTCTCAAGGAATACAAGGACATCCTCACGGACAGGCAGTAGCTCAGGGTATTGTCCTGTATTTCGTGTTCACAAGCACAAGCTCCGCAAGGAACAGGAGCAGCGCGATGACCATCAAGTATGAAGTGAGGTCGAGGGAAATCGGCTGGTCAGTGCCGATGGCAATCGCCCTGAACGCATCCGAAAGCTCCTGCTCGTTGCTGGCCCAGAAGAATCTGCCGTGGGTCTCATTTGCTATCCTCTCAAGGGTTTCCGTGTCCACGCCAACGTAGAACGTGGTATTCCCGATAACGGCGCCTTCCTCGGTACCTACAGCTATCGTGTCCACTGCCACCCCGAATCTCTTTGTATATGAGAGGGCCTCGTCTATGGAAATCCCTATGTTGTTCTCGCCGTCTGTGAGGAGCACTATCGCCTTCTTTTTCTTCCCCTGAAGCAGCATGTCCGTCGAGGACACTATGGCCTCTCCTATCGCGGTCCCCCCCGCTATCATTATGTCGACGTTATCTATGGCCGCCCTCACATCATACTTGCTGTCGGTGAGTTCCTGATTTACGAAGCCCGTCCCGGAGAAGCTGAGGATGCCTACTTTAGTGCCCTCGGGTAGGGTGTCAATGAACATTTCTGCGGCATCCTTTGCGGCCGAAAGCCTGTTGGGCTGGTAGTCCTGCGCCAGCATGCTCGCGGAGGCGTCTATAGCCAGCGCGAAGTCAAAATCGGTCACTGGCAACGATTACGAGGGGCCTGTGACGGACTCCGACAACGGGCGGGACATGTTGACCACCCCCCGGAGGCTGTCCAGGGGATAGATCGCGGG
>CAZSYZ010000095.1:0-4003 GCA_964611445.1 uncultured archaeon | reverse complement strand
TCATTTCTTTAGTGGATGGTATTTCCTTGACACCGACTTGTATGCGTCTCTGAAAGGAGCCCCTTGCTTTGCAAGCTCGTAGGCTTCCCTTGCCGCGAAAAGTTCGCCCATCATTGCCTTCCCGCACTTGTCAGCGTCCACCCTGAGCTTTATGATAACCTTTGTCATGGCCTTCAGGATTCCATCGGCTATTTCGAATCCCTTCATGAGGGGCTCTTTAGTAAGCTGCAAGTCACGATGGTATCCGGATATCAGGTTAGCGGTAAGGGACTTAATCTGGTACTCGAAGGCTGATATCTCGTGGTACTTTGCGCGTATGATTTCAAGAACGTCAGGGTTCTTCTTCTGCGGCATTATCGAGCTTCCCGTGCATATGGAATCGTCAAGCATGAAAAACCCGAATTCAGGCGCACTGAAAAGTATTATGTCGGAGGCCATCCTGTTAAGGTCAAGCGTAATCTGGGAGAGCGCATGCAGGATGCTTGCTTCCATCTTCCCGCGGCTGTTCTGGCAGTAGAGGGGGTTCCCCTGAACCTTTGAGAAGCCAAGAAGTTTCTTTTCAAGTTCGCGGTCGATCTTTTCAGGGAGCCCGTATCCGGCCCCTGTCCCGAGGGGAGACTGGTCAACGATACCGAAAACCGCTTCAAGCAGTTTCTTGTTGTCGTCCATTGACTCTGAAAACGAATTTATCCACAAACCGACAGAAGAAGGCATGGCTTTTCTCGTGTGTGTGTACCCAGGAATCTCGATTTTACCGTATCTTTCATCGAAAGACTTCATGGCCTTCTTGAACCCTTCTATGCAGGAGATGACAGCCTTGATCTGGTCCTTTTCGTACATGCGAAGCGCGGTCAGCACCTGGTCGTTTCTCGAGCGGAGGGTATGTATCTTCTTTCCCGTATCTCCGAGCTTCTTTGTGAGGTAATTCTCTATTGCCGTGTGGGAGTCCTCGTCTTCTTTTCTTATGATGAACTCTCCCCTTTTGTCAAGACCGATTATCTCTTTCAGGACATGCTCTATATCCTGCTTTTCAGGACCGGTGATGATTCCCAGAGTCCTTAGCATTTCCGCATGGGCAATGGATGCAAGGCAGTCGTATTTCACAAGCTTCTGGTCAAGCAGGAAGTCGTTTCCCACAGTGAAATCGATTGCCCAGTTCTCTGTCTTCATGCCCTTCTCCCACAGATTTACCATCAGAACCACCCTAATCGAAGTAATCCTTCTTGTTCTTGTCGAGTATCGCCTTGTGGGCCTTGAGGCGTATTGCGTTTATGTTTATGAAGCCCTTCGAATCCTGCTGGTCGAAGCCGCCCTCTATGTCCATACTGGAAAGGTCCTTGTCATAGAGGGAGTTATCCGAATGCCTCCCGGTAACTATGACATTACCCTTGTAAAGCGTGATGTATACTACACCATCTATCATCTCCTGGCTCTTTTCTATCGCGCCCAGTATGAAGTCCATTTCAGGGGAAAACCAGAATCCATAGTAGACAATCTCGCTGAACTTGGGCGTGAGCATGTCGCGGAGGCGCATGACCTCCCTGTCCATTGCTATTCCTTCTATATCCTTATGAGCCGTCCAGAGTATGGTCGCACCCGGGGTCTCGTAGATTCCGCGGCTCTTTACCCCCACAAAGCGGTTCTCGACCATGTCGACCACGCCTATCCCGTTCTCGGAACCCAGCCTGTTGATGTAGACCATCATTTCAAGGGGGTCTGTTTTGACGGTCCCGTCATCCTTGTTTGCCACTTTTATGGGAATCCCGTCCTTGAAATGAATCTCTATCTTCGTCTCCTTGTCGGGAGCGTCCCTTACGCTCTTGCAGTACTTGAGCATGGAAGGATCCGGGGAGTATGAAGGGTTCTCAAGGACTCCGGCCTCGTGGCTTATGTGCATGAGATTTGCGTCCTCGCTGTAGGGCTTCTCCTTCGTCTGCGACACGTCTATGCCGTTCTTTTCGGCATAATCAAGGAGATCGGTCCTCCCCTTGAATGCCTGCAGGAATTCTTCGTCCTTCCACGGCGAAATGACCTTTATAGTCGGCTTCATGGCATAATATGTGAGCTCGAAACGCACCTGGTCGTTGCCCTTTCCGGTGGCTCCGTGGGCCACGTATTCTGCCCCTTCCTTTTCCGCAATCTCTACCTGTCTCTTTGCAATAAGGGGTCTTGCAAGTGCGGTGCCCAGAAGGTACTTTCCCTCGTAAATTGCGTTTGCCTTCAGCGCGGGGAATATGTAGTCCGTAACAAACTCCCTCTTCAGGTCTTCTACGTAAACCTTTGAAGCGCCCGTATTGATGGCCTTTTCTTTCGCCTGGGAAATGTCTTCATTCTGTCCTACGTCGGCTATGTAAGCTATCACTTCGTAGCCTTTCTCCGTCAGCCACTTGAGTATGACAGACGTGTCGAGACCCCCGCTGTAAGCCAGTACTACTTTATTTTTCATGAAATACATTTCCCCAACTCCTTATTATAGTTTTCGTTTCGTTCCGAACAAAAAATTACATATTTGTTCTATTTAGAACAAATATCCAAATTAATAAACATTTAAATATGTACTTCGATAAATGCATATGGAATCGACATCGGAACTTACGGAGAAATACCTCTCCGAACACCCCAGCATAAGGGACTGCCTGAAAAAAGGTGTTATCAATTACTCCAAGCTCGCAAGAAAGATAGCAAGAGACCTCGAAATAGAAAAAAAGACAAGCATGGAGGCCATCCTGATTTCATGCAGAAGATATGAGGAGAAGTTAAAAGGGAATGTCCACGAAGAGAATATACGAAAAATACTCAGGGAGAGCGAGCTTGAGATAAAAAACAAGATAGTGATAGCGATTGCTGGAAAAAATATATACAGCGAAAGCCTGCTGGAAATAGAAAAGATGGTATGGAGAAGTTCTGATACATTTTACGTTCTGGAAGGGTCAAGGTCGTTCACACTGATATTTTCTGAAAAATACTTAGATATAATAGAGAAGGAATTCGGAAGGGATCTGATTAAAACGACAAAGGGCCTTGCGATGATTATTCTAAAGAGCCCAGAGGCAATAGAGACAACGCCAGGCGTAGTCTCGGCTATATACTCGATATTCGGGGAATACGGCATAAACATAAGCCAGACCATGAGCTGCTGGACAGACACCATATTCGTGATTTCCGAGGGAGATGTCGCAAAAGTCCTGAAATACATAAGATTCTGAAAGCCGTGTCCGGGAAGCCGATTTAAAATTATCATTTTTACATTCTCTTGAAAAGATAGCCTGTCATACAATGGAACCCTCCGCCGCCTTTCGAAAGTTCTGGTATGTTCAGGCTCATCACTTCTATTCCCTCTCTCTTCATGGCTTTCACGACTTCAGAATTTTCAGGGGAACTTGAAAGTACGTAGCCAGGCCTTAGTGTAAGCATGTTTGTCCCGTTTTCCACTTGTTCCTCCCTGAAACATTCGATCGTACTGAAGTTTCGCAAGATGTAATCTTTCAGGTTTTCCCCTAAAGACCTGTTGTTGAAAGGGTATACTTCGCATTTTTCGGCAATGTCGCTGCAAATCACGAACTTTTCTGGGGTTACGGGCATCATGAAAGTGTCCATGTGCATTACATCCATCGCAACACTGTTTCCTGTTTTGGGATCAATTCTGCACGTGTATTTGGGGTGATATTCCATATTATCTGATTGTTCTATGACCATGACCTGCATATTGATGGCCTCCGCCACTTGACAGATACCTTCAATATTTGTCCTAGTGTCATTACCTACGTATGCCTTGCCATCTATTATCATTGCATCACCTCCCTCAAAAGTACCATCTCCACATATAGTATGAATGCGTTCCTCGTCTACCCCGATAATCTTCAGGTTATTATAAGCATTTTCGGCTTCGCTGGCCCTGCTTGAGTGTGCCATCCTAGAAATGACTACATCTTTTCCGAAAATACTGAAGGGGTCCCTGTAGAAATAGGAATTTGGAAGCAAACGTGGCTTCTTTTTCGAATCG
>CAZSYZ010000094.1:0-4008 GCA_964611445.1 uncultured archaeon | reverse complement strand
TTTTCAAAAATATATACGTTGCGCCTCCTAATAGATTAATAGGTGCGTGCTTTTGGCTAAGGTTGAAACTATTGCTGGTAATAAACCTTATGGGTATCTTACCGCAAGGGCTTTTCTTGTCGTGGGCAACGAGAAGCAGGAAGTAAACGCCAAAATAGAGATACCAAAGTATATTCCAGCAGAACTTGTCGGTATGGATGTCCCATTCAAGATGCTCCAAGTTCCTGCCGCCAAATACGACATGGTCGCCGTGTTCGAGAGTCCCAGGCACGGCCGCCTGAAGGCGAGGAAGAAGACTGAAGTGAAGGTCAACAAAGAGGCAAAGGTAGATTTCTTATTCAGGGTTTCCGGTGAAGGCGGCGGATTTGGTGGTTCTAAAGAACTGCCTCCAGCAGAAGGTCGTAGAGGAGGTGATAGTCTTGGACATGAGGCGGAACGCGTCTATCAGCATGAATGCCCGACATGTGGAAGACTTTTCGGGCACGTTACGCATACGCTTATAGAAAGGCATGTCGTGGATGACCCTGAATTTGTAAAAAAGTACGGAAGAAGAAGGGACGGCCAGCCACTGCTGAGATTCTACTGCGACCACTGCAACGGTGAGTTCATACCATCTAAGTACGGCCTAGTTCCGTATCATCCTGTGTTCAGCGTTGATGAAGCCGCCAAATTTCCAATGAGTTGTCCTGAGTGCAAATCCAGGGTGAAGCATGTTGAATTCAAAACGCCAGGGCAAGGTACCATTCACCGGCTGGAATGTACGAACCCCCACTGCACTGGAGAACCCCTTATAGACCCGAACGGCATCAAGGTTGTCAAGCCGTGGTTTATGGATCTCGGCGAGCGTGATTTCCAGCACTGGAAAATGGAAAAGGCCCGAATGCAGCAGGAGGCCTTGGGCATAAATAGCGATACCGGAATTCCGGAAAGACTAATAGCCGCCATTGAGCGGTTCGTGGGAAGGGGCACGGTTCGCGACCAAGAAGCAAGGATTGACGAGGGAAAACGCATCGTGCAGGACCTCAGAAAGCGGGGATTCTCAAGTGTCAACATGAAAAGATTTGGTCTGGATGAGGATAATCTTGATCACCGTCAATTGCTAAGGGAATTTGGACTGGACAAGGACGAGCATGAGATGTACAGCGGGGAAGAGCGCAAGGCTTATGACGAGGAAAGCAAAAAGACCGAAGCGAAGCTCGCAGGCGACAGGTCCGGACGCAGGTGGGAGCGAAGGGGCGGGATAGGAAGGAAGATAAGACCTGATGAAGTGGACGAAGCCGAAAGGGGTGAAGCTGACCAGGGAAGACGTGTGAACGTCAAGCGTTTCTTTGATCACGTGGAACGCCACAGCGAGGGAGGTTTCAAGCGCCACGGGGTCGGGACCATGCTCCTGTTCCTGATAGGAATAATAGTCGGCTCCCAGTTCGGCTGGCAGTTCATGGTAGGTTTCACGTGCTGGGCAGGAAGGAATATGCTTCCGAATGCCAAGAGGCTGCGGATAAAGCCCAATCATGGCGACAACCGCCTCGGCAGCCTGACCGCACACGAGGATACGGACGAAGAGCATTATGACAACAGGGTCTCCACCGGCCTGTCTGTCACGAAATCGTTGCTCAAGATTGCCTCCCTGACGTTCCTCGCGCTCGGATTCTTCAGCACGGAGCTCCCGTTCAGGGGTTTCCTCCTTCTGGTGTTCTTCTTCGCGTCATATTTCAGCCTTCCTGCTGAGTACAGCACCGAAGAGGCTGAGAAGTTCATGGAAGGCATACTGAGGGTGCCTGTGGCGCTTGTGCTGTCTTTCGTTGTGTTCTGGGGTATTTTCAAGTCTCCAGAACTTGCCTGGCTGTGCCTTGCGTTTTTTGGTGTAATCCCCACCCCCACTGAGAAGCAGAACCTCGCCGTGGCCATAGGCAGGGGTGCAAGCGGCGCCACGGCCACGTACGAGACCGTTGACAAGTTCCTTTTCCTTGGGCTCATGGCTCTGGGTCTGTGGGCTGTACTGGGCCCGGGATTCGGCGTTAACATGGACCTTGACATAGGGACGCTTTTCGGGAACATATTCCTCTACTTCTGGATAATCTCGCTCATCGGGGGCGTCACATCGCCTTCAAGCGTAAGGCCGTACACCGGAATAGTGATGCTCATACTCGTGTTCTTCTTCTACTCCTCCGGCGGCGGAGAGCAGATAGTCGGGCAGGGTTTCTTCGGTGCATGGTGGCCTAGCATACACAACACCATGATGACCGTCATAGAGCCCATGAATCAGGGATTCTCCGCGCTCAGCGGCACTTTCGGGCAGACCTTCATGCTCCTCACCAATCCGGTCGGCTATGCGCACCAGATAACCGAAGGAACGTATGTGCAGAGCCCCACAGGCCTTACGGGGGCTTACGGCGTCGAACTGGAGCAGATTAACCTGCCACATATATATATCGGCACGCGGTCTCTTGCAACGTTGAATGTCAGGAACGTAGGCCCGAGGGACGCGACTAACGTGGAGGTGACGCTCAGCTTACAGGAGGACCTGCCCGTGAAGATGATTCCGAGCGCATTCAATATGCAGTCTGGGGAAGGCTACATAGAGGAGTTTGTGAGGATGGAGCCAAGCTTCGTAGTCCCTCTGGTCTTCAGTCTTGATGCGACCGACTGCGAGACTATTAATAAGCAGGGATGGCTCTCAAAGCTCTCCAAGAGGAACGAGTATATCAGGACGACCATGACAGTGGAGTACACGTACGAGGTGGATTCCTGGATGCCACTTGAGATAATAAGCAACAGGGAATGGCGCGACAGGACCGCCAAAGGCACGTTCACCCAGTCAAAGGTCCTATCATACATCTCGACATCGCCGGCCAAGCTCTCCATAGGTTCATTCGAGCAGCCGATTGTCGCGGGCAACAGGCCGTTCTATCTGGGTCTCAATCTCACGTCAGCGGAGGGAGCGAACTCCGAGATAGTCTGGGACCACGCAGATACGGTGATTTCATTCGAGGTGCCCGAAGAACTTGACAAGAACAATCTGTTGTGCACCCCGACCGCAAAAAGGGAGCCTTCAGGAAGCGGCATCATAAAGTACACGTGGTCCGGGAAGGACGTGAAGAACAAGGCCATATACTGCACCAGCAGCAGCATAGCTGACTTCGACACACCCTCAATCACGTACTACATACGCGCGGACGCCAAGTTCAGGTTCAGAAAATGGGTGACCAAAGACACGGAGTTCGCCTTTGACGATGCCTGCTCTTCATCCACCACCGGCGCCTCCACCATTCTATTGTGCACGATGGACGCCCAGAAGGCGCTCATTGTCAACCCTTACATCCCAAGCAACGAGTTCGGAGGCTCTCTGAATCCCGAGAACGTGACAAGGCTGCCGGATGAGCTTCTCAGCGACTATCATAAAAGGGTTCTTGATGCGCTCAAAAGGCATATTTCCAAGTATACCATAACGTCCATCGGTCTCACTGAAGCTGGCCCGATAGCCAGGTTCAGGCCATACGTCAGGGATGAAGACAGGGACGTTTATGACATCATAAAAAGTGTATGATACTATAGTGTTTTCATACGCCTGCCATGAGCCTTACAAGATTTCTTGCCGCGGGCGCGGCGCCAAGTAAGAACACCACGAGCTTCAGGAAGCCTGAAAGTTCCCTGTCTTCGGCGTACCTGTCTATGTAGTACAGCACGGGCACAATGACTATGAACTTCAGCAGGAACATTACCTGGGGACCCAGAAAAGGCATCATCGAGCGGGAGAGGAAATGCTGCTCGGTGTAGCCGTACCCGCCCATCGTGCTGAATGCGGCTATGGCGAAAAACGTCGCGGTCGCATCGAAGAAGTGAGCCGAAAGTATGGACGAGTTTATCGGTGTGAATACCTGCCTCAGGAACGCCGAAATCCTCCTCCCAAACTTTTCGGCATGCTCCGTCGCTGAAAATTTCGCAAGCGCGAAGAAAAGCGCCGTCCACGCCGCAGCCACGGAACCTATACAGATGAGCGGCGTTACC
>CAZSYZ010000093.1:0-4120 GCA_964611445.1 uncultured archaeon | reverse complement strand
GCAACGGCACCTGCGATCGCAAGCATAGCACTGCTGTTCGCTTACAGGTCTTCGAGGAAGAACTAAACCAGTTTTTCATTTTTCCTATTTCTTTATATTTTTATTGAGGCCAGCCGAAGCTCTATCCCGCCTTTTCCTGTACCCTGCGGCCTCTATTACGGCGAATATCAGGGCGAAGCAGGCCGCGACCGCCATATTCCCGGCAGGGGGAAGGCATACTTGAGAATCCTCTGGACACAGGGGAGACGACACGTCATGGCCTGAAGAGGGAGGGGAATTTTACAAGCGGGACGAAGCTTACTTCGCAGGCCTTGACTTTTCTTCTTCCTTCGAAATCCAGCGAAACGATGTAGCCCCTTTCCGGTGCATACTTGCCTATGAACGAATCATACGACTTCGTTACCTTTCCCCCTCCAAGCCTGCTCTTGACTTCTATCGGTATTGTCTTCCCTCCCTTTTCGACCACGAAGTCCACTTCCGCGCCCGACTTGGTGTTCCAGAACTTCACGCTCTCTCCCTTTTTTGCAAGCTCCGCGAAGACAAAATTCTCATGCAGGCTTCCCTTGTCGGTCCTTTCGGTACTGAAGTTGTCAATGCACGCGTTCCTGAACCCGGTGTCGAAGAAGTACACCTTGGGGTTCTTCACGAGCTCCGTCCTCTTGTTCGTAAAAAACGGCCTTATCAAGGCGCATATGAAGGTTTTTTCCAGTATGTTAAGGTACTTCTTCAGCTCAACGTACGAATAGCCCGTCAGCGTCGAGAGCTCGTTGTAATTGACGATGTTTCCCGTCTGGAGCGAAAGCGACTTCATGAGATCCAGCAGCCTGTAATCTTCGCTTATGTCGAGTATTTCCCTTATCTCCCTAAGAATGTAAGTGTTCAAAACAGCCCCGAGCAGTTTCCTTTTCTCATCACGGTCTTTTGCAAGCACCACCCTTGGGAAGCCGCCGAACAGTATGTACTCTTCGAGATGCTTCCCGAGGCGGTCCTTGATGTCCTTTTTGTAAGCCGCTTTATCGAAAACATCCAGAAGCGACGGCTCTTTGAAACTCAGGAACTCCCTGAATGAGAAAGGCTGGAGCGTGAACGTAAGGATCCTTCCCACCAGATATTTCAGGCTGTATATCGACATTTCGGGCACCGAAGACCCCGAGATTATTACCTTCGTCTTTAAGCTGTCGTGCATGTACTTCAGCCTTTTGCCGCTCTCTTTCGAGTACTGGACCTCGTCTATGAACAGGATGTCCTTTCCCTTCACGTGGATCTCAACGAAGGAATCGATGTCCCTCTCGAAAACGCCCAGAACCTTCTGGTCATCGAAGCTTACCCTGCTGACAATTTTTCCCTTCGCTTCCTCCCGGTCGAGTATCCTGTTTATCATGGTCGTCTTTCCGCATTGTCTCGGGCCGACGACTGCCAGCATTTCCTTGCTGCCCATGTATTTTTCAATCTCGGTCTCCATCTCACGTTCCACATATTCCATGAATATAATTTTATCCCTGCTATTATTTAAAGTTTAATGATTTTAGCAGGGTTATTTAAACATTATTCCCTGACAGTCGACCGCATTCCCTCACGGGAAGCCGCTTCGGAGCGTTTTCTTGAGCCTCAGAATACGATCTTTAGTTTCTCGCCCGAACGCCTCCGTTATGGCGAATATCAGGGCGAAGTAGGCCGCGACAGCTATGCCCGTGGGCGCTATCACGTATGAATGGTCTATTTCGATGAAGTTCCAGCTGTGCGGGATCATGTAAAGCCCTCCGTAGAAGGGAAAGAAGAGAGGCACCCCGTATATGCCTATTATCATGTCCGCCATCAGATGGCCGATGAGCATGACCATGGCTGCGAGGCTGAACGCCTGGAGCTTCGGCTTCTTGTAGTGCCTGAAGACGAGGATGAAGGTCACGGTGAATACGCCTGCAAGAACAGCTAATTACTAACAGCTATTATTACTACGTACTAACGTTTAACTGCCGAAGAAATTAAGCATTTCCAAATCTTCCGCTTTCTCATCCATATTCCACATTCTCCTGAGACGTCATAGCAAAAACCTTTACCCGCGGCTTTTTATTTATTGGACCGCGGCATCTGCCTGCCCTGCTAACTGTAGTAATTGGTATATATAATATATTATATAAAAAGTCTCTGGGCTTTGGCTTCACTCGCGCTTCTGGGACTCGATGTGCCTTCTTATCGCGTCCCTCACAAAATCGGACCTGCTGCAGTGGAGGCCTGCATCAACAAGCTGGTCTATCTCCTCGACAATCCTCTTTGTCAGGCGAATCTGGACTGGCATCATAGTAACACTCAAATGCTGCGAACTTCAATGATATGAAATTGTATGTAAGTTTTAAATTCCTTGCGGTTCCACTACGGAACAATTACGCCCGTAATGCAAATGCAAAAACACTTATAAAACTTTCCACCCCTTTCTAAATTATTGATTGAAATGAAGCGCGAAAATCATTCCTGGCAGTGTAGGAACTCCATCGCACTTCTAGTTCTGTTCGCATTCTCCTTCGCTTTCCTCGCTCCTTCTGCCGCTGCAACCCACACCAGCACTGCAGAGCTTCAGCCTGAATGGTCACCTGCAGGCTCAGACGTTGACTATACAGTAACATTCTGTAAAACAAGCGGAGATACAGTAAACGAAGTGAGGATTTACAAGAATTATGATGGTTCAGTTTATTACACCAACTTTGAATGTGACGACAAGCCGGGCTGGGAAAAGCTATATATTTCTACATATCCAGCATGCTTCTATGTTTCTGACGGGTCAGACCCAATAAATGAAGATGGTGAATGTCGAGATTTTACTTTTTCAGCCCACACACCTCCAGCTGGCGAACAATACTGCAATCTGGAATGGAGATTTGAAACAAGAGACGTTACAGACTACTGGAAATATTTATATGATACAACAAGCGTTGACGACGTTGAGCCGATGATAATCAAAACCCTCGGTAGCCCGCAGGTTATCAAGAACGACGAGACTTGGATAACCCAAGATACGCCTATAGACATTGAGGTCTATGACCGGGGAGACTGTGCTATAAGTGGTCTGGAATACTGTGAATATAGATATGATGTTGACGGTGTGGAAGTTCTTCCTTGGACGAAGATAGTTTGGGACACAATAACAGATACGAATCCCCCCCCTCATTATAAATTCACCTTCAAATATACTGAAGACTCCCTTCATCACCTTCAGATTAGATGTTTCGATGTGGCAGGTAACGAAGCAGATCACGAGCAGTGGGAGAGAGTTGACGGCACACCGCCGGAAACCGAAAAGTGGTTCGATGGTCCTCAGAAAATTGAGGGCAACGTGGAATGGATTGATGGTGTGACCAAGATAGTACTCGATCCTGAAGACCCCGATCCGACAGGTGAAGGATGCAACATAGGTGTGGCACAGACATTGTACAAGAATGTACTTACGAGCGAGGCAGTTAACTACTGTGAGCCCGATGACCCATGCCTTGACAAAGACCTTTGCGATAAACTTGCTGATTGGGATATTGCAAATAGAGATCCTGGCGACTGGATTCCATACATAGAGCCATTCGACAAGAAGGAACAGTCATGTCATGTATTATTCTACTACAGCGTTGATGAGCTTGGTAACGTTGAAGACGTAAAGACGAACTGCTTCTTCGTTGACAAGACGCCGCCCCTGGTTGAGAAGTCTGTAGATGAACCAAATGTCTACTGGAGTGAAGCTATGCTGGGTGCTGACAGGCTTGAAGAAACCCAGAACAACGATGGCGGCTGGGAATGGGGCAGCACAGACACGGATCCCAGTACAGGCGTTCCCTCACCAAAGAACACAGTAGGCGTTACGGCACTGGGGCTTCTTGATGCTTACAAGGCAAGCGGAAATCCAGATTATCTTGATGCATGCCTAGATGCATATGATTATATAGATGACAACAGTGGAGATACAGGTTACAGGATAAGAGGACCGGACATCACTTTCCTAGTTGAGCTTTCAGAAGCTACTGGAGACAGTGAATATGCAGATTTCGCGAAAACATGGTACCAGAACGCTCTCACTGATTTCGGTTCCGGCACCGCTGCTGGATTGGCAGAATACATCAGGTCTGCCAGGATGAGTCAG
>CAZSYZ010000092.1:1977-4124 GCA_964611445.1 uncultured archaeon | reverse complement strand
TGTGGCAGGACAAGCTGGATAAACTTCTCGAAGCGGAATATCTCTCTGAATGCCGTAAAGGATTTCTCGAACTCGTCCCTGATTTTCTCTTCCGGAAGTTTATCCAGCTTGTCCTGCCACAGCCGGTGATTCCAGGCATGTATGCCTACTTCGTGTCCTTCATCCGCTATTGACTTTATTACTTCCGGCAGCTTCTTCGACATTATCGGAGCCGGCAGCAAAGTTCCATACAGCATGGTCCTAATGCCGTACAGCTTCGTCGCGTTCGTGCGCAGCATCTTTCTCAGAAAGCCTTTTTTGAAGATACTGAAGATTGCCCTGCCCGAACAGTCGGGCCCGAGGGAGATGAAGAAAGTGCCCTTGACGTTGTGCTTCCTCAACAGTTGGATGAGAACAGGAATACCTTCTTTCAGGCCCCTGTATGTATCTACATCTACCTTGAGTGAAATTACGCGTTCTGATGACATCGGATAAAACCATTCTCCTTGCATTCCTTGATAAAGAAGGCCAGAGTACTCTTGAGGGCATCTTCGAGTCCCACCTTCGGCTCCCAGCCGAGCAGCGTCCGGGCCTTTTTAATGGAAGGCTTCCTCGAAGAGATGTCTTGATAACCTCCGCCGTAGTATTCTTGCGAAGACACGTCAACAATCCTCGCGGCAGCCGCGAGTTCCCTGTATTTCGGATATTGCCTGAACAACTCTATCAACTTCTGGGCAAGCTCCCTGATAGAGTATTCGTTGTCGGGATTCCCGATGTTGAATATCTGACCGTTGCAGATGCTGTCTTTGTTCTCAATGATTTTCATCAGGCAGTCAATGCCGTCATCTATGTATGTAAAACAACGCTTCTGTGAACCACCGTCAACGAGCTTTATGGGTTCTCCCTGGACAAGGTTTACAATAAACTGAGTAAGCACCCGGGAGCTGCCGATTCTGGCGGCGTAGATATCATCGAGTTTGGGGCCTATCCAGTTGAACGGACGAAAAAGTGTGAATTCAAGCTGTCCGGTCTGGCCATATGCCCATATTACCCTGTCGAGCAGCTCCTTCGAGCAGGAATATATCCATCGCTGCTTGTGTATGGGGCCAAGTACCATATTGCTTGTTTCTTCGTCGAATTCGGCGTCGGTGCACATCCCGTAGACCTCCGAGGTGGAGGGAAAAACTATTCTCTTGCCGTACTTGACACACAGGCGGACTATCCTGAGGTTCTCCTCGAAGTCGAGTTCAAACACCTTAAGCGGTTCTTTCACGTACGTCATCGGGGTTGCGATGGCGACGAGCGGCAGGATAACGTCGCACTTCTTTACGTGATACTCAATCCATTCCCTGTTGATGCCGATATCGCCTTCTATGAAGTGAAACCTCGGGTTGTCGATGGAATGGCCGAGCTTCGTACAGGACAAGTCCATTCCATAGACTTCCCAGTCTGTTCTTTCGAGGAGAGCCCCGACAAGAGCGTTCCCTATGAAACCATTGACACCGAGTATCAGTACGTTCACAGTTGCCTCTCCCTTCCGAGAACTTCGCCGCTCCTGAAACCCGCTACTCTGGCGAGTTCAACACCGGTTACTTCTTTCTGCCCTTCAATCTGCGCCAGGAGTATCTCCATGAGACCTCTGCCTGTGACAACACTGAGGCCGTCTCCTTCCAGAATCACGCTTCCCGGAAGGAGGTCTGCCTTGTGAGCCGGTTCCTCCGGAAGAGCGTTCCAGATGAGTATCTTTTTGCCATTGTAGTATGTGAATGCGCCCGGGTAGGGATGCGTGACTGCGCGTATAAGGTTGTATATCCGGGTATTTGTCTTGTCCCAATCTATCAGTCCATCTTCAGGCTTCCTCCCGCCAAAATACGAGCCTTTGGACAAGTCCATCCTTGTTCTTTTGTTTTTACCTTCTTTAATCAGCGGCCATGTTTCTTCGAGCAACCGGACCGCCGCTTTTTCCAGTTTGCCCATGAGAGAAAGAGCTGTGTCTTCGAAAGAGATTTCCACCCTTTTCTGGCCGACGATATCGCCGGCATCGGGCTTTTCGACCATGTAGTGGAGCGTAACGCCTGTTTCCATCTCTCCGTTTATGAGCACCCAGTTCACCGGGCAGCGGCCGCGGTACTTCGGAAGAAGCGAGCCGTGCATGTTCATCGCGCCGA
>CAZSYZ010000092.1:0-1877 GCA_964611445.1 uncultured archaeon | reverse complement strand
TCGAGGCAATCATGGCCGATATTGTGATAGCCGAAAACTGCAATTCTCATTCTTGGTCCTTCTTCGAATAGATGTCCTTGATAATGTATCGCGGCCTCTTCCTGACCTCCGAGTAGATTCTTCCGACATATTCGCCGAGCAGGCCAAGGGCGAAGAACTGAGCGCCTATGAACACGAAGAGCACCGCCAGAAGGGTGAAAACACCGCTTGCCGCCCAGTCGCTGCCCATTACAAATCGCATTACCAGGATAAATAACCCGAAAAGAACTCCCAGGATTGAAACAAGCGTCCCAAGAAGCATCATCATTCTCAGCGGCCAAATGGAAAAGCTTGTAATAAGGTCGAATTCGAGCATTATCAGCTTCATGAGGCAGTACTTGGATTCCCCCTTCGTGCGAGGGGAATGATTCACCGACACCTGCGCTATCTTCTCCGGGTTCGCGTACATGGTGGCAAGCATGGGGATATATGTGCAAATCTCCTGCGAAGAGCACATGGCGCGAACTATGTCCTGCTTGTACGCGACAAGCATGCACCCGTAGTCCTTGAGTTTCACTCCGGTTGTCTTTGCCGTAACCACATTCCTTATGAAGGAGGCGAGTTTCCTGAACAAGGAGTCCTTTCTCTTCTGCCGCACGGAAAAGACTATTTCGTGCCCTTCATCCGATTTCTCGATGAGTTTGGGAATCTCCTCGGGCGGGTTCTGCAGGTCGGCATCAATCGTAACGACAACCTCGCCCTGCGCCTTTTCGAATCCCGCAAATACCGCCTGATGCTGCCCGTAGTTCCTGTTGAACTCAATTACCGTAACATGGCCATCTTCTTCTGAAATTCCTCTGAGCATCTCACCACTGCCGTCTCTACTGCCGTCGTTGACGTAGATGATTTCATAAGCGCGGTTCAATTGGCCCAGGACATCTGAAAGCCGCTTGTTCATTTCCTCGATGTTATCCTTCTCGTTGAACACCGGCACCACGACTGATATGTCTGTTTTTGAAGTCACTGGTTCTTTCCTTTATCACCGTTTCCAGCCTTGTGCCCGTTGCCCAGCAGCCACATGGGCCTTTTCCCGTAGTCGCCGAGGCCGTGAAAAAGTATCTCGGGAAACCATTCATGAGCGTGCTTGAAAAGCGACAGGTCCTTGGTCCTGTCAACAATCAGAATCAACGCATTCCCTTTTTCAGAGACCTCTCTGACCGAATCGAAATCATGCAGGGAAATCATGAAATACCCCGTATAGAACGATATGGACCCTCTTGAAAACTCGCTGGGAACGAGGGCATACAGGGGCTGCTTTCTTTCATCCAGGATTCTCTTTATCTCGAGGCATTGCCGTTTTACGGATTTTTCCTTGTTCAGGCGTGGGTGGAACGTGGAAGTGAAGGCAAAAAAGGTGAGGAAGAGAAACACGGAAAGAAAGGCGAAATTAATCTTTTTGTCTTTGATGAATTGCCTCAGAAGCATGATAAACGCTATGGCGAGGATGGGGGGGAACAGGACGAAAGTCGCCTCCGAACAGATATCGAGCAAACAGGTACCGACTACGAAAGCGATGGGTGACAGGGCGCAGATGGCAATAAGTATTGCCTGAGAAACGCGAGAGAGCCGGTCTCTTATCTCCTCTGTCTCGATTTTCTGCATGTACAGCGCAGCCAGGATAGCGAACGGGGCGCTGAGAGGGGCAAGATAGATGTTACGTTTTGTCCCCGCGGCCGAGAGCAGGATGAATCCCGACACGAACCAGAGCAGCAGAAACATCCCGTTTTTATCCTGTCTTCTCATGCGCCACGCCCAGATGAAAACAGCCGGCACAAGAACGCACCAGGGAGCAAACGCCTCCCAGAACTTCCCCAGATACTCATAGAAAGGTTTTTCGT
>CAZSYZ010000091.1:0-4171 GCA_964611445.1 uncultured archaeon | reverse complement strand
CTCTACCCTCCCTGTTTTGGTTTCGAACATCTCACGGGCGTCCTTCCCCTTTGTGTGCATATCTCTCATTAGTTTTATCTTCCCTTCAGTCTCCTCAAGGTCCTTCTTATCAAACCCTTCTCCTGAACGATTATCATCATTTTTCATATACTCATTAGCCTGTTCAACTAACCTCTGGTACTCATCTGTACTTTCAAGGTCAGATGAAGAGAATTTCAGTGCCTCATTTATCCGGTCATAATCTGGGAAACTAGATAGAAGTTCTTCAAAAACACCCTCATATCTTTCTATGAAAACATCGAATACGGGAAGTTCTTTTTCCTGCATGTATCTATAGAAAAACAGGTTGGCACTTCCCATCCACGTAGTCGGAACGGAAAGATCCGTATACTGATATAAGGAAAGCTTTCCCTCAGTTTTCGAGAGCTGGTTTTTCATTTTGGTAAGATTTTTCCTCAACTCTACACAATTGGCCTTGAATAAGTCAGCCCTTTTAGCATCACGATTGGCCCTCGTGAGCTCCTTTTTCAGCGTCTTGTTGGGACTCTCAAAATCCTTAAGTTTTCCAATAGTTACATTTGCCTTGTTTATATCCTTTTCCAATTGATTGTTATATTTTCTCAAATCCCTGTTATCATTCTTGAGCCCTTCAAAATTTTCAAGAGCTTTATTTGCAGTCCTTAGGTTTTTTTTCAATCGTTTATTTTCCTCTTTAATTTCGCTGACAGCTTCATCTCCAATTTTTAGAAATTGCTTTTCGGTTTCCTTGAGACGACCTTTAAGCTCTTTATTTTCAGTTTCCAAATCACCTATGTAGTTATATATGGATTTATCTATCTTTTTCAGCATCTCGTGGTAATTGGGCTTTCTATGCATCGAATCACATACGCGGCTATAGAAAAATAAATAACGAAAAGTTTTTTAAGTGGAAGTGTGCGAAGTCCATGGAAGCGAGAGACAAGCGGCTTTCAGGCAACGCCGGAAAGAATGCGTCAGGAGAAAGCTATATCAATCACGAAACCAATTGATAAGGCATGTTCTGGGAAATGGTCGGCATTGCTGCCACCCTCTGCATACTGCTGTCCTACGTGCCGCAGATAGTGAAGAGCTACCGGACGAAGAGCATGAAGGATTTCTCGCTCCTTTATCTTTTAATAATAGCATTGGGCATCTTCCTGTGGATACTCTATGGCGTTCACATCGGAGACTACATAGTAATATACGCCAACGTCACCCTCTTGGCTTTCACCGCATCCCTGATAATGATGAGGGTACATTACTCCGGTTTCTCCAATTAGGCGCTTTTTTAATCAGGCGGACAATCAGTGTGTATGGTCAGCAAAACCCTGCTCGTAAAGATAGACAGGACGAGCGCATGGGTACTGCTCTTTCTCATGATAACATTCATTGTTACCGGATATTCCATGACATCTGAATACGGAATGGGCAGTGTCGTAAACGTCATGACGGCTTTGAGGATACACACGGGCCTGTCGGAACTTGTTGTAATTTTCTTTGCCATCCATGCGGGCATACAGGTATATTTCGCACTGCTGAGATGGGGCATACTGGGCAGGAAGAAGTAAGTGCTGCGTGGCTGATGACATTCGTCTTCCACGAGAATTGATGTTTCAGTCCCACTTGTGCCCCGGGTTCCTCGGCATTATTATCCACATTATTATGTATGCCAGTATGCCCATGCCCCACGTGAGGCTGAACAGCACCCAGAGGACCCTGACTATCACGGGGTCTACGCCGAGGTATTCGGCTATGCCGCCGCACACGCCGCCCAGTATCCTGTCATTGCCCGACCTGTAGAGCCTGTGGAGCCCCCTCGTCGTTTTTGGCGGAACCCTTTTCGGTTCAGCGGCCTTCTCTTTTGCATGCGGGCGGGGCTTTCCTGTGACCTCCCTGGCGATGAGCACGAGGTAGCCCATGAGAAGGAATACGTAGAATAACACGCCGAGGCTGCCTTCAATGAACGACGCCATATTGGTGAACAGCTCAACGTTAACGGAAAGGTTCACTATCCTTATCGCGCTTGCCAGTATCCACAGAGCCACTGTTATGCCCGCGGCGGAGACTATCGGTGACAGCGGCCTGTAAACCCTTGGGAAGAGCTTCGAAACGTAGGACGCGTAAGAGAAGAACATGAATATCAGGAAGAACCATCCTATGTGCACGGCCAGGAATGAATGAATGTTCTGTAGAAGCCCGACCCCGAGAGGTATGTTTACGAGGTTCAGCACCCAGAGAAAAACGGCGATAATTATCACGCCGAAAATGCTTGAAAGCAGGGGGCCGACTATGCTGAATGTCGAGTGGAACCAGGACTCCATGCCCTTTCCCTTTTTCTCGCAGCGCTTCCCGAACCGCTCCCCGATCTTTTCCATCTCCTCGGCGAACTGTTCCACGCCCTTTTGGAGGTCATGTTCCCTGTGCCTGGAGACGGGCTTTTTCCTTGCGGTTTTGCTTTTCGCGGCCTTCTTCTTTCCGGGCATAAATAAGTATAGGCTGTGCCTTTTTAAATAGCCCGTCATATCTTTACGAATGGACTGGCTTGTTTCGCTTATCGAGGGATTTGCAGGGCCTTTCACCCAGTACATCGTATCGGCCATATTGATAATCGCGTCTTTCGTCGTAGCCAAGGCAGCGAGTTATGTATTGACGCTGGTAGAAAAGCACATCACCTCGAAGAGCGGGACGACCATCGACGACAAGATACTAGAGGCTATAAAGGGCCCCCTGAAGGTCGGCATAGTCATCCTGGGCGTCGTAATGGCCATGGAGTATATGCCTGTCCTTGATGCATACGCAGCCGAGATAAGGCTCGTGTACACGATTCTTGTGCCGCTGTTCATAGGATACCTTGTCTCAAGGATTGCCGGGGCATTTCTGGACTGGTACACCGCAGAGATCGCCGTAAAGACGAAATCCCAGATTGACGACCAGTTCATCCCCATACTCAAGAAGCTCATATACGGGATTATATTCGGGGTCATGATACTCATCATGTTCAACCAGATGGGCGTGAGGGTAGAGACCGCCATAGCCGCGCTGGGTATCGGGGGCCTTGCCATCGCGCTCGCCCTCCAGCCCACGCTGACCAACTTCTTCTCAGGGGCTCAGATGGTGCTCGACAGGCCTCTAAAGATAGGTGATATTATAGAGCTCGACTCCGGGGAGAAGGGCGTCGTGACTGACATAGGCTGGAGGAGCACCAAGATAAAGACCTTCACCAACAACATCGTGGTCCTTCCGAACAGCAAGATAGCTGACAGCAAGATACTGAACTACAGCACTCCGGACGCTGCGGTCGGTTTCACCATCGACTGCGGCGTGGCGTACGACTCGGACCTCGAAAAGGTGGAGAGGGTGACCCTTCAGGTGGCCAGGGAAGTCATGAGCAGGTGCAACGGAGTCAAGGACTTCGAGCCCCTGTTCAGGTACAGGGAGTTCGGCGGCTCCAGCATAAACTTCAGGGTCATAATGAGGGTGGGAACGCTCGGGGAGAGTTACCTTGCGATACATGAATTCATAAAGGCGCTGAAGAAGAACTTCGGCGCAGAGGGCATAGAGATAGCGTTCCCGCAGATGGACGTGCACTTCGACAGCGACTCTCCGAAGAAGAGGTCCCCATACTCGAAGCCTGCCCCGAAGAGGAAGGACAGAAAGAGAAAACGATGAACTTTCATTTCTTCCGGGCGTCATCCTGGCCGCGAGGATTTTCGGCTAATCCTGCTTGGACTCCTCCTGCCTCTCTATGAGCATCCTCTGCACATCGGCCATCTTCTTGCTCATCTTCTTCTTTTTCGGGTTTTCCCGGAGAGGGGTTTCCCTGTTATGCTTTTGTCCGAAAACATGTCCCATACCTCATGGAAAAAACGGCCTGGTATTTTCAGTCCCATCTCTTCCTTCATTTTCTGGCATTCTCCCAGTACGTCAAAAACCGAGCCGCCGTTCCCAAGCCTGATCTGGTTGCGCGCTTCGCTTATGATGATGTTCCAGTCTATGTCTTCGTTCTCCAGTATCGCTTTGATGTCGGCTTTGTCCCTCCCTCTGTCGGTTGCGCACTTCATCAGGAACACGTCATGATAGTCGGCGACCTTTATTACAAGGTTTTCCCCGTACTCGAATGTTTTCTCGGCCCTTTTTTTCATGGCGTCCGAGA
>CAZSYZ010000090.1:0-4299 GCA_964611445.1 uncultured archaeon | reverse complement strand
CTACTTGTCCTTCGAGCGGGACCGGGCGGGCACGTTGCGGCCCCTGATCCGCCGGTTCCTCCTGACTTCGAACCTTCTTTTCATGATTTCCGGGAACCTCCTGTCCTCAAGTGCCGCCATAGCCGCCCTTTGCGCGGGGCTGCTGCTGCACGTGGATACGCAGAGCTTCAGCTTCAGCATGCGCTTTATGATATCCTCGCTGGCATGGAGGTAGCCGACCCTGTAGCCGCACATGCAGTACGTCTTCGAGAAGGAATTGACCGTTATGACGTTCTCCGGAAGGTCAGAGACCGAGGCCATCGAGTGGTGCTCCGTTCCGTAGGTGAAGTTCTCGTAAACCTCGTCCGTCAGTATGACGCCCCCGAATACCTCCGATATCGCCTTCAGGCAGCGCCTCCCGAATACAGTTCCGGTCGGGTTGTGAGGCGTGTTTATGACCAGCATCTTCGTGCGCCTGTTCACCAGATTCTTCAGTTCCTCGATATCGGGGGAAAAACCGTTCTCCATTGTCAGGCGCATGCTGACCGGCCTGCCGCCGCAGAAACTTACCATGGGGGATATGATCGGATAGCTGGGTTCCGCTATCACCACCTCGTCGCCCCTGTCCACAAGGGACATTATGGAAAACGCTATGCCCTCGCTGGCGCCGCCTGTTACGAACACCTCCCCAGGATTTGCGTCTATCCCGTTCTTCTCCCTGAGTTTCCCGGCTGTCAGTTCCCTCAGTTCCGGGAATCCCTGAACAGGGGCGTATCTGTTGCTCCCCTCTCTGACAGCCTTGGCGTAGGCTTCGAGCGCCGATTCGGGCGGCCTGTCCCGGGGCTCTCCGAGGGAGAAGTCGATGACGTCCCCATGGTTCTTGCCGAAGTAGCCCGTAGCGCCGGAGAAGCGCATCCTTTCCACGGCCCCGCTGAAAGCATGGTCCACAATTAGATAATTAACACATGGTGATTATAAGATTTAAACTTCTGGACAAAAAAGTTAAACATGAAGCTCTCGGAGTCCCTGAGAAGGGGCATAATGGAGACCTCCGTCGGCAGCATCGTTAATAAGTTCAAGGTGCCGAAAAGAAGGGACACGCTTTTTTTCGAGGAACTCCTGGCGAGATATATTCTCGAATGTGAAAAGGGGGGATTCAGCGCTGAAACGAGAAAAATGGGTGAGAAATGGGGGCTGCTGTGTTCCGGAATACTTATACCGAAAACCTTCAAAAGAATACCGTCGGTTTTCCTGCTGAACAACATAATAAGGAAGATATGGCACAATCTGGGCCTCGTAGACGATTTGCATGCAGAAAAAAATGGCAAAATTCTGAAGTTGACCACGAAAAACGAGACCATGACAAGGTTCATAGGCCTGAACAGCTTCATACCCGGATTTTTTATGGGCACTATTGAAGTTCTGTTCAATTCCTCGGTTAATATCCTGGAAATGAAACGGAAAGGTGAACATTGCATCTATGTCTTCAAATTAACCGGGGACGCGATTTGCATAAACGGAAGAACGAAAGAAGCGTACATGAAACTGAATAATGTAGCCTCGATGAACGGATACACGCTCAAGGATGTATTGAAAAAAAATATACTGACTTTCAAAGAAAACAACAGGATATATTTCAGGGGTAAATCCATATCTCCCGTGGAAAATACGGTCTTTCACATCGTGAGCGATTTTAATGTTCTTCCTGAAAAAATGAGTGAAATATCTTATGAATTTTTCAAAGGGATTGTAAAAGAGCGGGCAAACAAAGATGAAAAGCTTTCGCTTCTGAAAACGCTCTTCCAGGTAATGGGTTGGGGCCTTTTAAGGGTGCTGATTAAGGAAGATAAAAAGATAATAATCGAGATTAGACACCCTCCTCATGGTCTCGGTCTGAATGACAACTGGAATTATGTTTTCAGAACATTTCTGGGTTATCTCTGGCTTGTCGACAAAAGGCTGAAAATATCGAACGTGAAAGAGACGGTCTCATCGATATCGGTGGAATATTCACGTTAACCGTTACACTTTTTACACCAGAAATCCTTGTTGTTTTCCGAGAAATCCCTCCTTGTGAAACAGCCCTCGTTGCATTTATTCACATATTCGCAATTCCTGCACTCCTCTAGTCGCTTGAAAGTGCTCAAAAACCGGTTTATCCCCTGCTTATGCACATGCATTATATCGTTTCCCTTTTCCGCTTCTTCCAGTATGTTATACATCTTCTCTCTTGATGCGCAGCAAAAATATGCATCACCCTTGCTTGATATGTATATCAGCATCCCTGCGGCAGGCACGCAATAACCGCCGGATATTCCGAGTTTTGTTTTTACATGGGGTATGAATATCGGATCGCCGACTTCCACGTTTTTGGCTCCTGTCTCGTATGCGAAATCGGATAACTTCTGGAGTGCCGATATGAAGTCTTTTGGCAGCAGACGGGAATTTTCTCTTGCAAGACCATGAGTTGGTGTCATATCCCAGACCCTGCACCGCTGTATGCCCAGACTTCTCGCAAGCTTGAATATTTCCACGACCTCGTCTTCATTTTCCTTTGTCAGCACGGTTACCGAGACTGTGGTCATTCCAGCTTCTTTTACATTTTTCAATGCCTTTATCGCCCTTTCGTGGGAACCCTGCTTTCCGCGGACCTCGTCATGCTTTTCCGGACGTATGCTGTCTATGTTTATCTGGACCTGCGAAAGACCCAATTCCTTTAATTCGCATGCCATGCTTTTTGTGAAATTATAACCGTTGGTATTCATGTGCACTACCAGGCCCCTGTCCTTTGCAAGGGATATGGCCTCTTTTAGATGAGGGTACAGGGTCGGTTCCCCCCCCGAATACGTGATCTGCGTGAGCCCCACGTCAACAAGGATATCCAAAATCCTTTCCAGATCCTTTATGTCCATATGAAGTGGATTTTTAAGGATGCTGGCGTTCGAATAGCACCACTTGCATTTGAAATTGCAGTAGTCCGTCAAATCCAGTATGCACCACGATATTGACTTGTTTTCATCGAAACTGCTAAACTTTTTTATCGCGTCGTTGTCCTCCCAGTCGAATGTTATTACGCACATTACAAAACCTCCTCACGATATTGAAACCCAAACGGCAAGAAAGATCAATGAAAAACCACCCAGCGAATGCGCCCTGCCGGGATTGCCTCTCTTTATCGAGAAAAGCATGAGAAGCGTGAACGGCAGCAGCACAATTAATTCCGGGGACAGCAATGTCAGGACAGAGAATGCAGCAAGGAGTACCTGAACCACAAACCTGCTGTTTTCATAACCGATTTTCACGGGAATGGTCCTTATCCCGGAAATGCCGTCCCCTTTATAGTCTCTCATGTCTGAAATGATGCTCGATATGAAGATGAAGAATGAAAAAATAAGATAATACAGAAACGTCTCGTTTGAAACCGCTCCGGCCGCCGAAGCTCCCATGAGGAATACGAACGTAGCGCCAAAACCCGTGTACAGATTCTTGAGCAGCGTGTATTTTTTCAGCCTGAGGTGAGAATAGAGGATCCCGGCAACTATCGGGATGCCCATGAAAAACAGCGAGGATACCGACAGCAACGAAGCCAGAATGAGCGAGAGGGAGAGAAAAAGGAGTATTACTGCATATCCTGTGCTCTTTGATGGGGGAGAATTTGGCTTTTTCCTGTTTATCATGTCCTCTTCGACGTCTGTCATGTTGTTGAATGCGTACGTGGCACCGGTACCGAAAAAAACGGAGAGCATTACAAGAAAGATGTTTGTTCCCATCACATTGAAAATCAGGTATCCTATGGCCGCCAGGAATGTGGCATAAATGCATATCCTTAGCCGAATGAAATCAAGGAAATTATTTGAGACCATATCTTCACACCGGGTTCAGTTTGCCCGCCGGAAGCGGGTTTGAAAGTCCCTCACCTCTCGGATGCAATCCGCGAGTTTCATGCATACTCTTGATCCCATTGAGTATGATATCTATGTCGTTGACGTCGGGCGGCATCATGTCTGTTGACCTCTCGCAGATGAAATGCTCCACGGACTTCCTGCCGCTGTGCTTCCCCAGACATATCCTCCTTTCATGGCCTACGGACTCCGGCGCAAACGGCTCGTAGGTGTTGGGATTCTTCAGCACGCCGTCAACATGGATTCCGGACTCGTGGGCGAAGGCGTTCTCGCCTATGACGGGCTTGTGCTTCTGCACCCTGACGCCGGAAAGCTCCTGCACCAGGTCGCATATCCCCTTGAGCATGCCATGCCTGACGCCGATGTCCCTTCCGTGAAGATGCCTGAGGGCGACGCACACCTCCTCTATGGGAGCGTT
>CAZSYZ010000089.1:679-4355 GCA_964611445.1 uncultured archaeon | reverse complement strand
ATGCGTCTAAAACAGCTATAAGAAGTTCAGCATCTTTATTGTACTTTCGCAACATATTGTAAACACTCAGAGGGTTTTCCCAGTAGGAGCAGCCCATAAGCAGGCTGCGTATTGAAGACCTTCCAGATAATGCATTTCCAAGCTCCTCGTCTATTGCCGGAGTATCCTGCCATCCCTGCATTGTCACTCCCGCTCTGTATTCGCCATGTTTCACGAATTCTTCAAAATACAATTTAACATCATCCATGCTTCTAAACGGCATGCCATGCTTTACGTAGTCCATTGAATTCATTGAAACATTCTCCCATTAGAGATATCCATTTTTCATTATACAAATTAAGAATTAAAACTTTACCTAAAAATAGTTCACGATGAATATCCAGACGTCGGCCCACACGAGCAGGTATATGAAGAGCCCGTTGCCGAGCCACCAGGAAAACTTCTTCTTGCCAACTATCCTCTGGGTGAGGTGCCCCATTATCACGCCGACCATCACCACGAGGCCGAGCGCGTAAAGCGGCCTTCCGGCGTACGGCGAGAGCAGGCCGAGCGCAATCGCTGCGGCCGAATGCAGAATGACGGAAATCCTCTGGTGCCTCAGGTCCTCTTTCGCCGTCATTTCTTTTCACTCCACCTTGAGAAGTACACCATGCCGAACACGCATATGACAGTCGTCACGACAGCGGTGATCACAGTGAAAGTATAGCCGTCTCCCTGGAGATGAAGGTACTCGACGAGCTTGTTGACGCCCTGCTGGACCACGTCCCTCCAAACGAGCGCTATCATGAAGGCGAACGCCGCGAGTATTGCAGTGGCCATGTTCTTCCTGACCTCTTCCTTGAGCCTCTTCGAGGCCCCGATGAGCCTGTTGTCTACCGATGTCTTGTCAAGAATCTTTTTCGCGGCGTTTCTCATGGTATCACTTTTTCTTTTTGTAGCGCAGCTTCTTCTTCCGCTTCTTGAGCTTGTGCTTCTTCATCTTCCCTTTTTTACGTTTTTTTCCGCACGGTATGTGTAACACCTCTCTTCTTAAATATCGTTCTTTGTCATATAACTTTTTTCTTTCTTTAATTTCAGACATGTCATTGTAATCTGACTGTCTTTCGAGTATTCTCTCTCTGTTTTCAACATAATATTTCTTCTTTCTTTCACGTATTTTAGCTGCATTCTTAATACGATATTCCTTTTCCCGTCTTGTGACCTTTTCTTTGTTCATTTCCCGATAACGTTTACACCTTTCGAGTATTCTTTCTTTGTTTTTCTGATAATATCTTTGTTTTACTAATCTTTCTCTTTTTTTTAACATCTTCGTTATTTCTATACTCCTTTTGTCTTCTTAAAATTCTCTCTCTATTTTTAATATAGTGCTTCTTCTTAAGAAGAGAATCCTTTCTCAACGCATCTTCAATTTTTATTTCATTTCCATCCCATAAGTGACCAAGTTTGTATAACATCGAATGTGGCATGTAATCCTTTATGATGTTCAGAAACTTCTCAGATTCACTTACATTAAAATTTAAGTAAAAACTTCCAGTCTTTCTTTTGCTTATTCTACAGTTAAGTTTTCACTTATCTTTAAACCACTTTTGAATAATCACCTGTTCATTATGGGAGAATGAATCTGTCATTAAACGTACCGCCCTTTGTGTAAAATGGTAAGAACCATCGTCACAATACCACACAGTTAAACCGAGTTCATTGACCTTATTTAAAATATCTTTTGTAACTGCCTTTTTACCAGAAGGATAAAATAAATTACGATATGACACCAACTCAGGTAATGATTTGCTACGCATAGAGATTTTTTTGTAATATTTCTTTTGTTGTTTTTCATATTGATTATATATTCTGGTTTTGATGTGAAGAAGTTTACCCAATCTATCATTTTTCCATGAAGCATAATCCTTTTGTTTTATAGAGTGGACTTCGCTGTAGTAAGCTGTATTTTTTGATCTCTTATATATCGCTCCGTCGCCTAGGAGTCCGCCCAGAAGTGTCTGTTCCGCTTCCCATTTTCCCCATTTTTCATTTTTATATATTTAGTTTAACGATTTAAATGCATCATGGTAATAAATTTAATATACCAAAACAAACCTATTACAATGGGAGGTAAACATGAAAGCGAAACTTTTGATGGCATTCGTTCTGACTGCGCTCCTGTTCACGGCGGCCTCTGCCGCTGCCGAGGAAATCGACTCGGTGATACTTACGACTGACAACCACTATCCCGACAGCATCGTCGCGGCCGTGACTGCCAACAAGATAGGCGCGCCCGTGCTTCTCACGTCGCCCGGCGAGCTTGACAACGACACGCTGGCCGAGATAGAGGAGCTTTCCCCCGAGACGATATACATCGTGGGAGGGCCGGCCGCGATCAGCGAGGACGTCGAGAGCACGCTTGCCGGGAGCTATAACGTAGTGAGGATATGGGGGGTGACAAGGTTCGGCACAGCGGCCGAGCTCGCCCTGTACTTCTGGGAGGACGCGCCTAAGGCCGTTCTCGCCTGGGACGTCCTCGGCCTTGCCGATGAAGGGGAATACGAGCTCCTTTCGGAGGTGAAGGACCTGGCGATCCAGGAGGACCTGCCCGTGCTCCTCACGAAGAAGAACGAGATTCCCGAGCAGGTGGTGGAAGCGCTCGTCAACCTCAGCGTGGACAGCGTGATACTTGTCGGTAACGTGGGCAGCGGCGTCACTGACACCCTTGAGGAGCTCGGCATAGAGGTCGATGAGCATATCATGGGCGAAGACACCGAAGGCACGTGCGACAGGGTCAGGGAGAGGGTGAAAGAGAAGATAAGGACCAGGACTGAGAGGCCGCTGGTGGTCGTTGCCATAGGCGGCTGGTCCGACAGCATAAAGGCCCCCTACCAGCCCAACGGCACCAGCAGGCACATAACCAGCGAGGACCAGATCGACGACCTAATCGCGGAGATAGAGGAGATGAACTACACCCGGATAAAGATCGTCGGCAAGCCCGAGCTTGCGCAGGCGGTCTACGACAGGCTGACTGAAGCTGGCATAGACGCAGAGCTCATCACCTGGAGGAAGGCTTCGGCGGTCGCAGCGGAAATCGCAAGGAAGAACCTTGAAAGGATAAAGGCCAGGCAGGACGCAATGAGGACCAGGCTCCAGGCCATGTTCCGCGCTAGGGTCCAGGGACTGCAGGACGACATGGACGGCCTTGTCAGTAGGACCAAGAGCTTCATAGAGAACGCGAACCTCAGCGAATCGGTCGAGGAGAGATGGTCGGACTGGGTCGACGAGAAGAAGCAGAGCTTCGACGACAACATCGCGGACAGGAACTATGCGGGCGCATGGGCCGACTACGCGGCAATAAATGCCAAGATAATGGACATAGCGTTCAGGTACAGGGAAAGGCTCGTGGAGGCTTACAGGGAACTGAGAGCAAAGGAGACCACCCTGAGAGTGGCGGTCGCGAACAGGCTTAGCCAGCTGAAGAACCTTAGGGAAAGGGTTGTGTCGGCTTCACATCAGTGAGGCCGGCCTCTCATTTATTTTTCCCGCGAATAAAAACCAGCCGTGAGAATTATCAATATGTGGGGGGCAAACGTCAAGATGGCGATAATCGGGATGATGGTTGCCGGAGCCGTTCTTGTTTCGACGTTCCCCATTTTCCTGATTTTAACGACAGGTTCCAAGCTGTCCCTCTCCG
>CAZSYZ010000089.1:0-669 GCA_964611445.1 uncultured archaeon | reverse complement strand
CGAGCCCGTAAGGGTCGAGCATGTGGACTGGATAGTCCAGGAACTCGCCACGAGCGACATACGCGCCAATCATCTGACAAGCCAGAGGCTTGAGATCGAGGTCCTGGTGACCCCTGACAACAGCTATTTCACGGTCGCGGTCGACGTCAGGACGCCCACGACGAGGCAGGGAAGGGCAAAAGACCCTGACGTGAGGTTGACCGTCGGAAGGGACGTCGTGAAGAGGCTGCTGGACGCCGGCGATTTCTTCTCGGAGGTGAAGAAGCTGAGGGACGAGGGGAAGATATCGATGGACATGCTGAAGCCCCACGACGAGCTGGTCAAAAAGGGCTACACGGACATCTACGACCAGATCGTGAAGTAGTTTCATTTTTAAGCCCCCGATTATAGTTAAATTATGGCTGGATACAAAAGGGTGAAAACGGGAATAAGTGGCCTGGACGCGCTGATTGACGGGGGTTTCCCCGAGGACAGCATAATCGTCGTATCCGGGACACCGGGAACCGGAAAGACCATAATGGGCCTGCAGTTTCTTTACGAAGGCGCCAAGAGCGGCGAGATGGGCATATACGTATCGTTCGAGCAGGAAAAGGACGACATATTCAGGCAGGCGGCCCAGTTCGGCTGGGACTTCCCCGCGCTCGAGAAGAAGAACCTGATAAGGGTCTT
>CAZSYZ010000088.1:0-4412 GCA_964611445.1 uncultured archaeon | reverse complement strand
ACCAGCAGAAGGATTACGTACAGGATTATCAGGTTGACGGCCATCGGGCGCTTCCTCATAATATGAAACTATAAAACCCATTATAAAAATGAATGCTGTTCCGGATTGATTTCAGAGTTTGTATAGCCTTATTCCATTTTCATTGATGGACAATTCCAACTACTGGCTCTGCGAGGAAAGCTTTTATATGGTAATGTTATAAAAGTATTCCAATTGAATAAACATTGTTGGTTGTCATGAAAGCGGACATCGTGTCGGAGAAGGAGAACCCCCTGAGAAAGAGGAAGGAATACTGGCTCATGGTGGAACATGACGGAAAACAGACGCCATCAAGGCAGGAGCTCCTGCCCCAGGTTGCAAAGAAGCTGGGTACCAAGGAGGACATTACAGTCCTTGACAAGATATTCAGCGAGAGGGGCACCGCCAAGAGCAGGGTCAAAGTGCAGGTTTACAGCGACAGGAAGGAAGTTCCGAAAGAGAAGCTCGATAAGCAAGCAAGGAAGGTGAAGAAGTTCCTCGAGAAGAAGCAGGCAGCAGAGGCCGCGCCTGAAAAGAAGGAAGAAGCAGAGCAGAAGACCGAGGAGGCTGCCCCCGCAGAGGAGCATGAAGAGGAGAAAGAGGAACCAGCTACAGAAGAACCCGGTGAAGAGGAGCCTGCCGAGGAACCCGAAGCCGCGGAAGCTGAAGAACCCGAAGAAGAAAAGCCTCCGGAAGAAACGGAAAATGCAGAAGAGCAGCCTTCCGAGGAAGCTTCGTCAAAGGTTTCGGATAAGAAAGGCAAGGAGGAATGATTATGGCAGGCGAGGAAGGGGCTCAGACGAAAGAAAAGACTGCCAAGGCCAAGGGAAAAAAGCAGAGGACGGGAAGGAAGCACGAGTCCCTCAAGTCATGGGAATACTACGAGGTCAGGGAGGGCGCAGTCTTGAGAAAGAGGAAACCCTGCCCGAGATGCGGCCCGGGCACAATGCTTTCCGAGCACAAGGACAGGCAGTACTGCGGGCGCTGCGGCTACACGCAGTTCGGGAAGGTGGCGGCAGAGCAGCCGAAGCCGCAGGAAGAGAAGAAGGAAGAAAACGCCTCCCAGTAATGTTCATTCGAGTATCCGCGTACCCTTCTTATGGAGTCTTCTATCAGTATGACTTAAATCATTTACTACCCATTATTAATTGTGCAAAAATGTGCGGGATATCAGCGGTTGTTGGCTCCAAAAATCCTGTTAGAGACCTTTATGCGCTTCAGATGTCGCTGCAGCACAGGGGCCAGGAATCTGCCGGTTTTGCTCTCTCGTCCGGTGGTTATTTTCTAGTATTCTCTGATTACGGAAGTGTGAACAAGGTATTCCATGATTATGTCGACAAGGTCAGCTACAGGGGTTCAAGAGGAATTGCGCATAACAGGTATTCCACGACAGGCCCTTCAACCCCCATCAATGCACACCCGCTAATCGTGGGTAATTACGCCATAGAGGATAATGGCAACCTCATCAACGGCCGTAAGCTTCTTGAGAAATACCGCAGCGAATTCAAGTTCAAGACGGCCACGGACACCGAAATGATGGGACACTTTCTTAATGCTGAAGACAACCCATTCATCGGCGCCGAAAGGATTTTCGAAGAATGTGAAGGTTCATACAACCTTGCTGCGGTGAATAACAAGGGAGAGCTCATTCTCATCAGGGATCCCATCGCGATGCACCCGATGGTATGGACCGGCCAAAGAGAAGACGGGAGCGCATACGCCGCGTCCGAGAATCTGGCGCTCGCTAGCATAGGGATATACGACTGGTCCGATTTCCCTCCGGGAGAAGTCGTCGTGTTCAGAAACGATGGCAGCATGGAAAGGAGGAATTACGGGAAGGGCAGCAGGCTTTGGAAATGTGTCATGGAACCAATCTATTTCATGCGCCACGGCTCTGAAATCTATGTGTGTGATATGAGGAAGACTGTGGGAGACGTAAGGAGAGAATGGGGAGAGATGCTCGATGAGATGTATCCCTTCAAAGTCGATGTCAGATCATACGTTCCCCGTTCCGGCATGGGATATGCAATGGGCAACGGGGAGATGGATGACGTATTCTCGGTCAACGAAGCATGGGGCAGGATATACATAACACCTGAGGGGAAGGGCGAAATGGTCACTGAGACTCTCAAGATGACCAGGATAGATAAAAGCATGCTGAAGAACACTCCCATAAGGTCCAAGGTTAAGGGGATGGATCTGCTGCTCAAGGAGGACAGCATAATAAGGCTTAACAACGGGAAGGCCCAGGCGAAATCCCTTTTTGACGCCGGAGCCAAGAGCCTTTCCATACAGTCAGGAGCCGCACCGATAAAGTACCCCTGTTTCATGGGCATGGATCATTCGAAAAGGAGCCAGCTGGCTGCTGCACCGTACGAAACGGTTGAAGAAGCAAATGAAGGAATTGCCAGGCAGATCGCTGATCATTGTGATGTCGATCATGACAGGGTCAGGGTTGGCTATAACACGATTGAGGGTATGCTGAAACCCCTTGGAGGAAAAGACTGCGGTTGGTGCACTGCATGCTTTGACGGGAACTACCCCTACGAGATACCAAACTCTCTCAAGGAAAATCTAAAACTTTAAAATTATTTATATTTCAAACATCCCGAGCATTCCCTTTGCCTCCGGTCTGACGTTTCCCGTATCAATCGGCACGTTCATCCCGGTGATTACAGTGCCACCCTTCGCTCTATTTTCATTTATGATCTGTTCGAGTCTGCGATATATTGCGCAGATGGCGCACGCATTCTCCGTTCTGATTTCATCCCTTCCTTTCGCTGTATCATCCCGAAGAATTTTTGTATGCTCTTTGCGGTAGACTTCCTTGCGATTTAGGCCTTCTATTACAAAGCCTGTTGTCACATTCTTTTCAGTTCCGTAAATACCTTCCACTAACACACTGTAACCCATGAGTTAATGTTGGTGGAAAATTTTTTAAAGGGTAAAATTTACTCAACGCCCTGATCAAGGTTATCAAATCTTTCGCCATTCAAGTACATATGAACCAGATTCAGTACTTGTATCTTCCTATCCTTCCTATTTTCCAGCTCACTCTTAAGGCCGTCCGCACATGGTTTGATTTCATCTTCGTACAGGTCTTTTTTCACTACAAAGTTCTGTGTGACGCTGTCTTTCCATTTCTTCTGGAAAGTTTTTTCGAAGACAGACTCGTCAGTACCGACTCTGTACAAAAGTACTGTCCCTTTCAGGCATGTTTGGGTTTCTTCATATTCGCTCAATATGATGGCTTGATCTATTTTACCGTAGTCGTTCTCGATTCTATCGATAAGTTTTTGGAAATTCTCCACCCCCTTCGGTTCTATGTATCGCTTGAGGAAACCGAAGAAGAATGAAGTGGCCAGGAAAAGGATAACGTACTGCATGAGCATGATATAGAGAATGATAAAATGTTTTTAAAGCTTACTGGATTATATGAGGATTATATGAACGTGGTCAGCATGCAAAAAGCATACAAGTTCAAGAGCTACAGTGATGGCATGATACTTCTTAAGAAGCAGGACTGCATCATTGACGATGAGCACTTCAGAAGTGAAATAGACGGCCCCGGTTCGGAGGTATCGAGGAAGTGGCCAGACAGGCTCTATAGTGGATGCCTGCCTCCTTTCCGGTTCGCGGTTCTGGGCTGGGATGGGACCCTTTATTTCACCGAGAGGGGAGGCACGCCGGAGAAGTCAATACAGCACGAAATCGGAAATTATCTTAAAAACCTGAGGAATTGACGGGCAGGTTCTCGGAATCGACGATACCGTGTATCGAAGCCGGTAAAAGTCTTTTAAATGGAACGCCCAAAGAATACACTATGATATGCCTCGGGATAGAGTCCACCGCGCACACTTTCGGTGCGGGAATATGCGATGACAGGGGCAGGATGCTCGCGAACAGGAGGGACACATATAAGCCGAAGAAGGGCTGGGGCATAGTGCCGATGGACGCGAGGAAGCATCACGAGGACGTTGCGGACAAGGTCCTTGACGGCGCGCTGGAAGAAGCCGGAAAGGCATTGGACGATATCGGTATCCTGGCCTTCTCCCGGGGTCCCGGACTTCCTCCGTGCCTCTACGCCGGCCTCAATTTCTCGGTCGGGCTTGCAAAGAAGCTGAAGAAGCCCCTCTTCGGTGTCAACCACTGCGTTGCGCACATAGAGATAGGCAGGCTCACCACGAAGCTGAAGGACCCTGTCACGCTCTACGTGTCTGGGGCCAACACCCAGGTCATAGCGCACACCGGCGGCAGGTACAGGATATTCGGCGAGACGCAGGACATAGGCATAGGCAACGCCCTCGACAAGTTCGGACGCGAGGCCGGACTCGAATTTCCGTACGGGCCAAAAATCGAAGAGCAGGCGAAGGGCGGAAAATGGTTAGGAATGC
>CAZSYZ010000087.1:0-4693 GCA_964611445.1 uncultured archaeon | reverse complement strand
CTGAAGGGTCTTCGCATTGCCCATGGCCTTCTCCTCCTCTATGTAGTCTATCCTCACGCCGTGCTTTGAGCCATTGCCCAGAAGCTTGAAGCATTCCCCTATGAGTTCGTTCCTGCCTATTATATATATGTTCCTGAAGCCGGCCTTCTTCAGGCGGTCCAGATTGTGCTCTATCAGCGCCTTGCCCCTTATCTCTATCATAGGCTTGGGCCGACCGCCTATCATGAGCCGGTCGATGCTGCCGCCTCCCAGGAACACCGCGGTCTTGTTCGTTTCAAGATGTTTCGACATCACCGTTTCTATGGCTTCGGATCTCGACCTTATAGTTATACCATCCACAATAGAGTCTACCCTGTTCAGAATTTCAGGGGAGATGGTCATCGAGATGCGTTTTTTGTTCATAAGGTAATATTGAAGTAATACCTAAAAAACCTGTTCACGTCTCTGGCATGACTCCGGAGAAACTATATAAATTAATGCCGGAAACATAATGCTATGAAAATCTCAATAATAGGATCGGGATATGTCGGTCTTGTCACGGGCGCGTGCTTCGCGGAGCTTGGAAACAGGGTCACGCTCGTCGATGTATTGAAGGACAAGGTGGAGAAGATAAACAAGGGAATCGCCCCCATATACGAGGAAAAACTCGACAGGATGCTCGGGAAGAACATAGGCCGCGGGAGAATCCACGCGACAACGCATCTTGAAAGCGCGGTAATGAACACACACATCACTTTCATAGCGGTCGGGACTCCGTCAAGGAAAGACGGCTCCATAGACATTGCCTGCATAATGAGGGCAGCAGAGGATATAGGAAAAGCCCTGAAGAAGAAAACCGAGTACCATACCGTCGTTGTCAAGTCGACTGTCGTGCCGGGAACGACCGAAGGGGTGTTGCTGCCTTTACTAGAGAAGGCCTCGGGAAAGAAGGCGGGGAAGGACTTTGGTGTGGCAATGAACCCCGAGTTCCTGAAGGAAGGCAAGGCTGTGCATGATTTCATGAATCCTGACAGGATAGTAATAGGCGCAGTGGATGAAAAGTCTTATGAGAGGGTCTTCTCGCTCTACAGGGACTTCAGGTGCCCTGTAATGAGGACTCCCCCGAGAACAGCAGAAATGATAAAATACGCAAGCAACGCCTTCTTGGCAACGAAAATCTCCTTCTCAAACGAGCTCGGGAACCTGTGCAAGAGACTTAGGATAGACTCGTACGAGGTGGCCGAGGGAATGGGACATGACGAAAGGATAGAGCGGAAGTTCCTGAATTCAGGCATCGGCTGGGGCGGGTCTTGTTTCCCGAAGGACGTAAAGGCAATAATAGCCTTCGGGAAAGAAATGGGACTCAAGATGGAGCTTCTGGACTCGGTAGAGAAAGTGAACAGGGAACAGCCCATGAGAATCGTTGAGATGCTCAAAGAAAAAATACCTGTCCTGCGGGGAAGGAGGATAGCGGTCCTGGGCCTCGCGTTCAAGCCCGATACGGACGACATAAGGGAGGCCCCGTCCATCAGGATAGTTTCCGAGCTTCTGAAATCCGGCGCGTTTGTCATTGCATATGACCCCAAGGCGGCGGACAACTTCAGAAGGCAGTTCCGGGATGTGGAATACACGGCAAGCGCACGCGCCGCCATAGAAGGAGCGGATGCATGCCTTCTGCTTACCGAGTGGGACGAGTTCAAAAAGCTTACGGACGAAGATTTCAAAAGAATGAAGGGGAAAACGATAATAGAAGGCAGGAAGATACTGGACCCGGAAAAGGCCAAACAATTTGACGGAGTGTGCTGGTAACAAGCTTTTAGAAAAAGCTTAAGCAAAAGTGATGTATATGAAAGACGAGATTGTCGGTCTGGTACCGGCGGCGGGAAGCGGCACGAGGCTCTATCCCTTTGCGAGGGCCGTGCCCAAGGAGATGTACCCGATACTCGGGAAGGCAGTCATAGAGCACTGCGTGGAGAACCTCAGGGCAGGGGGCATAAAGAAGATATTCATGGTCGTAGGTTACCAGAAAGGCGCGCTGATGGACTACATAGGCGACGGCACATTCTTCGGTGTCAATACTGCATACATATACCAGATGAAGAGGAAGGGTCTAGGACATGCCGTCTATCAGGGAAAAAACTGGATAGACACGACATTCGTGACACTTCTGGGGGATTCCTTCATAGAGCCCAAGAAGGAGATAAAGGACCTGATACGGATTCACAGGAAACACAGGCCCGTGGCAACGCTGATGATGTTCGAGGTTGACGATCCCCAGGGCTACGGACTCGGTAAATTCAGGGAACTCAGGAACGGCAGCGGGGAGATAACAAAGGTAAAGGAAAAGCCCACACACAGGGAAGCCGCCGAATATAAGGTAAACGGCGGCTACTATGCAATGTGCGGCGCGTACGTATTCGAGCCAAGGATATTCGATTACATCGAAAAAACAAAGCCGGGCGCAAAGGGGGAAATACAGATAACCGATGCCATAGACATCGCTCTCAGAAGCGGGGAGAAGGTTTTCGGCGTTGTTCTCAAGGGCAAATACCTGGACATAGGCAAATGGAACACGATACTGCGTACGGAACAGGAGCTTCTGAAATTCCTCGACATGGACCTCCAAATTACCGAGAGGGAGAGGATGATGGAGAAGATAAGAAAGCACGAAGAAGGTGAATGATTTTTATGAAAACGGCGCTTATAACGGGCGGCGCGGGCTTTATAGGTTCGCACCTCTGCGAAAGGCTTATTGACGAAGGCTGGAAAGTCATATGCATGGACAACCTGGTCACGGGAAAGACGGAAAACACAAGACACATCAGCGAAAACAAAAACTTCAGGTACATAAACCACGACGTAACTAATCGCATCGATATCGGCGAAGACATCGATTACGTTCTCCATTTCGCCTCCATAGCAAGCCCCAAGGACTACGTCGAGTATCCTATACCGACGCTTAAAGTGGGAACACTGGGCACACACAACGCGCTAGGGCTTGCGAAGGCAAAAGGCGCGAAGTTCATGTTCGCATCCACGTCAGAGGTATACGGTGACCCGGAGGTCAATCCGCAGCCCGAAAGCTACTGGGGGCATGTGAATCCGGTCGGCGTGCGCTCATGCTACGACGAGGCCAAGAGGTGCGGAGAGGCGCTGACAATGGCCTACCACAGGAAGCATGAAATGGACACGAGAATAGTCCGCATATTCAATACGTACGGCCCCAGGATGAGGGCCAATGACGGAAGGGCGGTTCCGACCTTCATAACACAGGCCATCAAAAACAGACCGCTTACCGTATTCGGCGATGGCAAACAGACGAGAAGCTTCTGTTATATATCGGACCTGATAGAAGGCATATGCAGGCTTATGGAAAAGGACTACCACCTCCCGATAAACCTCGGAAACCCGAATGAGAAGACGATGATTGAGCTTGCCGAAACAATAATTAAAATAACAGGCTCGGAGTCAAAGATAGAGTTCAGAAGTCTCCCTGAGGACGACCCGAGGCAGAGGTGCCCTGACATCACCGCCGCGAAGAGGGAGCTTGGATGGAAACCCGTTGTGGATTTAAGAGAAGGTCTTCTGAAGACAGTCCAGTACTTCAGGTCGCTTACTATCTAGTTTTCCCGCACACGAAAAAATACCCGAAAGGATAGCCGTTCGAAATGAATACGTGCTCGGCTTCGCATCTGGAATCTATAGATTCCTTCGATTCCCTGAAATCCGGATTATCGAACACCTGAAGGTCCAAAACCGCCAACCTTCCGTTCAAACTCCCCAACCTTTCGGCGTCAGTGAAACCTATCATTCTGTTATCCCCGAACCCTGCCAAAAAAATGAAAGCCTCAGTAAATGTTATCCCGTAAGTTTCCATTCCTGCATTCTCCGTCTGATAGGAAACCATCTCAGAAACGGTCTGGCTGTAGTCTGGTCCGATGGTGGGGTAATAAGACTGCAGAAGTATGAAAAAATTGAAAGCCGCGCACACCGAAATCAGCGTCAAAACTGCAATTTTGGCGTGCATCAGCCTTTTTGAAAGCAAGAAAGGGAAGCAAGAAAGTGAAACGACCAAGGCGAACAAAAGGGAGTGCGTCCTTATCGCAAAAGGTTCGCTGGTGAACCCGTTGTACCAGAAGAACGCATTCTCCGTCAGAAGGCGCAGAGACATGTCATTGGAGTTGAAGTTGGAGTTTATGCCATAAGAGCTCAGCGATGCGATCGTTGCGAAGAACACCATGGCGATTAAAAACATCTTCAGAAAGTCCTTTGATGACAATCCGCCGGCCAGCCTGGACAGCGAATTGCCTGCAACTATGGACATCGGCGCTATTATGACGCTTATGTACCTCGATTTTGACCCTCCTGACATCACGAACGAATAGAATATGATGAAGCAGGCAATCGTAATCATCAATACGCCTTTCCTTTCGGTCCTGTCTTTCATGAAAGCAAACAAGACCAGCAAAGGCAAAAGAGGCGTCATGTACTGGAAGAGAAAAAAGCAGCTCTTCACCAATGACGTCAGCATGGCTGTCAAGGAAACCGAAGTACCTGATGAAATGTATCCCTGCCCCAATGCGACAGTTCTCAGGAACAGGTCCGGGTTTCCCGTAAGGATTGAGTATAACGGAAAGAATGAAAATACTGCAAACCCGAGGGCAAAAACCAGCAGCATTTTCCTCCAGTTGGCCGGCCTGCCTTCAAGCAGCTC
>CAZSYZ010000086.1:0-4781 GCA_964611445.1 uncultured archaeon | reverse complement strand
ACATTGACATAGATTGGAAAAAGATGGGAGACCTGGTCCCGGCGGTAACCCAGGACTACACGACCGGTGAGGTCCTGATGCTTGCTTACATGTCTCCGGAAAGCCTGCAGAAGACGCTCGACACGGGCCTGGCCACCTACTGGAGCAGGTCTAGGAATAAGTTGTGGACGAAGGGTGAAGAAAAGTCCGGGAACTACATGCTCGTCAGGGAGATTTACATCGATTGTGACGAAGACGCATTGCTTCTGAAGGTCGAGCCGCTGGGGCCGGCCTGTCACATGGGGGAGACGTCATGTTTTTACAGAAGAATAAGAGGTGAATAATATGGGTGAACGCGTTCACAGGCAGTCAACCGAAAAGTAAAACAATGAAAAAAATAGGAATCATAGGAGGCATGGGACCGGAAGCAACTGCCGCCTTCTACAGCGGGATTTTCAGGATTTTCCAGAAAAGGTTCGGCGCAAGGTATGACGATGACTATCCTGAAATAATAATGATAAGTCTCCCTCTTCCGGATGTCGTCGAATGTAGGGGGGACGAATCCGCGATAGTTTCAATGCTCACGGAAGCCGCCGAAAGACTCCAATCTGCCGGTGCGGAATTCATCGCGATTCCCTGCAATACGGCGTGTCGCTACCTTCGATGCATCGAGAAGGCAGTTTCCATACCGGTATTGGACATCGTTGAGGAGACTGCAAAAAGAATAAAGGCTGGGCCATACAAGAGAATAGGCCTGCTGGCCACGAAAGCCACAATCAAGTCAGGCATCTATGAAAAATGCCTTGAAAAATACGGCATGAGCATCGTTTTTCTAGGAGAAAATATGCAGGAGGAGATAACCGATATCATAATGACGATATTGTCTGGCAAAAAGAGGGATGAAGATAGGAACAGGCTGATTGAAATCATCGACTATCTTGCAGGCAACGGAGCAGACGCTGTCGTCCTCGGGTGCACGGACTTGCCGCTTTTGATAAGCGGGTATACGGGAAAAATCAGGGTTTTCAATACACTGAAAATACTTTCAGAGTCCGTGGTGGAAAATGCAACGGGGAAGGCATAATCAAAGATAAATAGAAACGAACCAAAGGAATAAATGTGAATAAAATGACCGAATACCAGCCTCCCAGGGGAACGAGGGACTTCCTCCCGGAAGAGATGGGCAGGCGCCAGTATATAATCGACACTGTCCGCAGGGTTTTCGAGTCCTTCGGTTTCGAGCCCATCGACACCCCGGCGTTCGAGTCCTGGGAACTGCTTTCCAGGAAAGGCAGCGGCGGCGAGGCCGTCAGGGACGAGATATACTATTTCAAGGATAAGTCCGACAGGGAACTCGGCCTTAGGTTCGACCTCACTGTCCCGCTCGCGCGGGTGGCCGCCTGCAACCCCCAGATGAAGCTGCCCTTCAAGAGATACCAGGCAGGGAAGGTGTGGCGCTACGACAGGCCGCAGGCAGGGCGCATGCGCGAGTTCGTGCAGATGGACGTCGACACTGTCGGGTCAGATACGATGGACGCTGACGCCGAGTGCATAGCCGTCGCGTTCGAGGCTCTGAAGCTTCTCGGCTTCAGGAACTTTGAGGTCAGGCTTAACAGCAGGAAGGTGCTGAACGGCCTCACGGAATTCGTCGGCGTGCCTTCCAACCTCTCCAAGGCAACGTTCCGGGTGCTGGACAAGATAGAGAAGGTGTCAGTAGAAGAGACCGTTAAAGAGCTCAAGAGGATAGGAGTGGAGACAGGGACAGTCACAAAGCTCATGAAGATGATAGGGACACGTGGCAGGCCCGCGGCGACTCTTGCCAGAATCGCCAAGCAGATGAAGGGCGTTCCTGCGGCCGAGGAAGGGTTGAGGGAGCTCGGGGAAATCGAGGCTCTTTCGAAAGCGTACGGCTTCGACAGGAACCTCGTGATAGACTTCAGCCTCGTCCGGGGCCTTGATTATTACACAGGTCCGATATTCGAGATTTCCGTGAAGGCGGGTAAGAACATGGGCTCTGTTTCAGGGGGGGGCAGGTACGACAGCCTGATAGGCCTTTATGGTGGAAAGCAGGTGCCTGCAACGGGCATATCCCTGGGGATAGAGCGCATATATGAGATAATGAAAACAGAGGGGATGTTCAGGGATGCAGGCAAATCCTGCAGCGTCTTCGTGATATCGGTGAACGACGGCGTGCGGAAGCAGGCCTTGCAGATTGCGCGCAGGCTGAGAGCAAAAGGCATATGCGCCGAGACCGACGTGATGGGAAGGGACCTCAGGAAGCAGATGGACTACGCCAACAAGAAGGGCGCGTGCTGCGCGGTCATAGTCGGCCCGAAGGAAGTGAAGGCGAAGAAGTACACCCTCCGCGACATGAAGACGGGGAAGGAATCGAGGCTCACGCTGAACTCAATAATCAGGAAGATGCGTTAGTCACTTTCTCACGAATGTCAGGTAACCGGTGTGCATGATCCCCTTTGTCTGGGGCCTCGTTCCTCTCTCCCCGACTAGCATTTCCCTCACGACGCACTCGACGGTCTGCTCGTGCTTCAGTCCGCTTTTCCTGCACTCCAGAACGAACTGCCTCACCTGCTCTACAGTCGGCACGTAGCCGACCAGAAAACCGCCATCCTTCAAGGCCTTCTTGGCGTGCTTCACCGCGTGCCAAGGCTCCGGCATGTCGAGCGTTATGACGTCCACGTCCTTCTCGTCGATGCCCTCGAATATGTCCTTCTGCTTTATCTCCACGTACTTCCCGAGGCCGGCCTTCTCCACGTTCCTTCGCGCAAGCTTAGCGAAGTCCCCGCGCTTCTCGTAGGAGACGAGCCTTCCGCTAGGTCTCACCAGGTTGCCCAGATATATGGCTAGGAATCCCGAGCCTGTGCCCGCATCCACCACGAGGTCACCAGGGGAGACACCCGTGAACGCCGATATGATCGCGGCGTCCTTCAGCGTTATTATCTGCGGCCCGCGCGCGAGCTTCCTGAAAAGGTCGGGAATTTTCATGACCATAAAAATAAATCTCTGCCTGTTAAATAAAAGTGATGAGTCACTGGTCATACACTAACAAGAATGGTCCAGAGGGTTTCAAGAAGTACACGAAGGCTGGTTCTCTCTGGCTTAGCTTTCCTATTGAGTTCAAAAACGGAAACCTTCAATACAAAATCGATGACGAGGAGTTCAAAATCGATAAGTTCAGCCTGAACTATATGCCTTTCCGGAATAGTTTTCATGAACCGCATTACATTCTGGATTCAACGGACGCAGACAAACCTATGATAGATCATTCTTCAGGAGCTGGTTCCTCGATGAAAAGGATGACACCGGAAGAGTTCAATGAGTTCTATGAAGTTTTTTCGGATAACATCCATGATATTGGATTAACGAAGTTTTCCTTTCGCTACGTTCGTGACATCCTCTCAAAGATATTCCTCGGGAAATCCCTGTACAATGCAAGTAGAATCGATCCGCCTTTATGGGAAAGAGAGCAGAAGTTGAGGACAGGGGTTTTAAAGAACATGGTAATCGCCCTTGAAGATGCCAAGAAGAATTATGCGCAGTCATCCGCCGTTGCTTGAGCACTCACACTAGTAGAAGAGATTTTGTAAACCAGTCATATTAAAACCATACATTTATTAACATTACCCGGCATAATTAGAGATGCGTGGTCGGCTATGAAGTACCCGAAGATCAAGAGGACATACTGTCCCAAGTGCAGGAAGCACACGGAGCACGCGGTCAGCGTGAGCAGCAGGAAGGCCAGGGGCAAGGCGCATCCCCAGTCGGAGGCGCAGAGGCGCTTCAAGGCGAAGCTGAAGGGCTACGGCTCCTTCCCGAGGCCGAACCCCAAGGGAGACGGGAAGCCTACCAAGAAAATAGACATACGGCTGAAGTGCAAGGCGTGCAGCAAGAGCCACACAATGGGCGGCGGAGGGTTCCGCGCCAAGAAGTTCGAGATAAAGGGTAAGTGACATGACAGGAGAGTTCGTGAAGGTCAAGTGCGAGGGATGCAAGAACGAGCAGGTCATATTCTCAAAGCCGTCAGGCGAGGTCAAGTGCCTCGTGTGCGGCGAGGTCCTTGCAAGGAGCAGGGGGGGAAAGGCGGAGATTCTCGGAAAGGTGCTGAAAAGCGTTGAGTGAGCGTCTCCAGTTTTTTTAAATATCACCCTTCTCTATGTTATCGTATGAGAAAGCGGGAAATGCCGGAAAGGAACGAGATGGTGGTCTGCGAGATAACGAAAATCAACCCCAACTCCGCGTACGCGAAGCTCCTAGAATACGACAGGACCGGGATGATACACGTCTCGGAAGTCGCGAAGAGGTGGGTCAGGAACATCCGCGAGTTCGTCAAGGAAAGGCAGATCGTGGTGTGCAAGGTCGTATATGTTTCCGGGAACGACATATCCCTCTCGATAAAGAGGGTTAACAGGGGACAGGCGGACAGGAAGATCCAGGAATTCAAGCGCGAGAGGAACGCGGAGAAGTTCCTCGAGCAGATAGGCAAGCAGTTCAAGATAGGCCTGGACGAAGCGTACGAGCAGGCGGGATACGATCTTATAGAAAACTTCGGGTCGCTTCACAAGACATTCGACATCGCACTGAAGAACCCGGACCTTCTCGCCGAGAAAGGGGTCGACAAGAAATGGGCCGACGCCATAATAGAAATCGCAAGGAAGAGCTTCGTGGAAAAGACCTACGAGGTCAAGGCCGTGCTGAATATCAAATCGTACGCTTCTGACGGCGTGGAAGTAATACAGAAGGCGCTTTCGGTCGCCTCGGGAAAGGGGCTGAACGTCAAGTACATA
>CAZSYZ010000085.1:0-4862 GCA_964611445.1 uncultured archaeon | reverse complement strand
TCACGAGCGCATATTCACAGATACCCCACACACCCCCGTCGCACTGGTCCATGTTCACGGGGCTCTACCCCTTCAGGCACGGCAGGTACATGCCCAAGGATAACGGAACGGGCCTGACGACCCTGCCCGGACTCCTTTCCGCGGAAGGGTACGTGACGGCCGCCTTCACCTCGAGCCGGATGCTTTCGGGTTTCAGCCCAGAGTTCGATTACTTCAACTGGCATCCGGACATGCGCAAGGAGGAGATGTTCACGAAGAGGACGGCCACTGAGACCACGGGCCAGGCGCTGTCATGGCTGGATAACCACAGCGCGGAAAGGTTTTTCCTATGGATACACTACTTCGATCCGCACAGTCCTTACAACCCCCCGGAGGAGCACGACGTATTCGATTATGCCGCTTCTCCCTTCTATTCGGACAGCAGGTACGACATCCTTGGCATATCGAGGGCCAGGAGCATGCGCGAGGAGATATCAAGGTACGACGGCGAGATACGCTACACGGACGATGCCATAGGCCGCGTCTTCACAAGGGCAAGGGAACTGGGACTCTGGAGCAACACGATTTTCATAATAATGGCCGACCACGGCGAATGCTTCGGCGAGCACAACTTCAGCGATTTCGGCTACGATGATGACAGGCCGTGCGTATTCCACGGCAAGACGCTTTACGACGAGGAGGTCCACATTCCTATGATAATAATAAACCCCTCGTCAGGCTACGGGGGGGCCAGGATAGGCGCACCGGTCGAGAGCGTGGACATATTCTCCACCATTCTGGAGATGCTGGGCGTCGAAGTCCCTGAGAGCGACGGCGAGAGCCTCGTTCACCTCATAACATCCGGTAACAGAACGAAGGGATATGTCTTCATGCAGACCAAGCCGCTCAAGAACTTGGGATTCTCGCTGGGCATATTAAAGGACGGATGGAAATTCCTGAACGTCATACCCTCCGAGCTTTACCTTGAAAGCGAAACCATGGAACAGGAAGAGGGCTTTATGGTCAGCGTTGAAGTCGAAGGCGACGTTTCATCAAAGAAAACAATCGGGAATGTTTCATCAAGGAAAATGCTCTTCCGGCAGGAAGAAGGCGAGAAGACTAACCTTTTTGTGGAAGAGGAAAGCACAGACGCTTCGCTTGAAAGCCTGCTGATGGAAATCCTCCCCGCAACAGATGCATTTGCCATAGGGCATGAGGACGAAGACACGGCGAGGTTGCTCAGGTCCCTCGGTTATATGGACTGAAATTCGCAGCTACATATATCCAAGTGACCTCAGCCTGCGCATGGTATCCTCCCTCTCCTTGTCCTGCGCCCTCCCGGACCTCTCCCGAACGTCCGTTTTCTCAAGTTCGCTTATTATCTCGTCTACGCCTGACGCGGAGGATTCCACGGGGCTCGTGCAGCAGCCGCAACCGAGTGACCTGTAGCGCTTCCCGTCCCTCGAAATGTACAGGGGATTGAACGGGATGCCGCTGTCCCGGATATACTTCCACACGTCGAGCTCGGTCCAGTGGAGTATCGGATGGACCCTCACGTGCGAGCACTCCTTTCCGAAGTCCGTCTGGAAGAGGTCCCAGAGCTCCACGTTCTGCAGGGATTCGAAGGGCGCGTCCCCGGTCTCCCCGGGCATCTTGGGCCTCACTATGTGCCACTTGAACTCGGTATCCCGGGGGGAGTAGAACCTCTCCATGTTCCTCATGTAGTGCTCGTCGCGCCTTATGGACATGATGAGGGCGTCGAACCCGTATTCCTTCAGGACCCGTTTCAGGGCCTCGGTCTTGAGAGCCGTGCAGCACCCGAAGTGTCCGTCCCTTTCTGGCGATACCCCGCCAGCGAGCGCTTCCTCGTTCCTGCCTACAATGAGGTCCAGCTTCCACTCGTCCGCCAGCCTGTCCCGGAATTCGTAAATCTCCGGGAACTTCCTTCCCGTGTCCAGGTGGACCACGGGGAACGGAACCTTTCCAAGGAAGGCGTTCCTTATGAGAGAAAGCATGGCGGTAGAGTCTTTCCCGGTTGACCACAGCACGGCGGGGTTCCTGAAACTGGCCTTGGCGTGCCTGAGTATATATTCCGTCTTCGACACCAAGCCTTTAATATCCCTCATCAGACCACCAGGCTCTTCCCGTCCATGGGAGCGGGAACATCCAGGCCCAGGAGCGAAAGGGCCGTGGGAGCTATGTCTATGACTTCGGGGTTCTCCCTCTTTATCTCAAAATTAGTGAACAACACCGCAAGAACGTGGCTCCTGTCTATGAGGTGGTCCCCTATCCACTCGCTGTCGTTGTCGTCCAAAATCTCAGGCGTGACACCACCCACGGCGGACTCCCAGGACATCCTGTAGCCGGGCTCGAATCCTATTACGAGGTCGGGGGCCTCGTCCGCATAAGGACCCGAATAGATTTCGCTGCCTGTATAGACCTCGGTGACGACCTTCCTGATACCGTCCTTCATGTTTTTGAGCTTGGATACTATCTCTTTCTCAATGGAGTCCTTTTCCCTCTCTGCCACTATACCCTGCCCCTCGCGGCCTTCAAGATTCAGGAAGATGCTGGAGAAACCCAAGGAGTAAGCCTTCGTCCTGCTCCAGTCAACGTATTTGAACAGCTCTCCCACGTCGCCCTCAGTGATGTCTTTCGTGAGCGTCATGTAGCCATTCTCGACGAGCCAGCTGTTGATGTTTACTGACCTGTTGAAAACGTTGAAGCCGTGGTCCGAGAATATAATCAGCTTTGTATCGTCGTCCAGATTCTCCATAACCCTCCCTAGGAAGTCGTCCTTGTACTTGTAGTAATCCGTGATTTCTTGCGGGGGGCTCTCGGTGCCGTTCCAGAACAGGTGCTTCAGCCTGTCCCCGGAATCGAAACCGAAAGCGAAGAGGCCTGAATCGAACCTCTTGAACTCATGCCAGAACATCTTCTCCCGCTCCTCCTCCAGCTGCAGTATCTGCTCGTAGAACACGTCCTTCGTAATCCTGCCCTCCGTGACCGCCTTGGTGTCCTCGGGCATGCCCATCGTGTAGAATGTGCCTATCTCCCCGGCGAGCTTTTTACTGTAATCCTTTGGATAGGATATGTCAAAGGCCGGGTTCACCGGGTCCATCTGGATGGTGGTCATGTACATCCTTAAAGGATCCGTGCTTATCAGGTAGACCTTGAATATGCCGTCGACCTTGTTCATTACACCCAAATTGAAGGTGACGTGGAACCAGTCGCTCCAGCTTTCTGCATTAATTCGCTGGCTCTTGCTTGCAACGTCGACGACAGCGTACCTGTCATAGACCCTGATTACCATGGGCAGGGTCGATTCGGTTACCTCCCCGCCGGACCTGAAGTTAGGCCCGTAAACGGAAGTGACGATCTCTTCATTCTCCGCGGAAACCCTCACGATCTTGCCTACTTCATCTCCCTTGATTTCGATATCCTCCGTTGTATAGTACGAGTAGCTGTTGAGCAGTCCCTTAAGGTCAACCACACCGAGGCCCGAAAGCATACTTCCCCTGACTTCTCTCGCCGGAAATGTAACGGGCCATTTTATAACGGTGGTGGAAATGCCTTCTTCGCTGGTTATTTCCCAGAATGGCTTTCCCCTGAGGGCGGATTCATAGCTGACACCCATGACGCCGCTTTTCATTTCAGCAAGCTTCAATTTTGGCGTGTACGTTTCGGGATCCCTTCCCACGAAGTCGTATATTCCGTACCCGCCGGGGTTCGTCCCCGTGGCCGCAGCGCTCCACGAGACCGGCGTCTCCGGGGGAATGGTGACAAGCATCCTGGAATAGCCCCCCGCATCGGCGAGCTTCTTGAAATTAGGCAGATTCCCCTCTGCCATCATCTTCTCCGTAAGCCTGGCGTCCATGGCGTCTATGCCCAGCACTAGGACCTTTTTGTTTCTCATGTAATGCCCATCCGTAAACATGCCGGAAACCGCAAGTCCGGCTATTATAACAATGGCGAATAGAAACATAAACTTAACCTTTCTGTTCATCTTCCCCAGCACTTTTGCGGATTTTTTCATGAATCTCTTTATTGGACGGAAGAAGCAGGCTCCCAGAAAGGCTGCTATTGCAGAAAGTAACCCCATGATTACAGCGCCCAGCGAGCTGAAGACGAGCCCGGCGGTTCCGGGGTCTATGTAATTAACATTATTGAGGGGAATCATGACTAACATTCGGCAAATGTTCTTAAAAAACATTTTCTACTGTCGAATACTGTAGAATTTTTTCCGACAGTTGAGTTCCGACTGCAGAAGCCCTTTATTCTCCATATCCTTCAGGTATTCACTGCATCTTGTGCGTGAAAGGTTCAATAAATTGCATAACTGCGGGGCGCTGAGCCTTCCGTGCTGCTGGAGGAGAAGGCTTATCATTTCCTTCACCTTCATTTTTCTGACGCTCGGTGAGGTTTTTTGTCGACTGTTCGACTGGTACAGAAACACGAGATGGTCGACTTTTTCAGCGACTTCCTCGAGCATGAAGTTCATCTCCTTTATCCTATCATCGAGACCGGCTTCCTTGAATTTCCTGAAAATTATAGTCTCTATGCGCTGGTTAAGCGACTTCTCCTTTTCCAGTTCCCTGAGCTTTTCGACTTCCGTGAGAGAATCAAGCTTCTCCTTTTCCATCTTTCGGGAACTCAGAAACTCTATCATACAATATCCTATTGTCGATCGACAATTTAAACTTTTCCCTGTTAACGGTGGATAAAAGGTTCGACAGATATGTAGATTAATAGTTGCAACTGTTAACCTATACGTCTGTTGGGTGCACAATCTTGGAGGACAAATTCAATTCTGGGGCAAAGGGGCAAGCACAACTTATAGCTGTATTTCTACTTCTCGCACTGGTTCCCACCACGATAATCGT
>CAZSYZ010000084.1:1496-5247 GCA_964611445.1 uncultured archaeon | reverse complement strand
GCCGTGCTCCCTGATCCTTGCTCCCCTTTCTTTAAGCACACCGAGATACTTTATCGTCTTCACGGGCTTCTTAAGTTCCTTGTCCCAGGCATTCTTACGCATGTAAAGATAGAAATACCCACCATTTTCCTTGACTTCATAGTTTTTCCCTTCCCCCAGCCTCTTCCTTATCCACACTGGCCATTTATCAGTTGGAATGTATTTCATACTGTATATATTTAGTCAGTATGTATATAAACATGTTTCGGTATTTTGGACTGGAAGATACTGGTTTTAGAAAATATGCAGCATAATGACTAAAAATCAGGCAGAGTTAAAGTTTAAACATCAAATAATAACAAGTGTAAACAAATATTATATGTGAGGCATTTATGGGAAAAACATTTCTGGCCGGTCTACTGATGTGCTTGATCGTTGTTTCAGGATGCATTCAAATTAATGGCGGCTAGGAAACCAAGAAGGTGTACAAGGTGGGCATGTTAAACGGATTGGGAGAATTCTTGGAGGAAATACCGCCCGCGTTCAAGGCCAAAATGACAGAACTAGGCTATATAGAAGGGGATAACATAGTTTACGATGTTCAGAATACAATGTTCGAACCTGAAAGAGAGAGACAAATCCTGGAGCAGTTTGTAGAAGACGATGTTGATATAATCTTCAGTTTCCCCACAGAGGTATCCATGGCAGCCAAGGCGGCCACTGAAGGGACGGGCATCCCGGTGGTTTTTTCCTACGCTACGATAGAAGGCAATAACCTTGTAGACAGCGTGCGCCAACCCGGTGGTGACATAACCGGCGTGCGGGAGCCCGGCCCGGACATTTTTGCCAAGCGCTTGGAGATTTTGCATGAGTTGGCGCCGCAGGCCAAACGGGTTTATATAACTTATAATCCAGATATTCCTTTTATCCCACCAGCGCTTGATGCGTTACGTGAGGCAGCTCCTCTGATGAATATAACATTAGTGGAAACTCCTGTTACAACCGTGGAAGAAATTCTGGCTGATTTGCAGGCGCGAAACGAATCGGATGATATTGGCATGGATGCCATACTAATAATGGGCGAGCCTACTTCTGTTTCGCCTCCCGCTCTTGAAGCAATGACTAAGTTTGCGGCCGAACACAAAATACCCATCGGAGGAATTGGAGCATATACAATAATGGAGAATGTTATTTTTAGCTACGAGATTGAGATTGATGATATGGGCGAGCTGGCTGCACCCTTGGCTGACAAAATCCTCAGAGGCACTCCGGCCGGCACCATACCGGTCGTCACGCCCGAGGCAAGGTTGCTGATTAATTACAAACTGGCCAAGGGGCTGGGACTTAACGTGAGCGAGGGCCTGCTGAGCAGAGCGACTGAGATAATCCGATAATGCCTATGCACTCTCTAAAGGTGACAAGCAGATGGCAGTGGCTGATAAGATGTCCGTCCAGAATGAAACAAAGAAAACGAAAAACTTCCGCAGCCTGAGTGTTACTTTAGCCATTTCTTTTCTATTACTTAGCGTCCTGATACTGGCTGTTTCCAGCAGCCTGCTCATATATTTCACCTTGGAAGCCCAGCAGCAACTCATCGCCGACCAGCAGCAGCTCATAGCCCAGAGTGCGGCCGACAAGGTCAAAGACTTTATCCAGGAGAAATCCAGCGTACTTATGGCGGCTGCCAGTACCGGCAATATGGTAGCTGGGAACCAGCAAGAGAAGAAAATAAATCTGGAGAAGACGCTCGGCATCGAGCCTTCCTTCCGCCAGCTCTTTCTGATGGACGAACGTGGCCAGGAGATTATGAGCGTTTCCCGCCTGTCGTCCTCCATGTCGGGCCTTGTGTATGAATATATCAGCAAGGATGATATGGTTTCAAGAACGAGCCAGGAAGAAACGTACATAGGTTCTGTCTATATCGATATGGTAACCAGCGAACCAATGGTAACAATGGCCGTCCCTGTAAAAGACGTGTTTGGTGATTTCAAAGGCATACTGGCGGCAGAGGTGAACCTGAAATTCATGTGGGACCTTGTCGGCAGAATCGAGGTCGGCAGGAACGGCGTGGCGTACGTCGTGGACAAGAATGGGAAGCTGCTGGCTTTCGGCGACATCAGCCGGGTCCTGGGAGGGGACAGTCTGATGTACCTGCACGAGGTGGAAGAGTTCGTCAAAGGCGACGAAGGGCACCATGTGAGCAGCGCCGAGACGTCAGTGGGAATCCAAGGAAATCAGGTCGTTGCCAACCATGCGCATCTGTACGATCCCGACTGGGCTGTCGTGGTCGAGCTGCCGGTCGAAGAGGCATACGAGCACGTCAATCTGGAAATAATGCTGTCAATCTCTACCATCATCCTGAGCATAGTCATGGCGGTCCTCTTTGCTGTCTACCTCTCCAGAAGGATCACGGGCCCGATAATAAACCTGAGAGACGCCGCCATAGAGATAGGCAGAGGCAGGCTGGACACCAGAATAGAAGTTAGAACCAGGAATGAAATATCCGAGCTTGCCAATGCTTTTAACCAGATGGCTCAGTATTTGAAAGAATCCAGGAAAAAGCTTGAGGAATACAGTAGGGGACTGGAGAAACAGGTTGCCGAGAGGACGAAAGACCTCGAACTCAAGGTCAATGAACTGACAGAAACGAAAACAGCCGTCCTGAACATGATGGAGGATATGGACACGGCAAACAAGGACCTGATCAAGACACGGGAACAGCTCAAGGAAAGCCTCAAGGAACTGAAGGAAACTGACATAAAGAAGGACCAGTTCATCTCCATAGCTGCGCATGAACTCAAGACCCCGCTGACATCCATACACGGTTTCTCCCAGCTTCTCCAGGACAGGAAAATCGCCGACAAATTCGCCGAGAGAACAAAGTACCTGAAGATAATGGAGCATGAAACCAATAGACTTGCCAAGCTTGTAGGTGATATCCTCGACCTTTCCAGGATAGACCTTCATACGATAAAGATGTCTACCGAAGAAGTTGATTTGAACAGATTAGTGGGGGATGTGAAGAGTGAGATGGAAATTCCCATAAAGGACAAGAAGCTGCAATTTGAATATAAACCACAGGGCAGGCTTCCGAAGATAGTTACAGACCCTGAAAGGGTAACCCAGATCCTTATAAACCTGATAAACAACTCCGTCAAGTATACGGAGAAGGGTAAGATAACGCTTGAGGTCTCTTCGGACACTAAGAACGTACATTTCACCGTGAAAGACACAGGCATAGGCATAGCAAAAGAGTACCAGGAAAAGATATTTGAAAGATTCTACCAGATAGACTCCTCATATACCCGTAAGGCCGGAGGCACCGGTCTTGGTCTCGCCCTCGTCAAGGAGTTCGTGAGCCTTCTCGGAGGCAGGATTTGGGTAAAGAGTCAGGAAGGCAAGGGTTCCGAATTCCACTTCACCATGCCCATAAAGGGTGCCACCAAGAAGCAGATGAGCGATGCCGAAAAAAAGGTCAGAAGGGAGATAAAGAAGTCTATAAAGGTCAGTAACATGGTCCAAAAAATGGGTTTCGGTGCGGCAAAAGAGTAATCATCCGATAATCTTCTTTATCCTCTTCAGGAGGTCATCGTTCTCAAAAGGCTTCGTTATATAGTCGGCCACCTTCATTTTCGAGAGCTGTTCCTTTCCCACTTCCGAGAATTTCGCAACCGTGAGGAATGCAACTTTCAGGTCCTTGGTGCTCGGGTCAGACCTTATCTTCTCGCACACCTCTCTCCCGGACATGCCAGGCATCATCATGTCCAGAAGA
>CAZSYZ010000084.1:0-1486 GCA_964611445.1 uncultured archaeon | reverse complement strand
GCGAGAGCATCCTCTCCGTTGCTCGCAGTCACTACCTCGTAACCAGCGCTCCCGATGACGGCCTCCAGCAGCTTCAGCAGGACTTCCTCGTCATCGACGACCATGACGGTTTTTTTCCCCATAATTATTATTATGTCCTAGTATTTTAATTTTTTGTCAGGTCAAGCTTCTTGTCTGCGAACATTTCGAGGTCCTTTGTCAGCATTTCTATATCTTTAATCTGAGTGCTTTCATCCTTTATGATTATGAGCATCTTCTTGAGGTCCTCGTGCTTCTTTTCCGACACGAGGTCGTGGGTGAACCTTACTATTGAGTGGGTCTGCTGGTATACGAGGAGCGTCGATATCGTATCGAAAATAACGGTACTGCAGCCCCTCTCCTCGACAGCCTTTATTACGGCCTTTCGTATGTCATCCAGATTGCTCGGTGATGATACAAAAATGCAGTTTTCCGTCAGTTCAGGCGCCATGTAGTGTGAGCTCAGGACGTCTATGAAGATGAATTTCCCGGTATTTATTTTCCTCCTTCTCAAATCTTCCATAACGTCCTTGTACGGCTTGCTCAGGCATACGTAACAAATCATGCTGCCCGTCTTCTCGACGGACGTTATCAACTCTGTCAGCTTGCCGAAGTACTCATTCTCACTCATGAGCACGAGAACCAGCCTGTTCTCGATCACATCCCTGAACAAATCCTTCATTACAATCACAGGTATAATTCTTGATTTCTTGCCTTATAAGCTTTGTTTAAACATACATTTCTTCCTTAAAGTTTAAACTTAATTTGAAAACATTTAAATAATATTCATGTATATTAAAACATGACTTCTCCCCACATAAAAATTCACGACACAACCCTGCGGGACGGGGAACAGGCTCCCGGCGTCGCTTTCGGCTTCGGCGAAAAAATAAAACTGGCTGAAAGGATAATGGAGTTCGGCACGGCCCTTATCGACATCATGCCCGCTGTTTCTGATTCGGAATTCAGGGTCACGAAGGAACTCACCGACATGTTCGGAAATAAAGTCTCCCCCACGTGCAGGATAAGGAAGATGGACATAGACAGGGCCATCGAGACCGGGGCGGGGCGAATCACCCTCTTCGCCCCGCTTTCCGACCTGCACATAACGCAGAAGCTTGGAATAGACAGGGAAGAGAACCTCAGAAGGTCTCTGGAGATGATAGATTACGCCAGGTCCAGCGGGCTTTCCGTGGATTTTGCGGGGGAAGACGCGACCAGGGCAGATTTCGGGTATTTCGGGCGTTTCATCGAGACCATCCACAACAGGATAAAGGTGTTCTTCATAGCCGACACGGTGGGTTGCCTCACGCCCAACTCTGCAGGGAACCTCGTTTCCTATCTCAAGAAGAACTTCTCCTGTCAGATAGGCATCCACGCGCACAACGACTTCGGAATGGCGACCGCCAACACCGTTGGGGCCGTCCTTGCCGGGGCCGACTACTTCTCCGGGACATTCACGGGAATC
>CAZSYZ010000083.1:4137-5372 GCA_964611445.1 uncultured archaeon | reverse complement strand
ACGGCGTTTACAACATATCAGTCGATGGCACGGGCATGGGATACAGCTCCACTGTCGTGCAGAACGTGAAGGTAGGAAAGCTCGTGTTCGCCGAAGGTGCCACGGATTCCATAGGTCAGATTACAATGATAGTCGACGGGCAGCCCATTTATGCGCCTCTTATTCCATCCCAAGCACCGGGCAGTGGGTATTATGTAAGAATATGGACGGCCGGATACGGGAATTATGACAGCCTTTCCGAGGGCAACGGCATATTCAGGGGAACTTATTACGACAACTACAGCTCTGTGTATCAGGAAGAGAACTTCGATGTGGAGGAGAGTTTCAAGAAGCAATTCTACGGTCTCGCCCGGATAAGCGGCCATATAGGAGACGAATACTGCGGGTCTATTCAGTGCGAGGATGTCGAAGGGGCATCCGTGAAGATAGTGACGCCTGAAGGTACTCCCGACACCAAAACGAGGTACAGCATGGTCACATCTTCTGACGGCATGTACAGCATGAATGTAAGCCCTTACAAGGCAGGGTCACCGTGGAATGCCGGAAGTTCAGACATACAGACTTACAACGTCGAAGTTGTCAAGACGGGATGCTACAGGGATGATGGCGCTTCGGGTATGCAGCTCTCTAACGGGGAGGAAAAAACAGTCGACATAGACCTCGAAGGTGCCGGCCACGTCTGGGGCCACGTGCTGGGCTACGATGTCGTATTAGACTCGACAGTCCGCGTTTCCGCCACAGTCGAGACAAGGATAGGCGGCTCGAAGTACTACAGCGGCCAGAGCAACAACGACACGGGATACTTCAACATAACGATAAACCCCTGCACGGACCCATACTCGCTCTTCACAGACCCGGCGAACTGGGAGACCTACAGTTCCGGATATTATTCGGGCACGACCGATGATGTGACAATCTGGCTTTTCGGGATAGGTCAGGGCGGTTTCAGGATATACGTGATGAATGAGACCGGAGACCCGATTAATTACGCCAACGTTAGCCTGAGAGGCAAGGAGTCATACGACCTTATTACATATGAAAACGGAACAGCCAGCATAAGCAGCCTCAAGTCATACGGAAATACCAGCTACTACAACTACAACCTCACCGTGGACGGAAGCTACCTCGGCTACTACGTGAACACCAGCATGATAAACATACCCCAGGGCCAGGAGGGACTATTCAACGTCGTGCTCAACGCGCTCGCCGGAGAAGACAGCGAACGCAACATCGCA
>CAZSYZ010000083.1:0-4127 GCA_964611445.1 uncultured archaeon | reverse complement strand
GGTGAACATCACGCTGGATTCCGATGACGGGGAAGGCATAAACGGCATGAACGTCACCATGAACAGCTCGACCTTCAGGGGATATACAGTCAACGGCTCCGTTCTGTTCTCAGTCGTTCCAACAGGCGTGCACGAGATTACGCTTTCAGGGGACAAGACGCTCGTGTATTTCTACGGTACCGAAGACCTGAATGGCATCATCTTCTCCACGACCGTGACGAAGGCGGACGCAGGGAAAGTGAAGCAGATCAATTACGTGCTCAACGAGACGAGGGCCCTGGTTAACGTCACCAACTCGACCTATTCGGCGGTTCCGGCCCTGTCAGGCCTGAACGTCGTTATAACCAACGGGTCCAGGCAGTACAGCGGAACGACGAACTCGGCGGGAATCGTCATTTTCAGGGAAGTGGTTCCCGCAGTCTATACGGTGACGTTCAACTACACCCAGCTGGAGGACAACGGGTTCATAGTGCCGCAGAGCTTCACCATTAACGTGATTGCTGGCAACGACGAGAACACCACGAACAACCTGACGGCGCCTCTGCAGGACATACAGGTCAGGTTCAACATAACGGATGAGCAGTCCCAGGGGCTTGACGTCTACGTGGCGCTTCTGACAGGGGATGGGCAGGTCGCCAACGACAGCAGCGGCAGTCCGGCCAACGGGACCACCTCGGGACCGCCCTTGGGCTGGCTTGTGCTTCACACGCTGGTCCCCAGCGTGACGTACAACTACATGATTGACGCCAACAGCAGCGGCTTCGGCATATGGAACTCCAGCCAGGTATACGTGCCTTATTACATGGTGGCATCTGTCAACAGGACCCTCAGCCCGATATCGATCATAGTCTACGCATACGACGGGGAGTCAGGACAGCTCAAGGAGGACGTGAACGTCTCGGTGCTTTACGAAGATGCGGTCGCGGTTAACGCATCAGACGATGCCCTTAGCGTTAACCTGACAGGGGCGGCCAACAACGTAAACTTCACGCACCTGTTCCTGTACCCGCTTAATTATACCGTGAACGTCAGTTCCCCCAGATACTTCAGCGAAGCTCTGGACGTGAGCTTCGGCGTCATGAACCCCTCCGAAACGAGCGAGACAGTCCAGTTCAGCCTCACCGAAAGGAAGATAACGGTCAACATCGGGAACAGCACCGGCGACGAACTCGAAGAGGGCGTCAACATAAGCATAGAGGACACGGGCACAGGCGCCGTCATACAGAGCCTTAACGGGACCTTCCTCAATGTCAGCGGCACGAACGCCTCCGTGACATTCCTCCATGTGCCTGACGGCGAATACAGGGTGAACGTCACCTCCAGCAGGTACTTCTCATCATCAGCCGTATTCACCCTTGGCGCGGAGAACACAACGTCGGGCATAGACGAATTCAACTTCACAATGATAGAAAGGACGGTCATCGTGTACCTGAAAGACACTGACGGCTCCACGCTCGATCACGCTGTGGACGTTAGCGTCAACCAGACAGACGGATCGCCGATTACAGGAACGGACAGCAATATAATACCGCAGCAGACCGGACAGACGGACACCGTAACGTTCAACTTCATACCAGACGGCGAGAACTACAAGGTCATCGTGGCCTCCAACGATTACTTCTCCCAGAACTGGACCTTCAACACCAGTGACCTGCCGGCTGACAACGAGCACACGTTCACCATGTACGAGAGGATTGCAGCAGTAAGCGTCTACGACTTCGCAGACAGGACGCTCCTGGCGACGGCCGGCAACGTGACCATAACGCTTTACAACACCACGGGCGTGGCAACAAACACCACCGGCGATGACCTCGCGGCCAACACCACCACGGGCCAATGGCAGTTCACGGGGATAAGGGACGAGACATTCAACGTGTCAGCCGTGACAGGCGGCTACACGCAGAAGAACGAGACCTTCGACCCGGCCAGCGGCGACAGCAACAGCGTGGGCATTTACATGAAGAAGCTCGGGCACGGCTACTTCAACGTAACGGTCTACGCTGAAGGCACCACGACGCCGATAAGCGGGGCCACTGTGTCACTCCGCTACCTTAACGCATCCGGCACGGTGGTTGACACAGCTTCCGTAACAGGAGGATATGCAATGGTCGAGGTCAATGTAAGCGAATACGACCAGAGCGACAAGAACATGACGTTCGTCGTTTCCGCGAGCGGCTATTACGCGAACAGCTCCGTGGGATACTTCAATGTTTCAGACCAGGGGGTCGAGGCCGTCGTGGCCACACTCCAGGCCGAGCCGCCGCCAGAGAACCCGCCGTCACCCGGAGGGCGCAGAACGACAACCACCGGAGGCGTTGCGCCGCTTCTGGAGACACAGAGCTTCGGGAACATAGAGGCAGGCACCAGCAAGAGCGTGAAGTTCCTGAGGTCCGACCTGCTGAACATAAACGAGATAGCCATACTCACCGACGAGGATGCCGCGGGCGTTTCGGTGACGGTCAAGCCGTCAGCCAGTCCGGCAGGAGCATCGGAACCGATACCATCCGTTGACGGGAAGGTCTACAAATACCTTGACATATCCGCGGCGAATCTCCCGGATTCGGCAATAAAGACAGTGACGGTCTCGTTCAAGGTGCCGAGGAGCTGGATATCGGACAACGGCATAGACCCCGAAGGCATTCACATGTTCAGGTACAGCGGCATATCATGGAGGAGTCTTGAAACTGCATACCTTTCGACCGACGGCACGTGGAACTACTACAGGGCTGTATCCCCCGGATTCAGCACGTTCGCGATAGCGGGGTACTACCTGAAGGAAAAGGACATGGAGCCGACGCTCCTCGCGACATACCTGAAGGCCAGCGAATGCAAGACCGTGTATCTCACGGTCAAGAACACGGGCGGCATGACGCTCACGAACGTGCACGTCGACGCCCTTGACGCGGAATGGGGGACGGTGGCCCAGAGCAAGGGTATAGCATCGCTTGGTTCGGGGCTCCAGGACAGGGTGACGCTCAGGGTATGTGCCGGCAGGGATGCCGTCAAGGGCAGCTACGATATCAGCCTCGACGTAATTTCCGACCAGGCCACGAGGAAGGTAACCTCGCAGGTGCAGGTAACTGAGACCTACCTCGAGACGCTCACGAAGCAGATAGAGTCCCTTGAGGCGGAGCTCGATGCACTGGAAGATGGACTTGACGCCGAAGGCATGGGCTACTACAACAGCGCGAGAGACAGGATAGCTGATGCCAGGGAACAGCTCGGGAAGGGCAACTACGATGCGGCACTGAGCAGCATGAACGAGGCCAGGGGCTACATAGACAAGATAAAGGAAATCGAGCCGAAAAAAGGCTATCTCGACATGTTCATCGAGTGGATAATACTCAACTACATACTGACCACGGTCATAGCAGCCATGCTGATAGGAATGTCATCGGTCGTGCTCTTAAGGAAGAGGATAGCCGGGGAACTTCCGGAACTTCCCACGGGCGGCGAGGTGCTCACCGGCGTGATGAGAGCCGGCGAGGAGGCGATAGATAACCTCATGTCGATCATAAGGGAGCTCGAGACAAGGGTCGAGAAGATAGACTTCGAGAACCTGGGAGACAACGAGAGGAAGTGGTACAACAAGGTAAGGCTCCAGATAGAGAACATAAAGAGGAGCGTGGACGGCGGAGAGTTCAAGAAGGCCCAGAGGCACGCCAACGATGCGGAACTGTACATGAAGATGCTGGAACTCCATTCGGCATCCTGAACTATTTTTAATCTTAAATACATGGGGATAACATGGGCGTAAACCTTAGGGAGATTGTCACACCCGAAGAAATAGACATGGAATCCCTCAGCGGGAAAACCATAGCCATAGACGCCCTGAACATAATCTACCAGTTCCTCTCCATAATCAGGGACAGGTTCACGGGCGAATCTCTCAAGGACTCCGAAGGCAGGGTAACGTCGCACCTCTCGGGCATATTCTACAGGACCACGAGGCTGCTCGAGGGCGGCATAACGCCCGTCTTCGTGTTCGACGGCAAGCCGCCCGAGTTCAAGAAGGGCGTCCAGGAGGAGAGGCAGAGGATAAAGGAGGACGCGCAGGCGAAGCTCGAGGAAGCGGTAAGGGAGGGCGACCGCGAGAAGATAAGGCTTTATGCCCAGCAGACATCGAG
>CAZSYZ010000082.1:0-5564 GCA_964611445.1 uncultured archaeon | reverse complement strand
ATCGGCTGATTTGACTAGAGAGCCCCTTTCACCCAGCTTGACTACGGCTATGCCGCACATCCCGGATATCTCCCTGATGGCTTCCTCGGGCCCGAGGCCGGTGAATGCCCTCGCCTCCTCCTCGTTGAGGAAGACTATGTCCGCGTGCTTCTTCACGAGCTCCTTCAGGTCCGCAAGATTCCTTTTTATGACTCCCGGGTCAGACAGGTCAATCGAGACCATTACGCCGTGCTTCTTCGCCGTACGGATGAGGTGGAGGGCCGATTCCCTGAGCACAGGATTCCCGAGCACGTAGCCCTCGGTGTGGAATATCCTAGACTTCGAGAGGTCCTCTTCCACGTCATGGAGCTCCTCCTTCTCGAGCGTGACGGAAGCCCCGAGGTTCACGACGAAAGTTCTCTCGCCGTCCGGGGTCACCAAGTTTATGACCTTCCCGGTGCCGTTGACGGGGCACTTTTTCATGTGCGACTTTATTTTGTCCCTGAGTACGATCTCCTCGTAGAGCCTGCCGTGAGGGTCCTCGCCTATCTTTCCGCACAGCACGACATCGGCCCCGAGGGAAGAAAGGGCGAAGATGGTGTTGGCTGAAGACCCCGCAGGAACGACCTTCTGTTCCCTTTCCCGGAACTTCTCAAGGAGCTCTCTTATCTTCTCCTCGCCGACGAGGTGGGAAACGCCCCTCTCCAGGTCGAGCTCGGCTATGTGGCCCTCGTCGACCTGTATGAGGATGTCCACCAGCGTGTTGCCGAAGCCGAAGACGTCGAATGCCATAAACAATATTCGGAAATTCTTTTTTAAAGACGGTGCCAATAAAATCTATGCTAGAGAAATGCAGCAGATGCGGCAGGCGTTTCCGGCTCAAGGTCATGTGCGTCGAGAGCGGCAAGCCCGTATGCAAGAAATGCTGCGAGCTCGAGAGAGACCGTTGCCATTACCACCTCTTCTGCTGGAACAATCTCGTCTGAGCCTCAGGCGAGTTCGAGCATCCTGTCGAGCGCTTTTTTCGCCCTGGCTATCACGCCTTCCTTGATCTCGATAACGTGACGCATGTCCCGGAGTGAACCAAGTACCTTGTGGATATCCGTCCTCTTCATGTTCGGGCAGACCGCGAGTTCCGTCGCCGGGTAGAATTTCTTCCCGGGGCTGCCCTTCATGAGGGTGTGGAGGAGTCCCGTCTCGGTGGCTATTATGAATTCCCTGGAAGGAGACGATTTGACGTGGCTCACCATTCCACCCGTGCTAAGGACCTCGTCCGCAAGGGCGATGACGTCAAGCCTGCACTCCGGGTGGGCAAGGACCTTTGCCTTTGGATGCATGCGCTTTTGCTCCTTGATATGCTGCGGAAGTATCTTCACGTGTGTGGGGCAGTATCCCTCCCATGGTATGACCTCCTTGCTGACCTTTGTCCTCAGGTAGTCGGCGAGATGCCTGTCCGGCGTGAATATGACCCTGTCCGAATCAAGCGAGTTCACGACCTTTATGAGGTTGGACGACGTGCAGCAGACATCGGATTCGGCCTTGACTGCGGCTGAGGTGTTGACGTAAGAGACGACCGGCACCCCCGGGTTCCGGGCCTTCAGCTTTTTCAGTCCGCTGACATTTATCATGCCTGCAAGCGGGCATTCCGCCCCGGGCTCGGGCAGAAGCACCATCTTTCCGGGGGCGAGTATCTTCGCAGTCTCCGCCATGAAGCGCACCCCGCAGAAGACTATCACGTCGGCGTCGCTCTCAGCCGCCCTGATGCTTAAGCCGAGGGAGTCCCCTACGTAGTCGGCGGCATCCTGCACTTCGGGGGGCTGGTAGTTGTGCGCAAGGATGACGGCGTTCCTTTCCTTCTTCAGCCTTGCGATTTCCACTGACATGTCCCGGACCATCTACATTATTCTTGGTGCGCATTTAAAGTTTTGGTTTCATGCCGGCATTTTTTGACTTAAAAGCGTCCCGTTCCAATAGATATTATATGATAGTGGCAGTGTCAGGCACCCCCGGAACGGGAAAGACGACCGCATCTAGAAGACTCTCGGAAATAACGGGCCTGGAGCTCGTCGGGCTTAACCAGCTGGCGGACAGGAAGGGCCTTCACTCGGGCTACGACGAGGAGAGATACTGCAAGATAGTCAACGTTGGAGCGATAAGGTCCGAGATAGAGAAAATGAAATCGTCGGGCATGAACCTTATCGTGGAATCGCATTACTCCCATGAGATGCCGGCAGACCTCGTGATAGTACTCAGGACAAATCCCCGGGAGATGCGCAGGCGCGGAAAGGACAAGGGCTGGGACTTCAGCAAGACAGAGGAGAACGTGCTCGCGGAGATAATGGAGGAATGCAAGATCGAATCGCTGGAAAAGGGCATGGTCATGAGGGAGCTCGACACCACGGGAAAGTCGCCCGAGCAGTCCGCGGAGGAGATGGCAGGGCTCATGCAGGCGGAGGGCCTTTTCGTGCGGGACAGGCTGAAGATACCCGAAAGCATGAAGGATGTGCTGAGGGAGCCGTACGGCAGGCTTTTCAAGGACCTGAAAGAGGCCGTGGAGTACATGAAGGGCACGAGAATTGTTTCAGTGGGTGACGAGGCCGGCTACACGCTTTTCTCATCCGGCATCACGCCGGAGGTAATCATAGTTGACGGGATGATAAGGCGCAAGCCCGCGAAGAACAGCATAGATGTCGCGTGCGAGACCATAAAGGCTAAGAACGAGACGGGCTACATCACGAATGAGATGTGGATGGCGGTCGGCAGGGTCCTCAAAAGGGAAAAGGCCGTCATGGTCCAAGTGGACGGCGAAGAGGACATGGCAGTGCTTCCCGCCGTGCTTCTCGCAGGTGATGGCACCTCGGTCATATACGGCCTCTTCGACAGGGGCGTGTGCGTGATCAGGACAGACGATGCCGCGAGAAAGTCTGCCAGAAACGTACTCAAGAGGATAGCAGCATCCCAATAAATTAAAAGCCCTTTACACATTATAAACTATGATAAGGACGTTCATTCTTCTGCTAACGCTGACGCTTATCCTGTTAGGGGTGGGCTTCATAGCAGGCGGCATGCTCGGCATGACCCTTGCGCTCTTCTTCGCGTTCTTCCTCAACTTCTTCTCCTACTGGTACTCCGACAGGCTCATACTCAGGGCGTACGGGGCGCACGAGACCGATGACGAGGGCCTCAGGGAGATAGTCAGGAAGCTGGCGAGCGAGGCTAGTATACCCGTCCCGAAGATATACATCATGCCCGGCGACATGCCGAACGCGTTCGCGACCGGGAGGAACCCGGACCACGGGGCCGTGGCCATAACGCAGGGCCTGACAAGCCTCAGCAGGAGCGAGCTGGAGGCCGTCATAGCGCATGAGATATCGCACATAAGGAACAGGGACACCCTCATACAGACCGTGGCCGCGACTATAGCCGGCGCCATATCTTATCTTGCCATGATCGGCTACTGGAGCGCGTTCGGGGGCGACAGGAGGGACAGCGGCGGGATGCTCATAGGGCTGATACTCATAGCCGTCTTCGCACCGCTCGCCGCTGCGATAGTGAAGCTGGCCATATCGCGGAGGAGGGAGTACGCCGCGGACCACGGAGCGGCCCTTATGACGAAGAATCCCGAGGCGCTGGCATCCGCCCTGAGGAAGATAACGGACGTGGCCGAGCACACGAGGGTGCACGGCTCGTCCGCGACCTCGCACATATGGATAGTGAACCCGTTCAGGAACGACTGGTTCACTGGCCTCTTTTCCACGCATCCGCCGGTAAAAAGAAGGATAGCAAAGCTCGAAAGGCTTGCAGGAAAGCGCGGCGGTGATGACGAATGACCGATGACGTGAGCACCAAGAGGCATGGCATTCACATCGGCCTCATTCCCGACGGCAACCGGAGGTGGGCGAGGGAGCACGGTAAGTCTCCCATGTACGGCCACTCGGTCGGCGCGAAGAGGCTGGAGGAGTTCGTGGAATGGTGCGGCGAATATCCCGAGATAAAGATGGTGTCCATTTTCGCGCTTTCCACCGAGAACCTCAAGAGGCCGAAGGAAGAGGTGGACGCCCTCTGGAGGGTGTACGGCCTGGAGCTGAGGAAGCTTCTGAGGGATCCCAGGGTGAAGAAAAACAGGATGAGGGTGCGGGTCGTAGGGGAAAGGGGCATATGGAAGCCGGGAATCAAGCAGATAGTGAAGGAGCTCTACGACACCACCAAGACATATTCGAGGTTCGTACTCAACATAATGCTCGCGTACGGCTCGAAGCTTGAGCTGAACCGCGCGATGAAGGAGACCGTGAGGAAGCCCTTCGAGAAGCTCGACAAGGCTCTCTACGTCAGGGAGCCGCTCGACCTCGTGATAAGGACCGGCAACCAGCACAGGCTGAGCAACTTCATGCTCTACCAGGCAAGCTACGCAGAAATCTACTTTTCAGACAAGCTCTGGCCAGATTTCACGAGGGAGGACTTCGACGTGGTCATGGAGTGGTATCAGGAGCAGCAGAGGAAGTTCGGGAAGTGAACACGGATTGATACCCGGATTGACTGAAATCCCTGCATACCCGGTCACTCTGATGCGACTTCTGCAACCGAGAAAGCCCTGCTGGGAATGCTGCTGTCAGTAGTGTAGAAATCCGGATTTATTCCAATCTTCCTTGCCACATCCACCACGAGGTCCGCATGGCATCCGTTCTTGAGTGCGTTCTCGACTTCCTTTATGACCGCCCATTTCTTGTCATTAAGAGCTTTGCCCAGGGACAACCCGTACTTAATCTCGTCTTCGGGATGCATGCAATTCCTGCTGTATGAGTTTTCCAGCCGGATGCGTTTTCCCGTGTCACAGCAGCGCTCCATGTCCTCGTAGTAATCCTGAATGAAATCCACCTTACTTTCGAACTGCATCTCCATGGAATCCACAGCCGCGATTATGTAATCAATGTACAAGGACCTAATTCTGGATACGTAGTTGACGTCTTCTGCTGTATATACTTCACTGACGTCTACCACAGTGCCGTTGCCGTTCATAGTATTTTCAATGGTGAGAAAAAATTTAAATTAGAATGCAGGGTTCAGCCGCCCCCGCTGTACCCGACGACTTCCTTCAGGTGCTCGACGCACTCGGGGTTCATCAGGGTCGTGATGTTGCCAAGGTCCTTGTCGTTCTTCACGAGGCCCCTCAGTATCCTTCTCATTATCTTGCCTGACCTGGTCTTGGGGACGTCGTCGACGAAGTATATCTCCGCCGGCCTCGCGGTCGGGCCTATCGTCTGGTCGACGTGCTTCACTATCTCCTTCTTGAGCTCGTCTGATGCCTTGGAAGCGTCCTTCAGCATGACGAACGCTATCGGCACCTCGCCCTTGATGTCGTGGGGCTTCGGAACGATGGCGGATTCCCTGACGAGCCTGTGCTCGTTTATCGCGTTCTCCAGCTCGGCCGTGGACAGCCTGTGCCCCGCGACCTTCATGGTGTCGTCAACCCTCCCCGTCACCCTTATGGTGTTGAACTCCCGCTGGAGGGCGCCGTCGCTGGTGTCGTAGTATCCCGGGAACCTCTTCCAGTAGGTCTCGACGAACTTCTTCTCGTTCTTGTATAT
>CAZSYZ010000081.1:0-5573 GCA_964611445.1 uncultured archaeon | reverse complement strand
CAACCACGCTCAAGGTGACGGTAAACCCCTCCACGCTCGCAGCCAGCAAGTCCGGGAAGGTCATAGTCAGCGCAGGCGACATAAGGATTCCCGTCGATGTCGCGCTAAATCTGAACGTGAAACAGCCTGGGACTGAAGGCGCAGGGATCAGCGTCAGCCCCGCCTTATGGAAGGAGGATGACTGCATCGTGGGCTCGCCTGTGAGCTATACCTTTACCGTGCAGGCCCTCGGGGATGGGGAAGCCACGGATTTCGGATACGAGGCATCGGGGATCGACGTGACCGATGTGTCTCTGCCCTCTAGCGTGAAGAAGGGGTCATTCGGCTCCCTGGAGATTGAGATAACCCCGGAAAGCGAGAGGGATTCGGGCACGGTCAGCATAACGAGCAGCGCCGGTTCCGCGACCGTATATGTCGACATGGATTGCGCGCGGGAGGATCTCCCGGATGACATCCAGACGCTCGAGACGGACGTTGAAGAGATGGAGATGGGATTTTCGGGCTTGGGCTTAAAGCCGGATAGCATCAGCAGCATTTTCTACTTCCTTAAAACGGACATCGAGGACGCCTCCAGCGACCTTGACTCCGAGAGATACTCGTCGGCCAGGGAAAGCTATGCGAGCGCACAGGCCAGATACGACACCCTTAAAAGCGTTTTAGATGAGCTGGAGGAGTCGCCGGTCACGCCGGGCGGCGATGAGGAAAGTCCGCTGATGACATGGGTCGTCATAATAATTGTGGTGGTCGTCATGGCCCTCGTCGGCCTGATGCTTTACAACAAGTTCGGCTCGAAGCTCATGAAGAAGAAGCCGTCCGAGGAAGAGGCCATAGACGAGGAGATGTACTGATTCTTGTAAAATTTAGAAATCTTTAAAAGCGATTCTGTTCAAATCTCAACTATGGGCTCTCTACCATTCAACTGCATAATGGTGTGAATAATGACAAGTGAAGAAAAGAAAATTAACATAAAAGATCTGAGAGTCGAAATAATTGAAGAAAGGCATTCAGAAATTATTAAAAATTTTAACGTTGATGAAAAGAATCCTGAAGAAGTTGAACTTAAGGACTTCCTGATCGAGGATGCTTTAAAGAACCAGCTGATGGGAATATCAACAACATATCTTTGGTTTTACAACCCAAATAATACTCTGATTGGATACATTACAGTTTTAACGGACGCTGTTAGAATTCATGGAACCAGAGATTTACAGACCTTTTTGTGACCAAGGAGTTCCATATAAAACATTACCAGCCGTAAAAATAGGTCGAATGTGTGTGGACAATCGATATAAAAGAAAGGGAATCGGATCCTTTATGTTACCTTTTGTGATGAGACTATTAATCGAAATAAATGAGAAAATGGGATGCAGATTCCTGATTGTCGATGCGAAAAGAGAAGCTATTCATTTCTATAAAAAATTCGGCTTTGATGTTCTGAAAGACCGAAAAAAAGGCACATTGCCAATGTTCTTCGATATGATAAAAATTATTCAATATTTCAGAGAAAACAAAACACAAATAGAAGTGAAGAAGATTAAAGAGAAATAGATAATATGGCTTTAGCTAGTTCAACATCTTTTTTCGTGATTCTAGACTCTTCAGCCTCTTTCATCTCATCCAAGAAGTGCCTAGCATCACCGCCCTTCAGTTCGGGTGTCGCTCTTATCGGTTTTGCCATATTATCACTTTTTAGTTTTAAATTTATTTTATAGTTAATAATTACCTTTAAAAAGGTATCCTTTACTTTCTATTTAACTAATTAAGCTTTCTAGTATAAAAATTAAAAAGGTAATAAATGTATCAGGTTTGCCCCTTGGACTTAAATATTTAAGCTTCATATGGCCTGCGTACAACAGGCCCAATGTGGTGAAACTTTTTAATAGCGCCAAGCGAAATATTCTACCATGAAATGTCCCAGGTGCGGTTCTGAGGTGAAGGATGAGTGGAGGTTCTGCCCCAGGTGCGGCTCCAGGAAAGGGGGCGATGCCCTTGATGATTTCGGGCGCGACCTCTTCAGCCAAGTCTTCGGCAGGATGAAGGGCTCCTTCAGGGAATTCGACAACATGGACAGGATGTTCGAGAAGGACATACAGGCCATAGACCTTTCACCTTTTCTCAGGCCTCCGGGCGAGGGTCCGAAGGCAAGCCCCAGGAGCAGGGGCTTCACTGTCCGCATAAGGAGGGGGACCGGCATGAAGCCCAAGGTTGACGTGCAGACGTTCGGGGGAGTCAGCAGGGAGGCCGTCGAGAAGAAGTTCGGCATGGGGCAGCCCGAGGAGAAGAGGAGGATACCCCTGCCCTCGATAAGGCGCGCGGGCGCACCGAAGGTGACGGAGGAGCCCAAGGCCGACGTCAGGAGGATAGGCGACAGGGTTTCCGTCGACATAGAGATACCTCAGGTCAGGAAACCGGAGGACGTCGAGGTCAGGGAGCTGCCGTCCTCGGTCGAGGTAAAGGCCATAGCGGGAGACAAGGCGTATTTCAAGATACTCACCAAGCCCGAGAACCTCAGGCTTAGAGAAAAATCATTCAATAATGGAACACTCCATCTGGAGTTTTCCTAAAACAATAAAGAGTGCCGGTAAAACATGAATGCCGGCGGAATCACTTCTTCTTTCTTCCAGCTCTTTTCCTGGGAGCAACGGCCTTTTTGACGTCTTCCTCGCTCGTGCTGAATTCCTGGCTGATGTCCTTTTCGGCTTTCAGCTCGTCAGCCTCAAGCCATACGACAAACAGGCCTACCAGTATGAGCAGCGGCGGTATTACGCCGGTAATGACGACCTTGAAGTTCTGCCACCAGTTTATGCTTATACCGGTCCACCGGTTGCCATAGACTGAGTCTACGAAAAGGCCGAAACCCACTACGATTATTATGAGACCGAACAATATCTTCACTGCAGCGTGCATTATTGACCCTCCTTTATTTAAATTCATAAACCGTATGAAGAGATAAGTATATTTTGATATCCAATATTTATAAGCTTTGCAGCCCAAAAGTGATGGTATGTACAGGTATCTGAAAGCCCTCTGGAGGAAGCCCCCTGAGAGTCTCGGGAAGATCCGTAAGGAACGCATTGTCCGGTGGAGGGACGAGCCAGCCGTGACGAGGGCCGAAAGGCCCACCAGGATTGACAGGGCCAGGAGCCTCGGCTACAAGGCGAAGCAGGGATTCGTGGTCGCCAGGGTCAGGATGACAAGGGGCGGCAGGAAAATACCCGATTTTGCAGGGGGGAGAAAGCCCAGGAGGGCGGGAAGGTTCTTTACGCTCAACAAGCCGATTCAGCAGGTCGCGGAGGAGAAGGCATCGCTCAAGTTCAGGAACATGGAGGTCCTCAACTCCTACTGGGTCGGCGAGGACGGCAAGCACACATGGTACGAGGTCATACTAGCAGACGCGTCCCACCCGTCCGTCAGAAAGGATAAGGATCTGGGATGGATCGCTTCGGGCAAGCACACGAGCAGGGCGTCAAGGGGCCTTACATCCGCCGGAAAGAGGTCCAGGGGCCTGAGACACAAGGGAAAGAAGGGCTGAGCTACCTCTTGAAAGAATACCTGAAATCGTCCCCGGATTTTCCGATGGCTCTCTTGATTCTCTTTTTGAGGTTCCTCTTCACGTGCTCCCTTCTGATGACGGTCACCACGAAGAGAATTCCGAGTATTATCCCGCCGAGGAACATCCCCGGCAGCTGAACGCTCACCATCGATCCCGTTATCTGGTTCAGCTCCTCGTTGGAAGCTGCAGTCTCGCTGTACTTCTCCTGAAGCTCCTCGTAATCCCCGGCAAGCTCCTCGTGACTCTTTTCGAGCGCGCTCTTCTCCTTCTCGAGCGCGTCCAGATCCTTCTGGTATTCGTAGATGTCCTCCATCTTCTCGGACACGTTGTACTCGAGCGTTGCCACGTTCTTCCTGAGATCCGAGACTGTGTCGGTCAGTTCCCCTACCTTGTCCCTGAGCGTCCCCATTTCCTTGTCGACGTCGGAGAGCGTCTCGTATGACATCGCCTCGTTGAGCTCGAGCGTGACCTTCACCCTTATCTTGGACAGAACCGTGTTTCCGGTCTTTATCTCCCCGTAATACTCGCCCAGGTCGGCCTTCTCCGGGACCGATATCGTCACGAGGACGTAGCTCTGGCCGGGATATATGTCATAATCGTGGTCGTCCTTGCCCCAGAAGGCGATCCATTCGTTTATCTTGTCCGATGACTCTATGGTGGTTATCTCGTTTACATTCTGCAGCAGAAGCGGGAATTCGAAGTAGGCGCCCCTTTCAAGCGTCAGCCTTATGTCCTCCTGGCCGTCAATCACGCCGACAGCACCTACAGACGGGAGGAGACATACGGATAAGCAGAGCAGAAGAAGGGCGCCACGTATTTTCACGGACATAAGAAGTATTTGGCGTCAAGTTATAAATCCTTTTCCATCTTGTATCTTCTGGTTTCGTAGCCCATTTCACTGTACAGCTTTATGGCCTTCCTGTTAGCCGTAGTGACCGTGAGCTTCACCTTCTTTACGCCGCGCTTCCTGAAGTACTCCTCGGCCGTCTCCATGAGCATCTTTCCGAGACCCTTCCCCCTCCAGGACTCGTCGACGAAGATGTGCTCGATTCTCCCGAACACGCCCGTGGCGCTCCTGATTACCTTGAACCATATGTAGCCCACCACCGTGCCGCCGTCCTCGGCCACCTTGATGCGCTCGGGAAAGCTCCGGAAGCTTTTCATGATAAGGTCCCTGAACATGGCCTCGTCGAACTGACATCCTGGAAAGTTCACCCTGGCGCTCTCCCTCTTGAAGCCGCAGACCTTATCGGCATCCTCCGCCGTGAAGTCCCGTATTTTTATCATACAATGTTATTGTCCGATAACTATTAAATTAGTTCGCGGGCTCACTCTTCCGAGAAGTACTCCGTTATTTTTCTCATGGGCTTCACGGCGTTCACTATGTCCAGCACTATTTCCGACGCCTCGTGGGGATACCAGTAGCTGAGGAAGGCGTCCAGCTCTATGCTTATGACGTTCTTCCTCCTCGATATCCTGTTCGCCTGGCTCCTGGCATGGTCGCCCCTGAATATGGACTCTATGGTCACCCTCGGGGCCTCTGCGTTGTTCAGCGCGGACTTCACGGCGAGCATGAAGTTCCTTTTCGTGAACCGCTTGTCGAGCGCCCTGACCCTTTTCTGCTCTGAGTACCTCCTTATGACCCTTATGTCGTTCATGAGGTTCGTCCTGTACTCCACCCTCGTGCTCGTGGGGCTGAAATCGCCGTAGACGTCGCTTATTCTGTCCGCCACCCTTCTCTGCTCCATCAGTATGGCGTTCTTGTAGTTCCCCGCTACCGAGTCGAAGAAACCGGAGTAGGTCCTGTTTATCTCCCTTACTATGGGCGCGAGTATCTTCCTGCTGAACCCGTAATCCTCGTATGCGACTATGTCTATTATGCTCGGGAAGTTCTTTATCCTGGTGAACTTGGTGTGCACGAAAACGACCGTCCTTCCGCCCCCGCCGACCTCGTTCCAGAAGTCCTTGTAGACCTTCAGCCTTCTCATATGGTCCGTCTTGCTGGGCGAGGACCATGCGT
>CAZSYZ010000080.1:0-5641 GCA_964611445.1 uncultured archaeon | reverse complement strand
CTTCCTGTTGTCGCATTTGCACAAAATATCCCGTTTTTGTGTGATTATTTCGACTTGCTTATCTCCGACGGCATGATAAACTGCTGCGATTTCAGCCAGCACAAGGCCATTAATACCGAAGAAGTGAGAATTCTCAAGCCCGATGGTAGGCTTGTATGCGAAGTATTATACACCCCCGAAGAAGTGGAAAGGAAAGTCGAAAGGGAGCTGGTAGACCATATTGAAATGTCCGTGTCACCATTTTCAGAAGTCCAGCAGCTTTTCGATGAGACTGGTCTGGTAATTTTGCCTCATACGATAACTAAGTATGAGTTTCCCTTCAAGCCCGGAAATTTTGGCGCAAGCTTTGTATGTGGGTGCAAAAAGTGATTTTATGAAAATAAGGAATTATCGTGACAGTGATTTTCCTGCGTTGGAGCGGCTGCTGAAAGACAGCGGCATCCATGAATCATACGACAAAAGTGGTATCCTCAAAAGAAAGATTACGGACGACCCGGAATCGATAATCTTGGTTGAAGACGGGGAAATGGTTGCCGGTTGCGTGTTCTTAATCTACGATGCCTGGAACTCCTCTGTCTACCATCTGTGCACCCATCCGGATTACAGAAACCGGGGGGTAGGTAAGATGTTGCTTAAAAAGGCGGAAGACGTGCTGAAATCCAGGGGGGTAACAAGATGCATGCTGTTTGTCGAAGGCAGGAACAGGGAAACTGCTGAATTCTACACGAAGATGGGATGGTCACTCCTGGCCGATGACGTAATAGCCATGGAAAAGGCATTATGATATTCGCCGGGTTATTTACTCCACTCTATGCTCCCAGAATTATTTTTAAATCCAGAGAACCATTCTTTGAATAACATGGGCCTGAAGTCAAAGGACTTGATATCTGCCGCAGACCTGACCAAGGTGGAGGTTGAAGACATTCTGAGGGAAGCAGACCTGATGCTTGACCGCTTGAAAAAGGGCAGGCCGGCTGACCTCCTCAAGGGAAAAATACTCGCCACGCTTTTCTTTGAGCCGAGCACGAGGACAAGGCTTTCGTTCGAGTCCGCGATGCACAGGCTGGGAGGTTCCGTGATCGGATTCTCCGGCACCGAGGGGACGTCGGTCCAGAAGGGAGAGAAGCTCCAGGACACGGTCAGGAACATCGAGAACTACGCCCACTGCATAGTCATGAGGAATTCCTTCGAGGGGTCGGCGAGGCTCGTTGCCGAGACAGTCAAGATACCCGTGATAAACGGCGGTGACGGCGCGAACCAGCATCCGAGCCAGGCGCTCCTCGACCTGTTCACGATAAAGAAGGAGAAGGGCAGGCTGGCAAAGCTCAGGGTCGCGCTCTGCGGGGACCTCAGGTACGGAAGGACCGTCCACTCGCTCATGTACCTGCTTCCCATGTTCGGCATCGAGCTGGCGCTCGTTTCCCCGAAATCGCTGAGGATGCCGGAATACATAATCGACGACGTCCGGGAAAGATTCGGGGTGAGTCCTGCGTTCCATGATTCGCTCGACGACGTGATATCCTGGGCCGACGTGCTCTACGTGACGAGGATACAGAGGGAGAGGTTCACGGACCCGAACGAGTACGAGAAGGTGGCCGGCTCGTACTTCGTGGACAAGAAGCTCCTGGAAAGGGCCAAGAAGGACATGGTCATACTCCACCCGCTTCCCAGGGTGGACGAGATAAAGCCCGAGGTCGACAGCACGCCCTACGCCAAGTATTTCGGGCAGACGTTCTACGGCGTCATGATAAGGATGGCGATACTCAACCTGATGATGGGAGGGAAGAGGTGACGGCATGGAAGACGAGCTGAAGGTCACGAAGATAGACAGGGGAACGGTGCTTGACCATCTTCCTGCAGGCAGCGCCATGTCCATACTGGGCATGTTCGGCCTTGACAAGAACCTCGTCGTCGCTGCCATGAACGTCGATTCATCGAAGTACGGGAAGAAGGACATGATAAAGATTGAGGGCAGGCTGCTCTCCAGGGAGGAGACCGACAAGATAAGCCTGATAGCGCCCAGCGCCACCATAAACATAATAAAGTCCAAGAAGGTCGCCGACAAGAGGAGGGTTTCCCCTCCGGAGGAGGTAAGGGGCGTGCTCACGTGCCCGAACAAGAAATGCGTGACGAACGTCGAGGAGTGCGTGACGAGGTTCCTGAAGAGCGGCGGGAAGTACAAGTGCTGCTTCTGCGAATCGCAGTTTGCAGTAAAGGAGTTCAGTCTTTGAGTATGAGCAGGCAGATATCCAGTTTGCTTATCAGGACGAGGGCCGTGACGGTCAGCGCCGGGAAGCCCTTCACGTGGGCCTCGGGCATCCTTTCGCCCATATACACGGACAGCAGGATCGTTCTTTCATGCCCGGCCGAGCGGAGAGCCATAGTCGATGCCTTCGTCGAGGAAATAATGCACGAATGCCCGGACTTCGACGTCGTGGCCGGGGTCGCGACCTCGGCCATACCCTGGGCAGCGCTGGTGGCCGACGAGATGCACAAGCCGCTGATATACGTGCGCGGGAAGAAGAAGGAACACGGGAAGGAAAGGCTTGTCGAGGGGCGCCTCGAAAAGGGGCAGAAGGTCGTCCTGATAGAGGACCTCGTAAGCACAGGGGGCAGCTCCGTGGCGGCTGTCAATGCCATCAGGGACGAGGGCGGGGACGTTACCCACTGCTTCGCCATATTCACTTACGGTCTGCAGAGGTCCGTGCAGAATTTCGCGGCGGCGCTTTGCAAGCTCGTGACGCTCACGGACTTCGAGACGCTCGTGCAGATAGGAAGGGAAACCGGGTACATAAAACACGAAGACGAGCAGGAGCTGGCCAGATGGGCGGACAACCCCGCCCGCTGGAAGCCTGAATAGCGGATTGCTTTTTCATTCACCGGAAAGCATCTTCTTGCAAACTTATTAAAAGCATACCGGGAAATAAATCACACGGTGGATGATGGCAGGGAAGAAAGTTAAAAAGACGGAGAAGGCTGAAGAGAAGAAAGGTCCGGAAACGCTTCCCGAGGTCAACATAGGCCTCGTGGGGCACGTGGACCACGGCAAGACGACGCTCACTCAGGCGCTATCCGGGAAGTGGACAGACACACATTCCGAGGAAGTCAAGAGGGGCATCACCATAAGGATAGGTTATGCCGACGTGTCCTTCTACAGGTGCCCCAAGTGCAAGGGCCAAGCTGAAAGCTACGGGACGTCGCCCAAGTGCGTCAAGTGCTTCTGCGACTGCGAACTGCTGAGGACGGTCTCGCTCGTGGACGCTCCTGGCCACGAGACGCTCATGGCCACAGTACTATCCGGAGCCGCGCTCATGGACGGGGCGATACTCGTCATAGCCGCTGACGAGCCATGCCCGCAGCCGCAGACGAGCGAACACCTCGTGGCGCTGGGCATAGCCGGGATAAAGAGCATCATCGTGGTGCAGAACAAGGTGGACAGGGTGGACAAGGAGCAGGCAGCGAAGAACTTCAGCGAGATAAGGGAGTTCCTCAAGGGCACCGCGGCCGAGAATGCCCCCATAGTGCCTGTTTCCGCTCAGCACAGAATCAATATTGATGCGCTCATAGAAACTATCGAGAAGCACATACCGACGCCGAAGAGGGACCCGAACGCTGCCCCGAAGATGCTCGTCGCCAGGAGCTTCGACGTCAACAAGCCGGGCACTGAGATAGAAAAGCTCAAAGGAGGCGTCCTGGGAGGCTCCCTGGTGCAGGGCAGGCTTAAGATAGGAGACGAGGTCGAGATAAGGCCGGGCATCAGGGTGAAGGAGAAGATGACGCCGCTGGTCACGACCGTAACAGGCCTCCAGAAGGCCCAGAAGAACCAGAAGAGCGTGGGTCCGGGAGGTCTTCTTGGACTGTCAACGAACCTTGACCCGTCGCTTGCGAAATCAGACACCCTTGTAGGTTCGGTCGCGGGTAAGCCGGGCACGCTCCCCCAGGTACGGGACGAGCTGAACCTTAGGATAAGCATGCTCGAAAGGGTCGTTGGCATCAGGGAGAAGACCGCTGTCGAGCCCCTGAGGGAAGGCGTCCCGCTGATGCTCACCGTGGGCACCGCGAGGACCGTTGGCGCAATCACCAAGAAGGGCGAGACGTCGAACGTGAAGCTGAAACTTCCCGTCTGCGCGGACAAGGGCGAGCGCGTCGCCATCTCCAGGCAGGTCGTGGGACGCTGGCACCTGGTCGGCTGGGGCGAAATCTGCTAGATTCTGGGACACGTACCCATGTCATCATACCGATAACTATTTATATCAGTTGATAACTATAATTATCATATGATAACAAAAAATAACACTTCAAGGGTGATGGAACTCTTTTTTAAATTTCCGGGGAGGAAGTTCCACCTCAGGGAACTTGAGAGGATTACAGGGCTGTCAATGCCCGGAGTGAGGAAGATTGCGAAGAGGCTCGAGGATGAGGAGCTGCTTTTATCCAAAAAAGAGAATGTCGTGAAGAATTTCTTCGCATCGAGAAACGAGAAGTTTGTCTCGCTCAAGAGAAGCTATAATCTTTACTCGATATACGATTCCGGTCTCCTCGGCCTACTGAGGGAAAGATACGAGGAACCTGAAGCCATCGTCCTTTTTGGAAGTTATTCTAAGGGTGAGGATACAGCGGAAAGCGACATAGACATCGCGGTCGTCACAAGGAAGGGTGTGCATGTCGACCTCTCGAAGTTCGAGAAGGTTCTGGAGAGGAAGATAAGCGTCTATGAAATATCCATTTCGAAGGCGGAACCGGAGTTTATAAACAGCATCGCAAACGGGGTTGTATTGCATGGATACCTGAAGGTGATTCAATGATAATGAAATTCCAGGCCTACATCGAGAATCAGATGGTAAGAAAGGGAAGCCCTGACAAGGGCGAGGCCGAATCCCTACTCAAAAAGGCCGAAGGAAGACTCAAGTACTCCATAAAGACAAGGGAAATAAACGAAAACACCGCCTCTTATGTCTTTGAGGACATCTACGAATGCCTAAGGGAAGCGGCACAATCCCTTATGGCGATCAAGGGTTACAAGCCATATTCCCATGAGGCGCTCATATCATTCCTCCGCGAGTTCTTCGAATTTACCGAGGCCGACATAAAATCTTTCGACAGGTACCGCATACTCAGAAACAAAACCGTCTACAGAGGAGAGTTCATATCCGAAGAAACCTGCAGGGAGGCGCTGGAATTCCTTCTCCGTTTCCTTCCCCTTATCCGGAAGGAGTTTACTGTCATGGCAAAAGGTGCGCAATAGGCCAATCGGCCGGGGCGAAATTTGCTAGGATGATGCCGGCTCACGTGCCGACTTCAGCTTCTGCGAGTCGCGTCAAGTATAAAAAATTTCCCTCCCGAGTAGCATTATGGCAAAGGTTGACGGCAACCATATGAGAATAAACCTGACGAGCCAAACCGACGATTCCTACGACATCATCTTCGGCGAAGGGCTCTTCCCTCAGATAGGGGAGGATTTGAAGAACCTGAAACTGGGCTCCCGCTACGCGATAATCACAGACTCTAATGTAGGGAAACTGTACAGCGAAGACCTGCGAAATGCACTCAAGGACACCAACCTGAACACCGACGTCTTCACGTTCAAGGCAGGAGAGCAGAGCAAGAACATCGGAACCTGTATGGAAATCATGGGAGAGAT
>CAZSYZ010000079.1:0-5711 GCA_964611445.1 uncultured archaeon | reverse complement strand
ATTCGAAATCATACCTCTTCTTTGGCAACTCCTCGACTTCCTCCTGCTCAACCTTCATCCTTACCTCGAAAGCCTCGTAGGAAGGCGGCTTGTAGGAGGGTTCGCCCTCGACACGGAACTTCCGACGAGATTCCCTGAGGTGTCGATACAGTACATGTGGCAGTCCCATGACCCGAAGTAGAGCCTTCCCTCCCACATGACAGGATTGAGGACTATGGACCCGTTTGTCTTGAACTTCCAGACCTCCTTTCCAGCCTTGTCTATGCAGTAGAAGAATTTGTTTCCCGAGCCGAAATACAGCCGGTTTCCATGAACCAGCGGTATGTGCACGACCTCTCTGGTATGGAACTTCCAGAGTATCCTGCCGCGCATGTCGAGGCAGACGACATCTCCGTCCCTCGTTCCCTGGTATAATCTGTCCATATCCTTTACGGGGCACGATGAAATCCCGTAGTTGGCGACTCTCGTCTTCCACAGTTCAAGCCCGTCTTCTATCCTGAAAGCGCGTATCATGTTGTCCGTGGCAGTGACGTATATGACACCATCGTGTATGAGGAAATGATTAAGGTTGTGGACCTCGCCCTGCATGCTGTATTTTCTGATGAGCCTGCCGGAAGCTGCATCTACTCTGTAGACGTTCCTGTCGTACGAGCCTATGAAAACGCTCTCCTTGTACGCAGTCGGCATCGATGCGACATCATCGCCCGTCCTGAACTTCCACATCAGCTTGCCTGTCGCAGCCTCGATGGCGTACAGGTTCCGGTCCTTGGAATCCACGTACACCGTGCCTTTGTCCACTTCGGCCCTGCAGTATATAGGTCCCTCTGTCCTGAACTTCCACATCAGGCTTCCGTCCTTCGCATTCAGGCAGTAGAGATTTTGGTCATAGCTTCCGACGAATATCATGCCGTCGGAATAGACCGGTCCGGACCCTCCGATCCTGTCCCTCGCCTCGAACCTCCATATCTCCTCACCGGTCTGCGCGTCAAGTGCGTAGACGTTGTGGTTCATGGATGCGAAGTACAGAACCGAACCGACTACCAGGGGAGCGCCTCCTATGCTCCCTCCTGTCTCTATCCTCATGTAGCGGTCGAACTTCTGGGTCTGGGCCACTTCATACTCGCCCATCTCCACTTCGAAGCCTTCCAGATCAACGAAATCTGATTCCTCCATGAAAAATCGCTAACCGGGATAATATTTATATATTTGTTGTAATATAATATAACAACAATATGGAAGCAGAGAAGGTTTTGCGCGAGGCGGGGCTGGCAGGGAACGAGGCCAAGGTGTACCTGGCGCTGCTCGACCTGGGCTCCGTGACTGCGGGCGGGATAGCGAAGGCTTCAGGCGTGAACAGGACGAACGTCTATGACGCGCTCAGAAGTCTTGCCGGAAAGGGGCTCGTCGGCCATGTCAAGAAAGCCGAGCGCAGGTATTTCGAGGCCGCTTCGCCGAACAAGTTCCTTCATTACCTCGAGGAGAAGGAGGAGGAAGTCAGGGGAAGGCGCCAGGCGCTCGAGGAGATAGTCCCAGAGCTCGAGATGAAGAGGTCGCTCTCGAAGGAGCAGCAGGAGGCGGCCGTATATACGGGCCTTAAAGGCCTGAAGACCGTAGCAGAGGACGTCCTCAGGTCGGGCGACGAGTTTCTCGTGTTCGGCGCCGAGGGCAAGTTCATGGAGATGTTCAGGGTCTACTCGAGGAACTGGCACATGCGCAGGGCCAAGGCGCGCATACACATGAAGATAATCTACAGCGATCGTCTGCGGGAGTCCAAGTCCAGGGAAGCCATACCATTTTCGGAGATGAGGTTCAACCCCATGCTTTACGACACCCCCGCGACGACGTGGATATACGGCGACAGAACGGCCGTGATAATATGGTCGAGGCACGTCGTGGCGACCGTGATAAGGAGCGCCGAGGTCGCGGGATCGTTCAGGCAGTTCTTCAGGGCGCTGTGGCGCGGTTCAAGGGGGCCTCTGTAAGCCGGGACTCCAGAGGTCACCAAGTTTCAATATGCATGAAAGGGGATAATTCTTGTTCCTCAGGGGGTATATGATATCTGCATCCACGTCCGGGCTGTATGAAAGGAAAGCAAGACCGTTGCCTTCCATCACATGCCTCGGGTTTCCTGCCGTGAGAATGGCACTTTCACCCCTTCTTAGTCCCATTTCCTGGTTCAGATATATTTCGCCGTCGGTCACGCTGACGACATAGAAATTGCCTTTCATGTTGTCAATTAAATACTTGCCGTCATCAAGCTCTACTTCCTCCAGCGCGACCGCATTCGTTGCCGAGAGAACATCCACCTTTGAGCCGTTCCCTTCGTGCTTTGTAAGCCTTTCCACAACGCTTGGAATGAACTGGTTTCTCTCCAGTTGGCGGAGGAATTTTTCTTTGTCCAGCAGCCGGCGAGGATCGTTCCTCCCCCAGTCATATCCCCTCATGCTGGGATTGAATTCGCTGCTCTCCTTCATATACTCGCCGTATGCAATGAAAATCGAGCCGTTTGTGGTTGAGTGGGGAACGCCCTTGGACACAAACAGAACGTCATCTGCTTGGAGACTCAGTTCAAACATGTATTTTTCCAGTTCATCGGGCTGCCCGTTTTCGAGAGCATGCAAATACTTTGACAGCTTACGTTCTCCTAGCCTGTTGAGGCCGCATATCATATTGCCAGGAGACATCGCGACAAAGATTTCCGGCTTGTTATGATTATGCAGGGAAAGCCGCTCTTTGGCCGAAAGATAAGAGAGGCTGAAGCCCAGATAACCGTTCTTCACAGCCTTGTCGCCGAACACCCTCTTTCCGCTCTCCGGCCCCTCAAGAACATCCAGCACCTTTCTCCCGTCCTCGAACCTGCTTGGTATGGTATCCCATGAGGAGAGAACGAAAACTTCTCCTACCGGAAGCCCATGGTCCTCATGTATAGAGGCGTCTCTTCCCACAAGCTCCGAAAGGCCTGCCGTGTCTCCCCACAGGACAGGCCTGTATACATCTGAATTGCCCATGTCGATTTTGAGCGTCTTCTCCATGATCTTCACGGATAGAGCTATACCGGAAAGTTTTTTAAACCTTGGTTTTATCATGCCGGAGGAGGAATCCCCCCCCCTTTCTAGTTAACATTTAAAAATCAGGAACCGAAAGATATCTTATAGCTTCAGAGTTGGTGAAGATGCCGGGAGATTTCGAGGACCAGATAAAGAAGGCAATCAGCAAGCCTTTGATTGACGTTCCAGGTCCGTCAAAGAAGTCTTCTCCGCCGGTTTTCGTCAAGATTGAAAGGTACAGGGAGCTTCTGGAGGACGTCCAGAAGCTGCGTTCATATTCTCTCGGCCTCAGGGATGCACTCGACGCCATGGCTGAGATAGAGAAGGAGTTCAAGACCGCGATGTCTCTGACCAACAAGGTCCTTGACAAGGTGAACATCCTCATATCTTCGCTGGATATGAAGCTTCTGCAGAAGAGCGGCCCCCACATAGACACCCTCCAGCCGATAAAGCCCCCGGAAGACGTTGAGAACTACGTGAGGGGCATCTACGAGCAGATAGACAGGCTGAAGGCGGAATTGCAGACGCTCGTCTGAGCCCGCTTTTTTAAGTTTACGGCCGAATTTATTACTAGTCGTGCGGAGGTAGCGAAGTTGGTCAAACGCGACAGATTCATCTTGAGCGCTGATGGGCGCTGCCCGGTGAAGTCGAAGCTCAAGACCTGTTCCCTTAGTGGGTTCCGAGGTTCGAATCCTCGCCTCCGCACTGAATTTTCAATTTCAGATGTCCCACCAGAACATATCATTTGTCCTGTTTTTTCTCTGTAACCTCTCCATATGAGAGATTTCATCCCGGTTCTGTTTGATTATTTCTTTGCTCAATGGTTCACGGAGAAGTATCACAAGTGGATTTTTACCTTCTGTTTCACTGTTTGTGGCCTTTATGACGGCGTGAAACATATTTTCCTGAAGTGTTGTATCGTCCCTTATCTTGTTACCGTCTACAAATAATTTTTGGCCCCCAAGATACTCAGACACCATTATGTATCCCATACCGCCATTCTTTATCTTCACTGAATCGTGAATGTACACGCATGGGACTATGAGCTCTGGTAAGAAGAACTTGGAATTTTTGTTTGTACCCGGCGGGACGATTGGTCTCGTCCAGTAATATGTATTGTCGGTGTGCTTCGTATAGGCCTTTTTCTCAATCATGCATGGTGCCATTACCTTGGTATCCTTTTCTTTGTACATCTTTAAGGCCTTTCTGAACTGACCTCGAACACACTCTGGCGGTAATATCAGGAGATTTACACAGAAGGTATCGCTTCCCGTTGTATACACACCATTTTCATTCTTCCTGAATATGTTGTTATCTGTTGCTATGTAGCCGCGTGGTATGCTATTGTAATTCATGAAGAGTAGATGATGCAAAATTTTAAAAGTCACAATATTTTTAAACCTTGTCCGCACAAATAATGAGATACCGGTTAACCTATGCATATAAAAATCACTGGTTGAAATGTATTAGGCAGAGGAGTGGCAACATGAAGGTCAGAGAAAAGAACACGCCCTTGGCGGACCTGATAAGGCAGCTGGACGAGAAGGGCAGGCAGGAGAATAAACCCTTCTGGCAGACGCTCGCGAAGAAGCTCAACAGGCCCAGGAGGAAGGCCTACGAGGTCAACCTTTTCTCTCTCGAGAGGCATGCGGGAGGAAAGGAGACTGTTGTCGTTCCCGGTTATGTTCTTGGTTCAGGCGTTATCACCAAGCCCGTGACGGTCGCCGCCCTGAAATTCTCAGGCAAGGCGGAAGAGAAGATAAGGAAGGCCGGCGGAAAGGTCATCGGCATCGAGGATTTCGTCGGCAGCAAGCCGAACCTCAAAAACGTGAGGATTATGGGATGATGACCATGATTTACATTGACGCTACCGACATGATTCTTGGAAGGCTGGCTTCGGTTGTCGCCAAAAAGCTTCTGAGCGGAGAGGGTGCCTGCGTGGTCAATGCGGAGAAGGCCGTCATAGTGGGCAGCCCCGTGGCGACGCTCGGCGAGTACAGGGCTAAGAGGGCAAGGGGGGACCCCTACCACGGGCCGTTCTTCCCCAGGAGCCCGGAGCGCATTTTCAGGAGGACCGTAAGGGGCATGCTTCCCTACAAAACGGGAAGGGGCAAGGAAGCTTTAAAAAGGCTCAAGGTCTTTATCTCTATACCTCCCGCGCTCAGGGAAAAGGAATTCACGGCCGTGGAAGAGGCCAGAAACAGGGGCGAGCAGAAGTTCGTCACGCTTGAAAAGCTGGGCGATGAGATATGACAAAGGCACAAAAACCCAAGGCTGCTCCAAAGGAGAAAGCCCAGGAAAAGAAGGAAAGGGAGTTCAAGGCAGTCTTTTCCACCGGCAAGAGGAGGAAGGCGGTCGCCAGCGCAAGCATAAGGCCCGGAAATGGCACCGTCACGCTCAACTCGGTCCCGCTCGAAATTATAGGGAACAGGATGGCGAAGCTTCTTGTCCAGGAGCCGCTGCTTCTCGTGGGCGATGCCTGGAAGAAGTTCAACATAAAGGCCACGACCAAGGGAGGCGGGATAATTGGACAGGCGCAGGCCGCAAGGCAGGCCATAGCCAGGGCGCTTGCGGAGACGCTCGGAAAGGACACGAGAAAGATTTTCATGGATTACGACAGGAACATGCTTGTATACGACCCGAGGAGGACGGAGCCCCACAAGC
>CAZSYZ010000078.1:0-5734 GCA_964611445.1 uncultured archaeon | reverse complement strand
ATCTTGTTGATCTTCACGGGGTTCCATATGAAGTCGAGACTCTTCTTGCCCTTCACGAAGGACCTGGGGGCACCCACATCGAGAAGCATGTCCCTGAACTTAATGTCCTTCCTCTTAAGCGTCGATATGAGGTCGGATATGGTGTGCTTGTAAGGCGGGAGCGCCCCAAGCATCTGGTTCGAGGCGAACACCCCCTTGTACTTCAGCTTTTTGCCCCCTCTCCAGTAGAGCATCCTCATGTCCTTTGCCAGATGCCTCCCGCCCTCGTACGGGGAGGATTGGGTGAGCGTCGTAAGAGCCGGGTCGGCCGCGATGAGCATGTTGTAGCTGTCCATCAGCGTGTGCTTTATCATTGAGAATGAGGACGTCTTCAGGAACTTCCTATTCCTGTCGAACACCCCCCTCGGCATCGCATAGTGGTAATGGAACCCGAAGCACCTCGGATAATACCTCTCATACTTCCTCTTTCCCAGGGCCAGCGCCGAGTATATGTACCTGTCGTCGTAGCGGAGATGCTCCCTGAAAGAGCCCGGATAGGTCCCAAGCGGCAGGAGCAGGAGCCCGTGCTTTTCGCAGACCTCGGTGGCCTTTTCGACGTTCCTTGAAAGCCGGACCGCGGTCTTCTGGATATTCCTGTGAGGAAGGGACGTCAGCTCCACCATGTTCAGGGCGACCTCCTCTTTGACCGGCAGATCCGGATGCGTCTTTCTCAGGTCGGATATGATGGAATCGGAACTCTGGCTCACGTCACCGGCTTCGTCTATGAGGCAGAACTCAAGCTCGTAACCGCTCATCGATCTCTTCAGTGGGTTCCTGTACCTTTTCGGGGCGGAAAAACGCATGTTTATGTATTTGCTCTTGCTCGGCTTGTAGTTGTATTTCTTCATTACGCACCAGTTACCCGCACTTATCTATTTGACAAGTGCTATAAATCATTTCTTTTTCGTCTTCCCGCTTTCCTTCCACATCTTCAGGAGGTCGAGGAAGTCGTTGAAGCGCACGACTACGAAAGGGGGCGTCCTCGTGAAGTTGAATACCAGGAAGTCCTGCTTTCCCTCAGAAAGCTCCCTTATCTCCGCTTCGGGGAAGGACACGTACTTCTTGGCCTTCGTGGTCTTCGCCTTGCACCGGAACCTGTCGCATACTATGATGTCCGCGTTCGGGATGTCCTTCTCGCCCTCGGGCCGCTGCCTCCCCGAAAGCGGCACTCTCCTCGCATCGAAACCGGCAGCCACGAGCTTGTCCTTCACGAGATGCTCGAAGCGCCTGCCCACCTTGTAGCTCATAGACTATATTTGGCGGGCGCCGTTTAAATTTCAGCCATGGCAAAAAGAGGTTATGGGAACGCTGACCAGATGGCTGATAATAATCAACGTAGCCGTGTTCCTCCTTCTATTCAGCATGCCCCAGGAGATGATGGAAGACGCGTTCGCGCTCCTGGACTTCTCGGGAGGGAGCATGCTGGAGATATGGCGCTGGTTCACCTCGCTGTTCCTCCACGCGAGCGCATCGCACCTCTTCTTCAACATGATAGCGCTCTACTTCTTCGGCAAGGTAGTAGAGGAAGAGCTGAAGGCTAGGCGCTTCCTTGCAATATACTTCATTTCGGGGCTCGTGGGCAACCTAGCCTACGGCCTCACGAGCGCGGAGCCTGCGGTTGGGGCTTCAGGCTGCATCTTCGGCGTCATGGGAGCCGCGATGCTGGTAAAGCCGAAGGAGATGATAAGGCTGTACTTCATACCGCTCCCCCTCGGGCTGATCGCCATACTCTACATACTCACGCAGGCTGCGCTCGCCGTCATACCGCTGAGCGAGACCGGGATAGCCTACATGGCCCACATAGGCGGGCTCCTCGCGGGCTCCGCCATGGCCTTCTACTTCGAGCCAAGGAATGCCGTAAAGGGCGTGGCATTCATGATAGTGCTGCTCGCGTTGCTCGTCGTGCTGTGGCCGCTAATAGGATTCGTGGTCACGGTGGGCCAGGCAGTGCTTTCCGTGATAGATTTCGTGATTGGACTCGTGCTTTACGGCGTATCGAAGCTGCTCCTTTCATGGGTATGGTAGCGGGGAAAAGAATTTAACTAGCAGCGCGAAGAATTAGTTGTGTACTATGGCTGAGAAAAAACTCGTAGGCAAAATAACGCACTACTTCAGCAAGATAGGCGTGGCCGTGATAGAGCTTTCGGGAAACCTCACGGCAGGGGACAAGATATCGATAGAGGGCCCGACCACTAACGTGCAGCAGACTGTCGACAGCATGCAGATAGAGCACAAGCCCATACAGTCTGCCAAGAAAGGCCAGGCGATCGGGATGAAGGTAGTTGACAAGGTAAGGGAAGGGGACGAGGTCTTCCTGGAAGGCTGAAAGAGCGCTCTACTTGACGGGCACGCCCTCCGGCTTCCTCTCCTTTATGTGGGGCCCCAGCACCATCTCATTGTAGCCCTTTCCAGGCGGTATCAAGGGGTAAATGTCCTCTTCTATATTTTCCGTCACGATTTCGAGCATGGAAGGCCCGTCCGATGAGAGGAAGTCCTCCATAGCCCCGGGGAGATGCTTCCTGTTGTCGATTCTTTCCGCGTAGGGGATGCCGTGGGCCCCTGCGATCCTCGCAAAGCTCCTGTCCGTGTCTTTGAGGGTCCCGACGTAGTTCCCCCCATAGAACCACTTCTGGAAGCTCTTCACCATGCCGTCGGCGTTGTTGTTCAGGACCATTATCTTCAGGGGTATGCCGTATCTGGCTATCGTGAAAAGCTCGTTGTTGTTCATGGCGTTGCTTCCGTCGCCGTCTATCACTATTATCTTCGAGCCCGGGTTGGCATAGTACGCCCCCACGGCCGCGGGCATCCCGAAGCCCATGGTCCCGAGCGCCGCCGAGGTCAGGAACGACTTGGGCCTGGGCATCTTCAGATACTGGGCAGAGAACATCTGATGGTTCCCGACGCCCGTGGTTATCTTGAAGTCGTCCTCATCGTACAGGCGGTCGTTCAGCATGTCCAGAACTTCGGCCTGCTGGATGCTCTCCGAGCTCCTGTCGTAGTCCAGAGGCCACCTCCGCTTGAGCTCTTTCACTTCGTCCCGCCACTCCGCTATGTCGATTTCCGGCCTCATGCATTCCGCATAATCTATGAGGTCCTTTATGGCTGTCTTTGCGTCGCCGACAAAAGTGAAGGCCAGGTTCCTCTCCTTTATTATCTCCCTGACCTTCTCCTCGCTTATGTCGATGTAGGCTATCCTGGCTTTCGGGCCGAACTCGCCCACCTTGTCCGCCACCCGGTCGTCCCATCTGCATCCCATGGCGAAGAAGAAGTCCGCCTCCTGTATGGCCTTGTTTGCGTACGGGGTGCCGTACATGCCCAGCATCCCGAGCGACAGTTCGTCATGCTTCTCGTCCATGACCCCCTTCGCCATCAGTGTGTTCACATGGGGGATGCCGAAAATGGCGTTGAAATCTCTGATGGCATCGCTCGCTTCCTTCGAATTCAGTCCCCCTCCTATGTAGAGCAGGGGCTTCTTGGACTGGGAGAGCAGCCCGAAGAAGTTCCTTAGCTGCTCGGGAGACATGTGGCTCTCGTGCGCATACCTCCTGATGTAGTCGTTCGGGTCGCGCTCCCTGTATTCCCCGATGGCATTCTGCCTGTCCAGCGGGAACTCTATGACAACAGGCCCAGGCCTCCCTGATTTCGAAAGATAATACGCGTCCTTCACGGCTTCCTCCACGCCGAGGCCGTTGGACAGGCTCACGACTCCCTTCGATACGTGACGGAAGAGATCTATCGGGACGTACTGGAAGGCGGCGTCCTTGCCCTTCTTCTCCTCCCTGACCTGGCCCGCTATCAGAAGCATCGGGATCGAGTCGGCGTAAGCGTCGGCAACCGGGGTGATGGCGTTGGTGGTGCCGGGCCCGGAAGTCACGATTGCGACGCCGACATCGTCCGACGACCTCGAATATCCGGAGGAGTTGAACCCGGCGCACTGCTCGTTGACGCTTATGGTATACCCTATGGAGCTTTTTTCCAGCGCGTCGTACACCGGCAGTATGCTGCCTCCCGTGTAGCCGAAGACCCTCCTGACCCCGAGATCCTCCAGGCTCCTTACCAGTATCTCAGCCCCGCTCATCATTTTCATGTACGCCCTCCTTACGCGCTCCTCCAGCGGGAAACGGATCCGGCACGGAACAGAATCCTGATATCCAATATATCAGAAGAACAGAAAACTGCACGAGCCGGGAACGCACAGCCCGCTCATGCAACTACAAGCACGACTACCAATAGGACCACGGATACGAGGTGACCTGCTGATATTCGTGACATGTTAATACTTTTGTCCGCGAACGTTTAAAAAACTTACTTAAAAAATTATATCATGTTTTACATAAACAGGTTTTTCAATGGCATGAATCTTGAAGTCCCCGGATATATCTCGGAAAGATTCTCCACCAGCGCTGACCTTAGGAGGTACGTCAGAAAGCTGGAGAACAAGTACGGCAATAAGAGATTCACTCTGAGCGCTTCCAACCTTGGCAGGAAAAGTGAGCATACGTACGAGGCTGTGAAAGCGATGGAAGACATCTCTTTCATTGAAGACGGGAAAAAGGTTGTCTTTGCAGGAAAATCCTATGCAGACTCATTCAAGATGTATAAGCACAAAAGGTGGAAGATGGCCGATTCAAAAGAGCCATGCTTAGCAAATCGTTGGTTTAAATGGGAGGATGATTCAACACCGGTCGAAATCCGACACAGCGACAAGAAAAAGTATGACATCACCGAGAATTGTTACTTCATGGCCAATAACGGCAGAGTAGGGTTCCTAATATCGACTGAGTTGATGAGCTCTGACAGGGCCGCATACTACGAGCTCTTTGACTTACAAAAAAGCAAAGGTGATCTAAACAAGCAGATATTGCTCCCGCTTCGTATGGAATTCAATAATGGCCGCTCACAGTTCCATTTCCCTGAAATAAAAGGGGTGAAGGGTAATATAGTACTTGTGAATTATCCTATAGAGTCCTGTGGCGAGCTCATAGAAGAAACAACAATATTTGTTCCCACACATACAAGTGGTGACCTCCTATATGACTGGAAATCAATGAAGTTCAAAAAGACAAACGTGAAGAAAGAGAGCGACTTGATTAACATGTACTCTTGAAAGAAAGGAGTGTGTCATATCCATCTGGTCTCAACCTCGTCCGTCCTCCATCTCGGGAGGACCGAGGCTTTCTTCAGGCCCAGCGGCTTCTGCCCGGACCTGTGCGCGAGCACGCCTGCCCATGCAATCATCGCCCCGTTGTCGCCGGAGTATTCCCATGGGACGACCGCGGATTTCGCCCCGCGCTCCCTGCACATGATGCCGACCATCTCCGCAAGCCTCTTATTCGCGGCGACGCCTCCCGTCAGCAGCACCTCGGACTTGCCTGTGTGAGCGAGCGCCCTTTCGATAACCTCCGTCACCATCGCGAACATGCTCTCCTGGAGCGAATAGCATACGTCCTTGAGCTTATCACCTTCATTGAGCTTCTTCGTGGCCTCTGTTATTATGCCTGAAAAGGAAAGATCCATGCCCTTGACGACGTAGGGCATGCCCAGCCAACGGCCGCCCGAGGCGCGCTTCTCTATCTCCGGGCCGTAGGGGAAGGAGAGGTCTGCCTCCCTTCCGAACTTGTCGAGGGCGTTGCCTATGCCGATGTCCTGCGTCTCGCCGAATATCCTGTACCTGCCGCCGGTGTGCGCTATGACC
>CAZSYZ010000077.1:0-5822 GCA_964611445.1 uncultured archaeon | reverse complement strand
CGCCCGCGGTGCATCAGGCGGCCATCAGCAGGGTGGCGATAAGCACGGCGGATGAGGCTACTGTAATAACGGCTGAGATGGAAAGCGCAGGCAGGAAAAGCACCTTCACGATCGAAAAAGCGGGTGATAAAGTGAGCCTAGAATCCGGCGGGGTCCGGGCGGAGACGGGCAACATCCTCGAAGTGGAGAGCGCTGGCGTTTTCATAAGGGAGGACGGAACAAGGGAGATGGTCAGAATTCTTCCCGATGAGACGAAGCAGGCCGTGTCGGGAATCATAGACTCGGTGGAGAGCATGGAAATCAGGGTTGAAGAGAAACCTGTTTACAGCGTGCGTGGCGAAAAAACAGGGAACATCCTCTGGATTCTGCCCGTGACGTTCAATGTCACTGCCGAGGTCAATGCCGAAACGGGGTATGTAGAGGACGTTGTAAGACCGTGGTGGAGCTTCATGGTATTTTAGAGGGATAAAAATGAAAGCTGTGGTCGGAAACTGGAAACTGGTCGCGCTGGCAGTCCTGGCGCTGTTCATGGTCGGCGTCCTCGGTTCATCGGTTCCTGCGGAATCGAAACCTTCTATAGAATCCTTGATAAAGGACGGAAACGCAAGGATGAAGATCCACAGCAGCCTCCAGAAAGACATAGTACGGAAAATGGGTTCGTCCCCGCAGGAGATGACGAGGGTCCTGATAAGGACGGACGAGAAAAACATCGGGAAGCTGTCGCGCATGGTCGAAAACGAGGGCGGGGAAGTCGAGGGGAAATACATGATAGGGGACGTCATATCCGTGGAGGTGCCTATCGGTAAAATAGGGGAAGTGGCCGGGTACGCCGAAACCGAGAGCATCTGGCCTGACAGGACTTATCACGTCTCCCTGGCCGAGAGCACCGTGCAGATAAACGCTGATGCCAGGTGGTCCCAGGGGTATGACGGCTCGGGGATGAAAATAGCCATACTGGACAGCGGCATAGACAAGGACCACCCCATGCTCAGGGGCAGGGTCGTCCTTGAAAAGGACTTCAGCGGCGAGGGCTATACCTACGATGTCCTTGGTCACGGCACGCACTGCGCGGGGATAGCCGCGGGGAGCACGGCCGGCGGCGGCTTGTACAACGGCGTGGCCCCCGGCGCGCAGCTGATCAACGCGAAAGTCATGAACTCCGAGGGCGAGGGCACCGAGTCTGAAATAATAGCGGGGCTTAACTGGGCGCTCGACCCGAACGGCGACGGCAACATCGAGGACGGGGCCGATGTCATAAGCATGAGCCTGGGCGGTCCGTATGCCGACCTGGACTCCCCGCTGGCCTCCGCGGTCAGGGAAGCCGTGAGCATGGGCGCTGTCGTGGTCGTGGCCGCGGGCAACTGCGGCAGGGACTGCCCGAGCAGGGACTGCAACGGGTATATAGGGGTGGAAACGCCCGGCGTTGTCCCCGAGGCCTTAACGGTCGGTGCCGTTGACAAGTCGGGCCAGTGGGCATGCTTCTCTTCCGGCGGTCTTGTGAACGGCAGCGTGATAAAGCCCGACGTGGTGGCGCCCGGGGTTCTGATATCCTCTTCGGTCCCGGGCGGCTATGACGCCTGGAGCGGTACGAGCATGGCTGCCCCTCACGTGGCGGGGGCCGTTGCGCTGCTCCTCCAGTCCAATCCGGATTTGAGACCGTCTGACGTCAAGTACATACTCGAGAGGACGGCCGTCCCTCTAGGAGACCCCGGGAAGGATGTCAAATACGGCTCCGGGCTCATAGACCTTTCAGGCCTGCTGCCCTCGAACGTGAACAACATACTCAGGTACAGGGTCGGCTTCCAGAAGGCGGTCTATCAGGGGGATGCGCTCGAGATAAACATGAACGACACCCTGGGAACGGCCCTGAAGATAAGGGCCGAAATCAGGAACCCGCTCAACGGCACGTTCACGATAAACTTTACCCGGACTTCAGCCAACGGGTGGAAGGCCTTTTTCGGCGAGACGGGAGAACTGGGCAGGTATGAAATGAATATTGTCATTCTGGAAGTGGAGGGCAATGAAGTGGCGATAAGCGAAAGCTTCGACGTGATAATGTACACGCCCGCAGGCGGCATGATAAGGGACGTGATAGTCCCCGCGTACGTGGAGTACAACGAGACGCTGCCGATAACCGTCGTCTTTGAAAACAGCGGTAATTATTCGATGGGTGTCACGATTGAGGCCCAGATATGGGACGGGGGGATTATAGCCGCGAGGGAAACCGCCGGGACCGTTGCCGCGGACTCGACGGCCGTGTTCGATTTGGAGTGGAAGGCAGTTTCGCCGCTGGGTCCCAAGATACTCAGGATCATAGCGAGCTTCGACGGGCTCTACCATGAAAGTAACAGGACGTTCAGCGTAAGGGACACGTACCCGCCCGTGATAAAATCGGTGGAATACGAGAAGGACGTGATGGAAGGCGGCCCGCTGACATTCACCGTCGAGGTCAGTGACATTGGCGGCATTGATTCGGCTGATGGCGCCATTCTGTCTGCCCTTTCAGGGTACGGGATGGTCCTGGAAGAGGTCTGCAGCTACAGTGACGTGCACGTGCTTTCAGGGACCATATGGGGGGCCGAGCCAGGAACGTACGCCGTCGGTGTGCGGGTATGCGATGATGATGAGTGCACTATTTACACCGGTGAGGACATTACCGTGCATGCGTGCGGCAGGGACCGCATACTGGTGGTCTCAGAACATCCGACCTCGGAGCCGGGAAGGTTCGTGGAGCTTCTCGAAGACGCGTACTGCGTGAGCGTCCTCGATGCCGGGGCCGCCCCTGAAATCCCGCAGGGATATTTGAGCGGTTTCTCCGCGGTCTTGTGGATCACGGGCAATTATTTCGGCACCGGCGTGAGCGACGATGCCGTGCCGGCACTGAGCGAATATGTGGACGGCGGCGGGAGGCTCCTGGTGGAAGGGCCCGACGTCGCATCGAAGCATGTTGATGACGACCTCGCGAATTTCGTCATCAGATCGAGAATAGAGGAGGAGATGGTGCTTAACGGGACGGTCCTGATGACCAAGCTCCACGGGCATCCGATACTGAAAGAAGTGCCCGGGAGTCTCGCCTTTAACGGAAGCCTGTGTCCTTATCCCGACTCCGTTTCGCCTGTCAACGGCGGCTTTGAGCTCATGGGATGGGAGAACGGGAACGCTTCAATAGTGATATCGAACGACGGAAACTCGAAGGTTATCTTTTTGCCCTTCATGCTTACGGCGCTGGATGAGGATTTACAGGCCTGGATCATGAATAACATGGTGGGCTGGCTGCTGGAAGATGCGGGGACCACGGACTTCGTGGTCAGGAACATAACCCACGGGCATCTCGTCGAGGGGTCCGGGACGCTGTATGCGTATGTCGAAAGGACCGGCATGACGGTCACCGACATCACCGCTGACGTCTATGTCGATGGCGAATTTGAAAAGCGGGCCCACTTATATCTGCCGCTGGGCGAGAATCTCGTGGGGCTGCCGGTGACGTTGACTTCCGGCAGGCATTCCGTGAGGCTTGAATTCCTTCCCGAGTTCAGCATAAAGGAAAGGAACTACGTCAACAACATAATGGAAAAAGATGTTGAAGTGCTTGAAAGGGAAACGGACCTGAGGCCGCTGGATGTTTCATACGAACTCTCTGACTCATTTGCGAACATAACGGCCGTTGTTGAAAACCATGGCGGGACCAGCGCCAACGGCACCGTGGTGGACTTCCTGATTGACGGCGCATCTGCGGGCACCAGGACCGTCGACATCCCGTACGGAGAAAAGGTCCCTGTAAGTTACAGCTGGCCGCGCGAAAGCGGGACTTTTGACTTGGCTGTGCATGTGAACCCCGGCCATTCTGTCGCGGAATCGGATTATGGAAACAACAACATGGCCGTCAAGCTTTACTCGTGCAGCAGGTTCAGCGTGCTGATCGTGTCAGACTCGGACACGGAGGGGCAGTCCACATCGAATCCCGACAGCATGGAGACGTTTGCCGAAATACTGAACAGGAACGGCTACTGCGTGAAAACGTGGAACGAATCCGACAAAGGCGTGCCGGACCTCAGTTACGTCAACCAGTTCGATGTCCTCATATGGAGTGCCGGGGATTACTGGAACACTGTATTGAACGGAAGCGATGCAGGGCTCGTGGAACAATACAGGGGAAGCATAATCTTCGAGGGCTCCGACATAGCGTTTGACCACAAAGACGATTCCCTCATGAGGGGCAGCCTCCATTCGGTCCTTGACAAAGACATGATACTCTATAACGATACCGTCCTTTTGTCCGGAAACCATGAGATAGTCCGGGGCCTTTCTGTCAGGCTTGACAGCGGAGTGTGCCCGTTCCCTGACTCCGTTATGCCGGCAGACGGCTCCGGGATTGCGGAATGGCCGGGAGGGGGCTACGCCATAATAACATATAACAATTCCAGGAAAATGGTGGTATACTTTGCATTCTCGATCGATTGCGTGGAGCCCGGTTCAAGAGAGACTATGGTGGAGAATGCCGTTGAGTGGGCCTTCGTCCTGCCGGGAGACGCAAACAAGGACAGAAAGGTCGACATCTTCGACCTGGCTCTGGTGGGTAAGAACTATGGAAAAACGCCGTCCGATGAGGGATGGAACCCGATGATAGACATGAATTCAGACGGCAAGATAAGCATAATGGACCTTGCGACAGTCGGCAAGAACTACAGAAGGTCATACTTAATTTCCTAATCTTTTTCCTTCTTGAAGACGGTCTTCATCTTTTCTCCTACACTGCGGGCAGGAGGCTTATAGACACCGCCGATTTTGCTGTATCCTGAGGAGTATGCGGGCTTGTACTTGCTCACTATCTGGGATGCCGTTGTAGGCTTGCGTTTACGGCTCGGGATTATCCTCTTTAGTCCCTTCAGCCTGTCCGTGAAAGAGGGCCTGCTTCCCGGATACCCCTTTCCAAGGGTGTAGCCCTGCGGCGGCACCAGCATGTATATGAGCAGCCCGACCGCCCCGACGCATACGACACCGACGATGACCCATATGATGAGGGCGTTCCAGAACTCGGAGGGCAGTCCTGACACGCCAAGCTCTTCCATGAGCGCCCTGGTGGAAGTGATGAGCGCATTGAGCTCGTCGAGGTACATCGACGCCTGGACGTAGTCCTCGTCCTCCATCGCCTTCTTGAGGTTGTTGAAGAGGGCCTCGGTGGCATTTATCTTCGTTTCCAGGGCCGTCAGGTTTTCACCAGAAAGCTGGCCCTTTATCGCGTTGAAATCGGCCATGAGCTGGTTTACCAGGGCCGTGTAATTCTGGTACGAAAGCTTTATCTGCTCTATGGTCTCGGGAAGCGGCATTATGACCAGGGTGAAGACCTGCGTGTCCTTCGCGACTGACGCGGTGGTGGCCTTGTAGTTCACTGCATATTTTCCTACCTTGGCGCTCTCCGAGACGTTCAGCGCGACCGTGAAATTGGCCGTCTCGCCCTTATTTATCGCCTTCGAACCCGATGTCACGTTGAAGCTTACGTTCGCGACGTCCATTTCAAGTGTAATGGAAACGGTGACGTCCTCGTTTCCCGTGTTCTTCACTGTGAGCGACGTCTCCTTGGTCCCTCCCTGCAGTATGGATATTGTGCTTTCGTAACCGGTTATGTTTATCTCGAAGACCGGCTTCAGCTTGCACGTGTGGCTTGTGGCGTAATAGCCGTCAGGGCATTCTATCTCCAAGCATCTGCCGTTCTTGCACCACTCGTCCGAATCGCAGCTAACGTTGGTGAAGCACTCCATGCCGAGCGAGGCCGGCGTGACCGTATCGTCCCCGTCGCCGGTGGTATCTTCCCCTGCAGCACT
>CAZSYZ010000076.1:0-5885 GCA_964611445.1 uncultured archaeon | reverse complement strand
TGATATAATCTTCACCATTCTATTTATAAAGTTATCGATGTTGGAGTATCTATGTCAGGTTAGAGGGTGGCGGTCTTGTTCTCGGAAGCCGGTGTTGCGTTAACGGGTGGTGGAACTTCTTGAGATTCATTCTTAATTATTTAGATAGATATTCTCTTAGAATATTTTCAACGATAATAGATGATGACATGTTTTTATTTTCAGCTTCTTTTTCTATTTTGTCAACCAAATTTCTATCTATTTTCCAGTCAACATCTGTTCTAAAATATTCCTTTTCAACAATTTTCACTTCATCAATAAACCACATCCGTGCTTCGGCACCAACTGCCTCAGTGGGTATTTCCTGTTTAAACCTGAAAATAATAGTAATGTTTTGTCCTGAATACTTTGCCAAACTAAAATTTAATGGTGTCCAGTTGAAAATCAAATCACTCTTACAATCGTCTAATCTCCAAATTTCTTCTTCGTCGCCATCGTGATAAATAATTATATGATAGGCTATGAGTGGACCTCCACCGTGAGTTATGCATGTTTCTTTGTATTCAGGAAGCATTCCAGGAACTATTGCCCGTGTCACAAGGCTAAGGATTGCTTCCTTATTTGGAAGTGTAATGTTCTGTCTTAAATCAAGTTTCGCCTGATCCTCGGCATAATGACCACCAAAAATTCCAGCATGATAAGCCAACATTGCAGACCATTTATCTTTATATACGGATTGGTTCGTCATTACAATACCCATAGCCTCTACTTTGCATGATTCATTTCTTAAATCGCACCATATAGTAGGATAAGGTTTATGTTTCTCGCCTACATTGGGGTCCCCAAATAAATCCCATCCATCTAAATCCCCAATTTCGAATCCTCCATTTTTAATACAGCCGTAAGGATTTTTTGCCGGATATAGAAAAAATATTGACAAAACTAAAATCAGAAATATCACAATAAACGCAAGAAAGTACAATTTCCTGACCTGGTAGAAGCTTACCGTCGACATTACTTGATTATTTGGATTCACGGTAAAATTATTATGAAGCTTCAATTCACCTTTACGGCCCTGTCTATCAGTTCCAGCCACACGTTCCTACGGATAGGATGAGAGAATAACAACGGATACTGTCGGTTTTGCTACTTCGCAGCTTTCGCGACCTTCTTCACCGCGCTGAGAATCTGGCTCTTCTCGTTGTCCTCAAGGACAATCCTCTCGCTGGCAAAAAGCAGTCGTAGGTCATCCTCGTCCCTGGGAAGCATCTCCACGATTGCAACCACGTGCCTGTCCTGGAGCTTCTCTACCTTGTTCAGGTCAGCAACCAGTCCCTGGATGTCCTTCTCGGCAGTCTTCTTGAACTTGCTGAGGTAATCCAATGCATTTTTTTGCTCGTAGTTGAGCTCGTTCTCCTTTTCCCTCTTCTTCAACATCTTCTTGGCCTCGTATGACGTGACGATCTTCTCGCTCTTTATTTCCATTGAACCACCTATACCGGGTTAAGATGCTCGGGCCTCGCGGTTATGGTCTTGACCTTGTTGCCTATCTTCACCTCGACGAGGTAGGCGTCCCCCCTCTTTCCGCGGATGACGCCCGAAGCCCCCTTGAACCTTATGTGGGGCATTCCCTTGTGCGAGGACGGGTTCGGCTTCACCGTGACCTTCTGATCCTCCCTGAACTCCCTGAGGAAGGGCGTGACGGTGAACTTGTCCCTGTATCCCTTCTTGAGCTTCCTCCTGGTTCCTGTCCTCAGACCGCTCGATGCCTTTACCATGATATCACTTCCATATCTTTATTACGTCAAGCTCCTTGACGACCGCGGGGTTCTTGAGCAGGCCCGCAACGGAAGGCTTCGATCTCCCGCCGTCGCCGCTCACCAGTTCCTTTATGTATAGCCCGGCTTCTCCTTTTATTTGTAACTCAAACTTTTTATTGTTTATCCTTTTCCACGAGATGTCAAGGACTTTCCTCTTCCTTATTTTGTCCGCCCTCCTGTGCTCGACCCTCTGCGGGGTGCGCTGGTCCAGGACGGCTCCCTTTAGCTCGGCCAGCCTTTCTATGTTCTTCACGGGCTTCCCGAACTCCACGAGGGCCCTGTAGCTCTTGTCGTTCTGCATACCTTTCACACGGACCACTTCCTTCCTGTCCGTGAATGCCAGTCCCGACACTTCGACCTTGCCGCTGCTGTTGATTTCTTCTCTCATCTTCTTCAGGTCAACGGAGCGCCTGACGGGATTGTTTATCTCCAGCACGAAAGGCCTACCGTCGAGGCACAGGGCGTCTATGTCCTCGCGCCCGGCACCGTGAAGCGCGTGCCCGCTCCCGCCCGTCGCGAGCATGAAAGGCGCCGCGATTATGTCCTCGACCGTCTCCTCGTACTTGTCCCATTTCGTCTGTGGGATTCCGCGGACGAGCTTTTTGTACTCGCCGCTGACGTAAAGCGATGTAACCTCGATGTCTATCCTGTCCTTCTCAAGGTTCAGTATTACCGTGACATCCGGCCTTTTCGGGTCGTGCTCCTTCTTCGTGCGCTCGTAAAGGAGCTTTCCCACCTCCCGGTTGAGCTCGGATTTTATGGATTCGCAGTACTCTATCCCGACGTCCTCCCAGAGGGACTCCTCGCTCGAGATGAGCTCGCTGCTGAGCACGGTGCCCACGAGGAATGTCCTGTATTCCAGCTTTTTCAGGCGCCCGGCCGCGGCATCGGCGTACTTTTCCAGCCTGCCGAATATGCCTCCGCATACCCCGCATACGGCCTTGGAGGGTGCCGCTTTCAGAAGCTTCCTGAGTATCCTGCCGCGCTCGTCGTTGGTCATGCCCGTGGAAACATGTGCCGCCTGCCTGCCGAGGCAGTGGTCGCAAACATACCCTCTCCTAAGCACGTTCCTGGCTACTTCCAGAACTTCCTTCTTCCCGAACGGCTTTGCGTCTTTCGATTTCATAGGATCAATTTAATAAGGCCAAAGGGTATTTAAATGGGCCCAAATTTAAGTGAAATCGGCATCATTCTATACATAATAAGCTTTATAAAGAAAAATAATCACTAACTGGTGATATCTATGAAAATACTAATCGAATCTCCTGGTGTTAAAATAAGGAAGCCGGTTTCAGGTGAAGTTACACAAATGCTGGGGGGAAACTTCAACAGATATGATATCATAGATGTTGAAGAGACCAATAGAGGAGTCAGAGTAGTACATCTTAACGGTATTTCAAGTGACGGTAAATATAGAATTAACAGCAAGATAATTCCCGTACGTGAATTTGAAAATATAACAAATGCTAGTGACATGGAGGTAGCTGAGGCCGTAAGAGAAGGTTGTTCTAAATCAATACTTTATGACGAGAATCGGGTTTTCGGAATAATTCCGGTTTTCTTTTCTCTTGAAAAACCTCTTCGTTTTAAGGACGAGAAGGCATTCAGGGCGTATCATGGCCAAGATAGGATTTATGGATGGAAGGAGGTCGGAGGAACCAACTTGGTTGAAAATGACGTAAGGGATGTTGTAGGTAATATGAACAGCATACCATTCATGTTTACAAGCGGATGGTCGCATTCTGCGACACCCAAAGACCATCCTGATAATCTGAATTGGTGTAAAAACGGTTACTTCATATTTAAGGCCGATGTTGATGATGAGAGATACGCCGATCTTAAGAACAAGCTTGAAGATCTCGGAAACGTAAAGGTATACCCTACCAAGGAATTTAGCAATAGGGATGATATTTTCTTGGTTGAGTTCATGGATAACAGCGCATATGAGAGTAACATATGCATAGTCAAACCGGGGAACCCTGGCTGGAAGCAGTCGTATGATGTACAGAAGGATTTTGTAGAGCAGTGGAATAAAGTGAACGACATCATGAAATTATATGTTTAATTATCACTCTAAATCAAATACTACTTTATCACCCGCTTCGAATCCGTAGGCCTCGCCGGCCCCGACTTCAAGGACGTACATGGCCTTTCCGGGGGGCGTTATGGAGGGGCAGGGCTCAAGGGGCTCGCACGGCTGCGCGTAGCTGCTGACGTGCACTACATCCATGTCCGCGCTTATCCATACTATGTCTATGGGGAAGTGCATGTCCCTCATCCAGAATGAGTGGTTCCACCCCTCGTCGAAAACGAAGAGCATGCCCCTGCCTTCCTCAAGCCCGCCGCGCCCCATCAGTCCCAGCGTGCGGCTTTCGGGCGTGTCCGCAATCTCCACGCCGAAGCAGCTGCCTCTTATGCAAACCTGATTCGCGTCCTTGCGCACCTCGTTTATGCATCCGGAAATAAGCAGTGTCAGAATGAATGCCGTTAACGCCAGCTCTTTCCTCATATTCCCATGCCCAGCTGCTTGGCTATCTTAGCGAAAGGTCCGCGCTTGAACGCCTTGCCGCCCTTCGTCATCTTCATGACCTTCTTTATCTGCTTGTATGACTTTAGCAGGCTTCTGACTTCGTCAAGCTTCAGCCCCGAGCCTGCCGATATGCGCTTTATCCTTGACGGGTTTATTGTCTCCGGGTCATCCCTTTCCTTCCTTGTCATCGAGTTTATGGCATGCTCCCATTTCTTCATCTTCTCCTCCTGCATGTCCATGAATCCTGCCGGGAGCTTCTTCTTTATGGCGGACGATCCCCCGGGAAGCATGTCGAGCATCTTGCTCATAGAGCCCATCCCTTTCATGGACTTTAGCTGCTCCTGGAAGTCGCTCATCGTGAACTTGCCATCGAGCATCCTCTTTGCCGCATCCTCGTTTACGCCGGCTTCCTTTGCCCTTTCCATGAGGCCCTCGAGGTCGCCGTAGCCTATGAGCCTGCCGACAAACCTTTTCGGATCGTAAAGCTCGAGGTCGCCGGATTTTTCCCCCGTGCCTATGAACCTTACCCTGGCGCCCGCGGCCCTGCATGCGGCGAGGGCTGCGCCTCCCTTTGCCGTTCCGTCCATCTTGGTTATTATGATGCCCGTGATTCCGACGAGCCTGGAGAATTCCGAAGCCTGCCTGCCCGCGTCCTGGCCGAGCTCTGCGGGTATCACGAGGAAGACCTCCTCGGGCTTTACTGCCTTCCCCAAGTCTTTCAGTTCTTTCGCCAGCTTCTTGTCAAGGGCGTCCCTTCCCGCCGAGTCGAAAATCATTATGCCTTCACTGCTTTTCTTCAGCGCATTCCTGGCGATGTCATCCACCGTCTTCCCGTCCCTGTAGACCGGGGCGTTGAGCCTCCTCGCTATCTGCTCCAGTTGGTCCTGAGCAGCGGGCCTGTGTATGTCGCATGCGGCCATCCCTGACTGGAGCCCCCTTGCCTGGAACCACTTCGCAAGCTTCCCTGCAGTCGTAGTCTTGCCGGACCCGAAGAGCCCTATAAGCAGTATCCTCTGTCCCTTTAGTTCAATCGTTGACTTTTCCTCGCCGAGGAACCAAACGAGCTCATCGTAAAGGCTCTTGACCATGACCTCCTTCATGGTCATGCCCTTGGGCAACTCCTTCTTCAGCACGGCCTTCTTTATCCTTTCCGAGAGCTCCGCCACGAGGCTTACGTCGACATCAGCCAGTATGAGCGCCCTCTGCAGCTCTATTATGAGCGCCTCCACCTTCTCCTTGTCGACAAGCGAATAGCCCGTGACCCTGCTGAAGACCTTCTTTAACGAATTCCCGAACGTGTCCAGAACCACGAAAATCACCTCAGTTCTTTCCCTCGATGATAAAGCTGCCCTCGCCGCCGGAACCTTCGACCGAACTTACGATTTCCTGGCAGGTGCCCTCGACCAGTTCCCTCACGCTCTTTATGTCCTTTCCCATTCCTGAAACCTGGTACTTCGGAGCAGATATGTACTTGACGTTCAGCCCCTTTCCCGAGGCGACCGAAAGCGCCTTCTGTATAACTTCCCTGCCGTCCGGAGCGTACGATTTGAGATTCA
>CAZSYZ010000075.1:0-5984 GCA_964611445.1 uncultured archaeon | reverse complement strand
TTGTTTAGGTAGAATTGGTATATGGGCTGGGCGAAGTCGGGGTAGGTCGGGTGTTGTGCGGCGACAGCCGTCACAATGAATATGCATCCGGAGACAGTCAAAAAAGAGGCTAGCAGTATTAGAAAAGGGGACGAAATTCGAATGGGGGTGTCCCGGTCTTCCATGCTGTATTAATTGGTATCATAAGTTTATTTAAGTGAAAAAGCAAAATAAGAAGCATGTTTCCGGTTACAAGGGATGTTCTGATCTATGTGCTTGGTCTATTGGTAGCGATTATGGCCATCCTGTTAATTCTCATATTAAGACGAAGGGTGCCTCTGAGTGTGTTTTCAAGGAATGAAAAGAAGGAGCCCACCAGCCTGATAGACGAGCAGCCGGACGGGGGGGCTTACACGAGGACTGGACCGATCGACCTGAAATCCATAAAGGACAAGCTCCTCGGGGAAAGGAAGCCCAAAACCGCCGAGGCTCCAGAGAAGCCTGTCCAGGAAGAGCTGCCTGAACCATCGCCACCGCCCGAATCCCCGCCGAAGCGGGTGCCCCCAGAGGATGTCCAGGCTCCACCGCCTGAGTACAAAGAACCCGAAACGGTACCAGAACCACCCTATGAGCCTACGCCGGAAGAGGAGTCCAATGAGCCTTTCCTGAAGGAAGGCGTAGTGGAGGAGGGAATAGAACTGCACGACCATCCGGAGGAGCTTGAGCGGGAAGAATACGAAAAATACGGCCCCCGGGAGGAGCAGCCCGTCCGGAAGGCCGCACCACCGCAGCCCGAACCTCTGCCGAAACATGCTCCGGCTCCCCAAGCACCGCCAAAAAGTGATGATTATTTCATCTTAGATGAAGCCGAGCATGACAAGGAAAGTCCTCCTGTGCAGAAAACCGCGCCGAAGACAGTGAAGCGGAAGGATCTCATTGCCAGGGGCATTGAAAAGCCTCAGAAGGACATCGTGACAGCCAGGCCGGTCCCCAGGCAGCAGCCAAGGCAGATAGAGGCGCTCAAGCCGGGGACTTCCGGAGACCAGGCCAAATTCTCCTTCAAGAAGGTGGAAGGTGTCAAGACAGGCGCGCCTGTCGAGAGTGCCGAAATCGCAAAAGACCCCAAGTCGTTCATAGGCCAGTCCGTCTCGGTCGAGGGCGAGCTGCACCTTTCAAGCAAGGGGGATGAGGATGCATGGTACGTCCTGTTCGACAAATCCGGCTCCTCCATCGTGAGAAGCAGGGAAGAGATACCGCTCAATAGGTGCAGGATAACCGCCAAGGTCCAGAAGACGAAGCTTGGGCAGATATATCTCGACGCCATAAGATACGAACCCGTTTAGAAATTCCCTCCGATCCAAGCTTTTTGGAAAAAGCATTCATGGAAAATGTGTTATTTTTGCTTGAGCTTTTTCCTAAAAAGCTCACTTGACCAGAAGCTTTGCCTTTTCCGGGTCGTAGTTCCAGTTTTCAGGCAGGATTCGGTTGTTCTTGTAGTACTTGGCCAGCCTTCTTATCTTCGACTCCGTGAGCTCAAGTCCCCTCTTGCAGTACCTGTCGTGTTTGTTCTTGTCGAGATGCGCCATCAGCCTGACCGCGCTCCTGAGAAGATTGAGCATGTCTTCGGGAAGCTCCTGGGCCCCGCCTTTCTCCTTCATTATGCCTTGTATTTTCTTGTTTGTCGCAGCCCTGACTGAGGGTATGCCGTACTGGTCCCTCAGAATGATGCCTGCCCGTGAGGAACTCTTCCCCTGATTTGCAAGCTTTGCTACGATGTCCTCTATCTCGGCGGGCTTATGGGTCAGCCATTTGGCCTGCTTCTGTACCGGCCTTCTGGATCCAGACTTTCCCTTCTTCCTCGAATACATCCTTGCCATTTTTAGCACCCTCGGTCCATGAGATACAATCATATAAGATGCGAAGGTTTTTAATAAGTTTTGCCCTTTTCGCATATTTATTCGGGCAGGGGCAAATAATTTTCATGGATCTCGGAAGCATAATCTCGGCCGCACCGGCGCTTCTTCAGATGATGCCGTTCCTCATAAAAGTGAGCCAGGTTCTGTTCTTCCTGTTCTTCATATGGTTCTTCGGGTCGGTGTCGATGCGCGGGTTCAGGGCGAGGAAGCCCCTGTCCCTCGGCATCGGGCTTACCCTGCTTACCGGTGCGCTCTGCCTCGTGTCTTCTTCGGCATTCTCCGGCTTCCTCCCCTTCCTGAACGAGGGCATGTACAAGTTCCTCGGGCTCGACATGCTCGCCGCCGGGGTTATTTCATCACTTGTGATCGCGCTCTCGCTGAACCTGATGACGCACGACCAGGGGAAGAGGGATCCCCGCGAGATGGTCGAGAGGCTGAAGAGGAAGGTGGCCAACCTTGAGGATATGCTCAGGAGCAGGAAGCATCACCTTTCCGAAGGCGAGGTCAAGAAGATGGCAGAGGGGAAGATGCCCGGATTCAAGGCATCCTCGGCCAAGCTCGTGGGAAACGAGTTCGAGGTGACCCTCATGAAGGGCAAGAAGGAAGCCAGAATCATCCTGGACGCGTGGGACGGGGAGGTAAAGAAAAAGTTACAGTCCGAGTCGGCAGTTGTAAGGTTCTTGAGGGACCCATACAAGGTCTCGGGACTTGTCATCCTCCTTGCATTTCTGATTGCATCCGCCGCGTTCTTCGAGGGATTCTATGACCCTTTGAGCGGAATGGAGTCGGCCCTCGGAATAAAAATGGATGACATCGGCGAGCTGGCATCTGTCATAGGGGACAGCCCGCTCATTTCCGACACCCCGGAGGGATGCGTGAGCATGCTCGTGTTCACACAGTACTACGAGCGTTTCCAGGACGCAGACTTCGTCATGGACCACGTATTCGAGGACGAGCAGATCTCGGGGCTCGTGGAGGAGAACTGCGGGAAGCCCCTGATGATGGTGAAGGTAAACCATGAGGGAAATGACCTGATAATAGCAGTGACTGACAACAGCAGGGTCGGATACGTCACTGACAGCACGTTCTGCATGTGCATGGAGACGCTCTCGCCCTGAAGCATTTTAATCACCGCCCCGTTCTAAGATTATATGGACGCCCGGGAATGCATAAGGTCAAGGACCTCCGTCCGGAGCTTCAGGCCGGACGACATAACCGACGATGTGATAGATGATATCCTCAGCGCCGCGGTTCAGGCGCCGAATGCCGGGAATATCCAGGAGTGGAGGTTCGTCGTGGTCAGGAAGCCCGGCAACAGGAAGCGGCTGGCGCAGGCGGCTTTCGAGCAGAAGCTCATATCCGATGCCCCAGTCGTCGTGGTCGTGTGCGCCGATCTCGGCGAGATAGGCAGCGCCTACGGGGAGCGCGGGGAGTTGCTCTTCTCCGTTCAGGACGCCGCGGCGGCGGCACAGAGCCTCATGCTCGCTGCATGGGACACGGGCATAGGCTCCTGCTGGGTCGGCTCGTTCGATGAGAAGGCCGTCAGGGACATACTGGTCCTTCCCGGCCGCGTAAGGCCGATGGTAATAATACCCCTGGGCTATCCCGCCTCAAAGCCGAAAAAGCCCGCAAGGAAGTCCATGGAAGAAGTAGTACGCAGGGAATTCTACTGAGATGCACGGCTTATGAAAGGGCAGTAATCAAGCTTGTGCTCGGCCGTCACCGTCAGTGTCTCGTAATCCATGACAAGGTCGCCCATGGTCTCCCGGAAGGAGCGCACGATTTCTAGGAACTTCCCCTCATCTGTGCTCTCGATCTCTATCTCCACGTCCCAAGGCCAGACGCAGGTTATAAGATATATGATGTTTGGGTCCTTCTCACAGAACGAGAGCACCGTGCTCCCAACATCTCTCGTGAACTTGCGCAGATTTACGAGCGCTTTCCTGTAGTAAGAACCGATTTTCATGAAATCTACCCATGTCCTGTAGGCCTGTATCAGCCCCTCTCTTTCCATTCTCTTTATCCTCGCTTGGACGGTCTTGTAATTCATGCCAATTCGCGTCCCTATCTCTGCGCGGCTCATCCTCGCCTCCTGGCTTATGATGCCTATTATCTTCCTGTCAATGCCGTCCAGCGGGATTTCCCTTGGCTCGCCTCCGTATCTTGCCGAAAAGGCGGTCCTGTGGCCTATGAGATAGCCTCTCCCGTGGTGGTAGTTCGAGACCGATACCGAAGTGACGTTGTTGTGGATCTTGTCCGGGAATCTTTCGTACGCCTCCTTGAGCATATGGTCGAAATGTATGAAATTGCGCGCAATAAAAAGGACTTCAAGGTCCCACCTGCCGCTGGTGGATATGAACCATACAACGTTTCCGTGCCTCTTGAAGTAATCTATTATAGCATCCTCATCGGAAGGACTGACACCCGTGTACCTTATGTAGAGCCTGTAGTAGAGATAGCCGAGCTTCGCGGTATTGAAGACCGTGACGTAGCCGCGTATTACACCCTTCCTCTCAAGCTGTCCCATCCTGTACTTCACGTTCTGGGGCGAGAGCCCGACCCTGCGCGCGAGTTCTGTCAGCGGTATGCGCGCGTTCATGTCCAGTTCGAAGAGAATCTTCCTGTCGATCTTGCCTATTTTTAATCCTTCTTCTTCCATATTTTTAATTATAGTATCTTTTATTTATATTTTTTACCTTTTTTTCTAATTTATAACCATATTACTTTTAATATACTGAAAAGTTAGCTTATTTGAATTCATATGATAAGATTTGATGTGAATACATACAACAATGATATACAAGCCACTGTATACGACAAGGATGGCAAAATCATCTCGCACGGAGACAGGATTAGATTCAGCTATCGGTACAGGCGCCTTAGAGCAGTAAGTGCCTGGCCTTTCTTGAAACCGGAAAGATACACACGTACTGTATCAGGGTATGTAGATGAACCTAAATTCAAAAAGTACCTGAAAGTCGGCAGGTCCATTGAATGGAGATATCACAAGGAGCCTGACAAGTATGGACACTACGGGTATGATAAGATAATCCGCGAAAAAATGAAATACAGATTAAGACGCATCGAAGATATAGAAAAATAAAGGGAGGGGGAGGGAGTCTCCCCGTCTTGCCAAGCAAGGGTTTACCTGTGCAGCATCGGGATGCCCAGCTCCTGGGCGTACGTCTTCTTCTCCCGCTCCTCTGCAACCGGCCCGAGTATGTATGGAGACTTGACGCCGGTGATTATGGTTATCACCCTTATCTTCCCGGTGAATGACGGGTCTATCCTCGCTCCCCATATGACCTGCGCGTCGGGGTCTAACAGCCTCGATACGTAATCACCTATGAGGTTCGTCTCGTCCAGCTTCAGGTCGCTTCCCCCGGTTATGTGCACCAGGGCACCGCTTCCTCCCGTGTAGTCCACCTCGAGCAGCGGGTTCTGGAGGGCCTTCATTATGCACTCCTCCGCCCTGTTCTGGTTGTTGGATTCACCGAAACCGACGGCCGCGACGCCTCCAGAGTGCATTATCGCCTTGACGTCCGCATAGTCGAGGTTGACAAGAGACGGCGTCGATATCGTCTCAGTCACGCCCTTGACGGTCGTCGCGATGAGCTCGTCAGCGACCCCGAAAGCCTCCGAAAGCGGCTTGTCGCCGGCCACCTTGAGAAGCTTGTCGTTCTCGATGACTATGGCCGTGTCGCACACCTGCCTCAGCTGGTAAAGGCCGTCCTCGGCCTTCCTTATCCTGGCGCCCTCGATCTTGAAAGGCATGGTAACGCAGGCTATCGAGATTGCGCCCATCTCCTTCGCAAGCTTGGATATGACGGGCAGGCATCCCGTTCCTGTCCCGCCGCCGAGGCCCGCAAGGCCGTAGACCATGTCCACGCCGTCCATGGCCTTCCTGAGCTCCTTTTCGGATTCCTCTGCGGCCTTCCTGCCGACGTCCGGGTAGCCGCCGGCGCCAAGGCCCCTGGTAATGTCCTTGCCCAGGAGTATCTTGTGGCCGGCCTTGCTGACTGAGAGCTGCTTCACGTCCGTGTTTACGGCGAGCGTCGTGGCTCCCTTTATGCCCATCTCGGTGAGCCT
>CAZSYZ010000074.1:0-5993 GCA_964611445.1 uncultured archaeon | reverse complement strand
GAGACCGCGCTGATGGCGCTCAAGCTCATCGTATCGCTCGGCCTCGGGGCGCTGATAGGCCTCGAAAGGGAGATTGGTAAAAAGCCCGCTGGACTCAGGACTCACATGCTCGTCTGCATGGGCGCCTGCCTCTTCACGATTGTTTCTGTCACCGAGTTCGGGATGGACCCGGCCAGGGTCTCGTCAGGGATAGTGACCGGGATAGGCTTCATAGGAGCGGGCACGATAATGGCGTCCAAGGTCAGGATAAGGGGCATAACGACTGCGGCCACGCTGTGGGTGACCGCGGCCGTGGGACTTGCCGTGGGTGTTGGACTGTACGCTCCAGCTGTGATAGCCTCAGTGCTGGTCTTCGTCGTCCTCCAGATGTGGAGGATAGAGCTGGGGCTGGGGGATTAGCTTCTTACCAATTCCATGCATGAGGGCAGCTTTTTCCCATAGGCCTTCATGGATTCCAGTTCATTCTCGTTCCCGTAGATAAGCCTAGCACCGCTGATGGTTTCACATATATAGCTGTAGTGAGGAAGAGACAGTTCCCTGAATCCCGACATGATGTGCCTTGTATTCCTTATCTTGGAGGCCAGTTCTTCTCCGTTTTTGGACCTGAACGTATAAAGCGTGGCCTCATCTATGATGGGATATTTCTCGATGAGCCTGCGTCCGGCGCCCTGCCGTATCGAATAGATTATTTCATCATCAGATATACCATGGGAAGATAACAGGCCTATGTCGATGTCTCCCACGAGCCTTCCGAAAGACACGGCGCTGTCCGCGAAACAGAATATCCTCTGCATCTCGGGCGCAGCCCTTCTGAGGATTTCCTCTTTCTCTTCGGCGAATTCTTCGGGGCTCGGCCTGCTTTCCCTGAACCGCCTGAATACGTCCCTGAGGTATTCCAGCCTCTTCCCCGGCAGCGTGACCCCGGATATCCCGTATTGCATGCGGATTTCCTCGTCGGTCACTTCGTTCGTGAAATTCCCGAACGGATGCACGAAGCCCGTCCCCCTGATTCCGTCGTACACGCTGTCGAACCACCTTCTTGCCTCGGGGCTCATGACATGCATTCGGTCGGAAAGTAATAAAAATAGGACAGCCAATTAATTTTCATGAAGGCGCTCTACATGAAGGATTCCTATCTCAGGGAATTCGAGGCTATTGTAACGAAGGTCACTGAGGGCAGGTACGTCGTCCTGGACCAGACGGCATTCTACCCCAATTCGGGCGGCCAGCCCCATGACACGGGCAGGATTACGAGGCTTTCCGACGGCGCCGTGTTCGATGTCGTGTTCGTAGGCAAGTTCGGGGGCGACATAAGCCACGAGGTAAGGGCACAGGGCCCTGCAGAGCTGAAGGAAGGCGATGCAGTCAGGTGCGAGATAGACTGGGAGAGGAGATACAGGTTTATGAGGTCCCACAGTGCTTCGCACATAATAAGCGGGATCATGCACGAGAAGACGGGCGCCCTGATAACGGGAAACCAGATAGACCTCGACAGGACGAGGATAGACTTCTCGCTCGATGACTACGACCCCTCGAAGATGGATGCTTATATAAGGGAGGCCAGCGAAAAGGCCGCCAAAGGCGCCGATGTCGAAGTATCCTTCATAACGAGGGAGGAAGCCGGGAAAGAGGAAGGGCTATCCAAGCTCGCCAAGGGGCTCCCGCCGGGGATAAGGGAAATCAGGATCGTCGACATAAAGGGCATAGACAGGCAGGCGGACGGCGGCACGCATGTGAAGAATACCAGGGAAATCGGCAGGATAGAGCTGGTTAAGTGCGAGAACAAGGGCAGGAACAACAGGAGGGTCTACTTCAGGCTGGCCTAGTGAAAACCCTCGATTTTTTAAGACTTCCATACAAATTTAATCTATGTCCGTGCCGCTCGGGGACGAGATGAACAGGGACGTGACCCTGATACATCCCGACAGGTCCGTAAAATACGCGGGACAGATTCTGAAAGCCGTCGGGATAGGATGCCTGGTCGTCGTGGACGAGCACGGCCCGGTCGGAATTCTCACGGAGAGGGACATAGTACAGAAGGTCATTGCGGACGGGCGCAGGCCCGACGAAACGAAGGTCAGTGACATCATGACTAGGGACCTCATAATGCTGAAGAAGGAGAACACAGTTGAGGAGGCCGTGGACATCATGGAGAAGAACCACATCAAGAAGATACCGATAGCGGAGGACGGCCACGTCGTCGGCATAGTAACCATGACAGACCTTCTGAAGACGCTCAGAAGAATGGAGGAAGAGTACGAGAAGGACGGCCACGCAGAACCGAAAAGGCAGAAGTCCAGGCGCTAGTTGCCCTTCCCGCGCCTGCCGCTTCTTTTTCCCAGTATCCTTCTGAGGATTTTCCTGAACTTCGGCGTGTCCCGCTCGGAGGAATGGTCTTTCATAATATCAGATTGCCGGGACCTGCTTAAAAAGACGGGTTCTGGACTTCAGCCTTCTGATGGTAATTGATAAGATTCTGCCCGAAAAGGCTGTTATTGGGATCGTACACGAGGTCCCGCATGACCCTCCCATCCTTTATCGCAATTGTCGTGTGCCTACTGCCCTCACTCGTGGTGATGGCATCCAGCGGCAACTCTGATGTCACGAAAAGGGCGGACTGGTGCTTGGCGCCGTTCGGTGAGCCGTTCTTTCCCTTTATCCTCATGATAAGGTCCATCTCCAGGTAGTCGATTTTGTCCGGATTCTCCTGAAGCGTCTTGCCTACGCCGAAGAGCTCCCCTTCGCTGCTGAAAAGGACGGCACCATCAATGTCCTCGTCACCGAGCATGTGGAAGAAGCTGTTCAGCTTTTCCGGGTCTTCCAGCAGCCTCCTTCCGTATATTTTCTCGAGACGCTCCAGGTTGCTGCGGTCTTCGGACTGCCTTGAGCCTATCGCTAGCTTCAGGAAATTGGGGTCGCCCATCACGGCATATATTCCGCTCTTCTCATCTTGCTGCAGCATCTCGTAGCCATACATGGAGCATGCCTGGAAGAGATCCAGGAAGGGCTTATCGTAGCCATTCAGATTTACGATGGATGAAAGGTAGTCCTGAAGTTCGGCGAGTCTGCCGTGGCTGTTTATTTTCATATTTAGATATTTTGATATGAACATACTTAAATTTCTTTATGTTTAAATATCTAAAAACTTAAAAGTAGGCAATCCAATTTTTTGGAATGGCGAGTGAAGACAATCCCGAGACGATAACCACGACCATCGAGATAGACAAGGATACGTTTCTCAAGTTCAAGGCGCTGTGCGTCCTCAACGAGAAGACCATCTCGGGGGAGATAGAGAGCCTGATCAGGAAGGGCGTTAAGGATAAGTGACCCCCGCGTATGGCTCAGAAGGACCGTGTCACTTTCCCTGGTTCTTTCCGAAGCGCACCCAGAACCTGCCGGTCAGGTATCCCATCAGCAGCATCGCGGCAGCGCTGAAAGGCAGTAAGTACAATGACGTAAAGTTCAGCAGGAATAACGAGCCTGCGATGTTGTTGGGGAAGATCATGTGCGCAAGCCCCAGCCCTGCAAACACTATGACCGCGAGGGAAATGCCCCTTACGGTTTCTTTCTCCCCGAATAGTTCCTCTCTGGTCCCGGCGAAAAGGATACCGAAAATCACTCCGGAGATGACGCCCATGATTGCACTCGAGGGTATCACGCTGATGAGGCTTATCTGGTAAAGCGTATCCATGGATATTCCTATATTGACGCCGGAGGGTATCGCGGCCTGCATCTTTGCCATGACTTCTTCCTTCATCGAGAGCATGTAAGCTATGCCTATTATGCCTGAAAGAATACCGTACACGACCCCTGCTACCGCACCGCTCTTGGCGCCGTGTCCCCAGTCCATGCTTTATATGTTGTTTTGGGAGTTAAAAAATCTGCATCCCTGACCTGAAAGATGCCTCGGGCGTACGTTAGAACTCAGTTCCGGTTTAGAGGGCTTTCTTATTTTATTATTGGTTACGATATTTAATAATGGTTTCCAAGCCGGATGGTGGTTTCATTCAGGTCAGGAAATGGTACATTCTTGCTGTTATTGTGATATTCGCATTCATAGCTACCTATTTGACCATTTTTCAAGCAAATGAAATTCAATATGAAACTATCATGAAAGATAGTTTTGCATGGCAAATGACAGGTGGTAATTATGTTATAACAAACCAAAGCGATTGGAAGTCACTCTGGGATGAGTTGTGGCTTGTAAAAGGGCCATACAGAGAACCACCTGAAGTTGATTTCGATAGTAAAATAGTTATCGCCACTTTTATGGGTAATCGAGGAACTGGCGGTTATTCCATAAAAATCGAAAGAATCATAGAGACAGTATCTCAAATTGTGGTTTATATTTCAAAGAGTTCTCCCGGTGCCGGAGCATATACGACTCAAACCGCAACCGGCCCTTTTCATATAGTGAAAATCAATAAGACAACAAAAGATATTATATTGAGAGATTTATGAACCTCAAAAACGTCAGGAAGGAGTATCTGGCTTTGCTGACTATCCTAGTTGTCGTGATAGCCATTTCAGGTGCTGTTTATTTGTATTACAACACCGAAATTCCAGAAAGCGAGCTTAAGAGTTGCGATAACGCGGGAGATTGTATTCTTGTTAGATGCGAACGGGGAACAATGAACAAAGTTGTAATAAATAAGAAATATGTTGATTATTGGAAAAATAGAAATGGTGAAATAAACGTTTCAAGTGATGGTTCTTGCAGATTGGAACTGCAATGTTTTGATGGAAGATGCAGAGGAATATTAGGAAGTGCTCATTAACATGAACCTCAAAAAAGTCAGGAAGGAGTATTTGGCCGTTTTGACAGTTATTGTGATAGTTGCTATATTTGCAGTCAGTTTCTTGATGATAACTCCTGAGAACTTATCCCAGTGCCAGCAAGATGATGATTGCACAACAACCCTGAGAAATAGTTGCGATACTGTTTGTGGTTACAGGGATACTCCTATAAATAAGAATTTTCGTGATTTGTGGGAAAGTAAAGTGAGTTTTCTATGTCCAATAGTGAGGGACGCGAGATGTCTATTATCTGGTGGTATTTGCGGTGAATTTCTTGGCTGTTTAAGACCTCTTGAAACTCTTGAGAACAAATGCGAGGAAAACCACTGCATAGTTGAAAAGACGCCAATCCCTATAGAGGAGTTAATATGAACCTCAAAAACGTCAGGAAGGAGTATCTGGCTGCTTTTGTAGTTGTTGTGGTATTTGTTGTCATTTCTGCTGCCCTACTTAATGCATACATCGAGGATTCAAAATACATCAAGGGCATGATAAGAGTTGAATTCAAAAATGATGTTTCTGAAATCATAATTTATGAGATTGTAGAATCACAGGGTTGTGAAGTTATAGGCAAACCTTTCCCCACTTCATTGCCGAATTTTTACGACATTTCGATACCTGAAAATATGACTGTTCCAGAAATGGTGGAATTATTCCAAAAAATGCCGGAGGTTGAGTCAGCTAGGGGAAGGAAGATCGGCAATTCGGAGGTGTTATGAACATCAAAAACGTCAGAAAGGAGTATTTGGCTGCTGTAGTGTTAGTAGCTGTGGGTGCTATATCTTTGTACGCGTATTTTGAAGCCAACGCTTGGAAAGATTTAACCGAAGAAGAGACCTTGATATTAGAACAGTTTGAGAGATCGCAGAGGGTAGATGTGATAGTCAAAGTAAATAACAGTCAAGTCATCGAAGGTATATTAAAGTCCATTCCAGAGAGCGATATAAAATTCACCGGTTCGTTGACCAATGGCTTCGCTGCAGAAATTACATTAAATGCTTTCAGGATTTTAAGGAGTCACCCCGATGTGGAAGTCATATATTATGACAGGCCGGTGAGTAGTTATAACATCAAAAACGTCAGTGGAATCGGGTTCAATGCCCTTCCTTCATTTATGTAAAAATCGATATCAATAGAGCCTAAAGTGCCTCGGGCGGACGCTAGAACTCAGTTCCATATTGGGGTTGTTATTTAAT
>CAZSYZ010000073.1:0-6023 GCA_964611445.1 uncultured archaeon | reverse complement strand
CGTGGCGCGGGTATTACCGCGGCGGCTGGCACCCGTCTTACCCACCACTTATTCTCGAAGCTTTTTACACTCCGCAAAAGCTTCCCCTAAAAACAGGAAAGCACTCCAGATCCCTTCCTCACACTTTCGTGCATTGGGAAATTTTCGCGCCTGCTGCGCCCCGTAGGGCCTGGATTCTTGTCTCAGAATCCATCTCCGAGCTTCCTCTCTCAAGGCTCGTACGGATTATTGGCTTGCCAGGACGTTACCCTAACAACAACCTAATCCGACGCAGTCCAATCCTCAAGCACCGAGGCTTTTGATAAGAATACATTCCAGTATTTCTTATCTATCTGGTATTAGCTTCAGTTTCCCGAAATTATCCCAGACTTGAGGGCATGTTAACTACGTGTTACTGAGCTTTCTGCCCTAACATCCAAAGAACATCAAGACTTGCATGGCTTAGTCGGATCCGGATAGCAATGACCTCCGGCAGGATCAACCGGAATTGAGATTTTGGCGGTTCTCCTTTATTTTCTTTAAAACTCCACAAGGAACGTACTTCAAACTCGAAAATATCATTTCCAAGCTCACATCACATGTTCATCGCTTAGTCGCCTAAACTCGCAACTATTTATTAACCAAAGGTCTTTATAAAGCTTCCCATGAGGAGCTTTTCCAGCATTTTATGGAGGAGTGACCTTTAAAAACAGCGCCTTCAAAAAATAACTACCATGGCTGTCGTGGTGTAGTGGTTAGCATTGGAGCCTGTGGTGAGCTTTTTAGAAAAAGCTCAATCAAAAAGAATAAAAAGCTTGCAGAGAGCTCCCGGCCCGAGTTCAAGAACCCTTTTCCGCTTCGCGCAAAAGCGTTCACGGAAAAAGGTTGGACAAATCTCGGCGACGGCCCTGGTCATTTCTTTTTTGACACTTTTCGATATGAATGGATGGTTATGACAGCAAGCAGGCCTGTGAGCACGGCAGCCGAGCCCACCGCAATGGCAATCAGAATGAAAAGGTCCTGAGATATATGCGTGCCGAATAGTATGTAAAGCTGCACACACACCATTATTAGGAACACTACCAGGAACGGAAGAATGATCCTGTATGACCTCTTGGAAGACGCTTCGACATCAGTCAGCCCGTACTTGGTCTTCTTCATGATCCTGAAGATGTTCCCCCTCCTGAGCGGCTCTTCCTTCATTTCCTTTCTCAGTTTAAGGAAATCCTCGGTCGTGACAAAATCCTTCAGTTCTTCAGGAATATGGCCGGCTCTTTCGGGATTATCAAGCCAGTACTGAAGCAGCTTGACCTTGACATCCCGTTTCAAAAAAACCACCTGTGATTCAATTATGTAAAAAGGACTATTAAATCTCGGCGACCTTCCTCAGGACAGCGTTTTTGAAGATGTCAGGCACGGGATAGACGCTGAACTTCTTTATCAGACCCTTCCCGTGCTTCATCCTCGATATGGCTTCCGCGGTAAGTTCCGCATCGTTGAGCGCGTTGTGCGAGCTGTCCCTCGGCGGGATCCCCACCATGTAGAGAACCGCATCAAGGCTCCACGGCACGCCCGCGGTGAACGCCGAAATCTCATGGAGTTCGACGGACTTCTTCCCGAATATCCACTTCATCTTCAGCTTCCCGAAATATTCTTCAAGGAAACCGATGTCAAACCATAGGTTGTCGCCGGCAAGCTTCCTGTTCTTTATCTTCTTGGCCCACTTGACGAAATCTTCCAGCAGCTCATGCGATGCTGGCTTCTTGGGGTCTTTTATCTGCTTGCGCGTGAACCCATTTATCTTGAGCGCTATGTTGCTCACTTCCGCGCCCTCGTCCGCCCTGCATTCGCCGTAGAACGTGTTATCAGGGTTCTCGAACTCGAGAGCGCCTATGCTGAGCAGGCTGTTCCTTCCGGGCTCCATTCCTGTGGTCTCGATGTCGACTACTATCATATTTTCAGCTTTCCGTTAACACTTTTCAAGGGTTGAGTGCGGGGGCTGGGATTTGAACCCAGGAAAGCACTGAGCTACAGGATGTCGTAGGTTATCTCATCGAGCTTGTCTCTCGAAACTTAAGGCAATCCTCTTAAGTTTGGCATGATGTGAAAGTGACGTCACATCAACCTGCCCCTTTGGCCAGGCTTGGGTACCCCCGCTTGAAAATGTATTACTTTTTATCTTTTAAAAGCAAATAAGCGCATGGAAGAAGAGTCTTTCGGTTTCGATGAATTCTCCACGGAAATCGAAGATTTCAGGATGACCAAGAAAAAGAAGTTCACGCGCCTGTGGGACATATCGACCGGCGGGAGCATAGACCAGGGAATTCTGGAACATAACGGAAGGTTGTACTTCGGCTCCTACAATCACAACTTCTACTGCATAGATGCCGGAAACGGGAGGCTCGTATGGAAGTTCAGAACGGAAGACAGGATAGGCATATCATCGCCGATTATACATGATAACACCATATTCATAGGCTCGTTCGACTACAACATGTACGCGCTTGATGCCGAAAACGGAGAGCTGCGGTGGAAGTTCAAGACTGAAGGGGAGATTTTATCGCAGGCCGTTTTCTCGAAGGGGCTTGTATGCTTCCCCTCGAGAGACCGGTTCATGTACGCGGTTGATTCCAAGACTGGTCAACTCGTGTGGAAATTTGAAACCCAGGGCGAGATAATTTCCTCACCGACCCTTTATGAAGAAAGAATCATCTTCGGTTCTTTTGACAAATACATGTACTGCTTGGATTCATCCGACGGGAAGCTTCTCTGGAAGTTCAGGACACGGGATGAAATAGCCAATAATCCATCCGGATTTCCTGCTGAAAACGGCGTGGTGTATGTCAATTCCTTCGACAACTTCTTAAGGGCACTCGAAGTCAGAACAGGGTGGGAGATATGGAAACTCGAGCTTGGAAGGTATGGGATGTCAGTACCCGCCAGCCTTCATAACGGTGTGCTTTACCAGCCCACGAGGGGAGGAATTCTTTTTGCGGTTGATATTGAAGGCAAAGTTTTATGGAAATTCTCCAGGGATGAGTTGCCACTCAGTACGAATACGGTCCATAATGACAGGATTTTCCAGCCGAGCGAGGATCAGCACCTCTACTGCCTTGATCTGAATGGCAACATGATATGGAAGTTCAAGACCTTCGATATGACATGGGGAAGGACAAAGGTCATCGATGGCAGGGTGTATTTCGGTTCATACGATTGCAACCTCTATTGCGTTGAATATGAAACCGGCAAGCTGATATGGAAATTCAGGGCAGACGGTTCACCGTCATACGTTCCACCGCCGCACGAAACGTTCGAACTAGAGGTCAATAAGGGAAAATTCGAAGAAACAGTCATAGAGTCTGGTGACAGGAAGCGTTACGAGTTCGATTTCAGGGACGAGGAAGAAAGCACGAGCGAATACAAATCCGATATCACGTACCAGATGGGTTCGACGTACATGAAAAAAGGGAAATACCAGACAGATTCAAGGACAGAAGAGTTTTAGAGCTACTTTAAGAACCTGTCCACTTTCTTCCTCGCGGCCTCGCGCTTCCTCTGGTGCTCTTCCAGAAACTTCGTGAGCTTGTCTATTAGAATCTGCTTGAGCTCGCCGGTCAGCATCTTTCCGGAGGCGTAATCGTCACGGATGCGCTTGATTTTCTTATCGTCTGTCTCGAATTGGCTGTGTAAATACTGGAACGAGACGTCCACTTCTGGATTGCCTCCGTGCCTCCTGTGCTCGCCGACTGTCTCGCGCCCGCCTGAAAAGGCGTACTTGTTTATCTTCTGCTTTACTGTCTTCGGGTCATCCGAAAGCGCTATGTAGGAGAGCGGGTCCGAGCTGGACATCTTCCCTCCCTTGAGCCCCTTGATGAACTTGTGGTATGTGGCCCCGGGCAGCAGGAACCCGAATTCCTTTGAGAACCTTGCGGCTATGTCCCTCGAGAGCCTTATGTGGGGGTCCTGGTCTATGCCTACAGGTATCACCACGTTCTTCGTGCCTCCGAACTCCTCCAGTTGGGGATGGAGGATGTCGGAAACCTGCAGCATGACCGACATGATCTTGCCGGGGGAAAGCTCGCCGTAGATGGCCTGGAGCTCGTTCATCGTGACCTTCTTGGCAGCCATGCCCGCCAGCCTGTAATAAGGGGACGCCTTGTCCTTCGACCTGTCGCTCTGGAAGTAGAAGTCGCAGTTCCTCGGCTCGAGCCCGAGGGCTATGTAGTTGAGGAGGTACTCCTCTATGGCCGTCTCGCGCAACTTCTTGATGTCGGCGAGGCGCATGTTGTACGCCTCGACGTCGGCGACGCAGAGGAATATATTGGCGCCGAGCACCTTCTGGTGGTATATTATCTGGTCTGCAAGTATCTTGTGGCCGAGGTGGAACTTCCCGCTCGGCATCAGGCCCGTCATCATGGCGTAATCCTTGGAAGCCAGTATCCTGTCGAAGTCCCTGTGGCCGAAGACCACACCCCTGCGCATCAGCAAGTGAGGTTCCTTGAGCTTCTTCAGTATTGGTCCGAATGGCGATATGCCGAACTCTTTCGCCTTCTTCGCATAGTCCTCCACATCTTCCGAGCCCCATGGATTGATTTCCTTTGCCATTCCCATCACTTTAATTATTTGCAACGAGCCGTTATATTTGAATAAAATCCTTAATTCTTGACCGTTAATGGATTTTTATTTCTTTCGTACAAATTAAGAACCATGGATGAAAAAACCCTCATCCAAAGGTACATCCCGCCGGGCGACATGGGGAGACTGATGGAGCTTTACGCTAGCATGAACGACTTCATGCTTCCATTTACCCCGGAGGAATTCGCGGCAAAGGTCGGCGAAACCCTGTTTCTCGAGGCCATAAAAGGAAACAGCAGTATACGTTGTCATGATACGACCCTGCCTTTCACGGACTTCGTAAAAGGAGAGACTCACTATTATCTGGAAAAGATACATCGCCATACATGGAACAGGGAGGGTAATCATTTTGAGCCTCCCGTCGACGAAGCTGAGTACGACAGGGCGCGCAGCCGTGTGCTCGTCGCATTCGTGAAAAATTCGATAAAGTATTTTCGTCAACCAGATTATCTTAAACCAAAAATCATGGGCAGCCTCACCCCTTAAATGAATTTAAATAGATTTCAAACAGGGTAAGCCTTTTTAATCAAGTCACTCTTACCTTTCAACCTTTTCCGAACAGGTTCTAGCAATATGTTAACCTCTCTGGCAAGTGCTTTCTTCAGGTCCATGGGATGAAGCTTTTTTTCAACGAAGTCATTGTGAAGTGATTTATAATCAGTATATGACACGTTTCCACCGAATTTTGAAGGCCTTTCTATCACGAATTCCTTCTTTTTATCATCTTTTAGGACCATTACAACGTGTTTAACGAACGCCAGAACGCCATTTTCTTCAGCAGAGCCTGCAGGGCAGTACGCCGACGAAATCTTGCTTTCCACATCTTTCGGAGAATCCAGAACATCTATCTTTGATTTTTCATCGGAAGCGCTCATCTTGCCCCCAGAAAGCCCGGGGAGCATGGGAGTCATCACCTCAACCCTTGGCTTATAGCCCAGCTTCGGTAGATTCTCACGAGCGAACATTAGGATTTTCCTCTGGTCATGACCACCGTACTGGACGTCGACATCCAAATAAACCTCATCCAATGCTTGGAGCAGGGGGTATATGAACCCGCTGAGTTTCGCTTCCTTTCTGAATCTTACAACGTCCGAAGCGGCGCGTTTGCATCTTGAAAACGTGTTCAAAGCGGATAACCTGTACATATCCATCGTGTATTTCGGGTCAAGCTCGTAATCCCTTCCCTTCACGAATTCAAGCTTGCTCCTGTCCACACCTATGGAGTCAATCATGCCGGAGATGACCTCTATGTAATACTTCATCCTGGCGTCGAGCAGTTCGAACGGTGTCTTCTGGTCGTCCAGATGGCCGTGGATGTCGGCAAAAAGAATCTTGAAACGGAATCCAGCCTTCAGAAAATCGCCTACCTTTATCCTGGGAATGAAATATCCTATGTGGGGCTTCCCTGT
>CAZSYZ010000072.1:0-6429 GCA_964611445.1 uncultured archaeon | reverse complement strand
TGACGGTAGAACAGGGAGAGGAAAGGGAAAGGACAAAGGTCGAGGTCAGGAGCTGGGAAGTGACAGGAAAGGCCGTCCTCTACCATCAATGCACGGAAGCGGAGAAGGCCGCCGAGATATGCACCATGGAATATGTACCCGTCTGCGGCTACGCTTCAGATGGCGCGTCAGAAACTTACGGCAACGGCTGCGGGGCGTGTTCTGATGGAGTTGAATACTGGGAATCAGGGGAATGTCCGTAAGGTTCTTCCTTTTTAGTCTTGAACATTTTACTTAAAAAATCCCTGTAATCTTCTTTCCATCTAACCCATTTCAATTGTTTTCTGAAAGATTGCAGTTTATCATATACGTCAATCGGAATGCCCTGCATAAAGGAAAAGGTATCGTGAAGTCCTTGTAGTTCGACAAGTTCACGCACTTCGTCGTTAACGATGAGTTTCATATCACCATATTTTTTTTGAAGTGTCTTAAGGCCATGGAATCCCTTGGTGTCGATGAACTTTATCCTCGAAAGGTCCAGGATCTTTCTTGTGTCGTCACCGCCAGTATTGAAGTATTCGGCTATCGCTTCAGTCGTTGGTTCGGCCATGCGAATGTCGTATCTCTTCTTGGAGGTTTCCACAAGCACGAGATTGGCATCAACATCGCTGTTCAGATAGAAAAATTCAATAGGGTTGTTTTTTTCATAGCGACTGTTCCCGATTTGCAGCATCTAAACTCACGCCTCCCGGGAGGGTTTGTCATCCATGAGGCCGTCCCAGAACAGGTAGTCTGAACTGGAAATGGATATCTCCATAGAATTAAGCGCTTCCAGTGTCTGTTCGTCCGGTGGTGGGTCAGTTTCGTCTGAAACTATTCCCTGCATATTATATATTCACATCCAGCTTTATTAAATTGATTGTCTGGCAGCGGCGCTGCACCTGTATTTTAATTTCATTGCAAAGTTTTATAAATGGTGCCTTTTTCACGACGTTTAAATAATAAATTTATACGGAAATTGGTGAGAAATCGCCAGATAGCGCTCACTTTGAGAATAACATCGAGAAAACTGTACTGGCACATGGGCCGGGAGAAGCCTTTGAAAGGAAGGATTAGAAAAGGTATATAGACTTCCCGGCGGCGTATGCCCTCCTCATCCCGTCGCGAAGGCTGCCGGAACCGAACGAGTCCATAAGGGGACCGTATTCCTCCGGCTCTATCATTATCGGGTACATGAGGCTGTTTTCCTTGGTGGCTTTCTGCCTACCGAACTTCGTGAGTTCTGAGAGATTGTCGGCAAACGAAAAATTGGTGCTGTATATTATTTCCCCTCTCATTTTTGCCGCTTCTTCTGAGCGGCTTTCTTTATTGAAGGGGCCTGTCACACCCGAGCTTATGGTGTGCCCTGACTTCAACGCCTTCTCCAGCTTCATCCTCCTCTTGAGGCCGACATCGACCAGAGGGCCGCCGTTGTATATTAAGACGTACATCGTCATGTATGACACCTTGATAAATAGTTGGAGACAGCATTTATAAAGCTATCATTTATTAATTACTATATAATAGTAAATAGTGATAAATATGGTATTCGATTTGAAGAAGCTGCAGGATTTTATTGGTATTGACGAGAATGTATTTACCTATCTTCATAACACGCCAAAGAAAGATAACGCGGATGCTATCATGAGGGAAGGCTTTAAGTGGATGCGTTCACTCTCAAAAACAGCAGATAACAGAAATCCGCAAGACGATTTAGATATGAGAATGTGGAATAAGGACAGAAGTATCTACGGACCATACACGGTAATCATTCAAGTAGGCAAAGACCTGATGAAAAGATACTCATCAAAGCACATGCTGCCAGAAAGCCTGCTTTCAAAAGACCGCCATATGGACGGAGAAGAGGGTGAATGGATTTACACGATGCAGCCCGAATACATCAAGGGATACTTCGACAGAATTGAAAATGTCGGTTGCAAGAATACTAACTTCAATCCTTACCATGATGACATAGAACTGGCAATGAGTAACGCTAAAAAATTCATTGATTTCCAATTCAGTTGAACATTACTAATCATTTCAGCCTGTCTTTATACGTGACTTTGGAATATCAGATTATGGGATAAATCAAATATAAAAGCCATCACCTAATATTCTATAACCTGCGTGTGGTTGATATTATGGCATGGAAGATAGACAGGGACAAGTGCCTCAGATGCGGCGCATGCGTGTCCGTCTGCCCTGTCCTCGCGCTCGAGCTCAGGGAAGACGGGATTAAGAACGACACGCGCAGATGCACGTTGTGCGGCATCTGCGAGAGAGTATGCCCCTCCCGCGCGATAGAGGTGAAGAAATGAGCATGATAAAGGATTCCTACGATGTCATCGTGGTCGGCGCCGGCCCGGGAGGCTCGAGCGCAGCGAAGAACCTCGCGAGGCTGGGGCATTCCGTGCTGCTTCTCGAGAAGAGGCAGGAGATAGGAGCGCCAAAGAGGTGCGGCGAGGGGATATCGGTCGCGACGGCCAGGATATTCGGCAAGGTCCCGGGGAAGTGCATAGCGCAGAAAATAGACGGCGCGGTGGCATACGCTCCGGACGGGAGCAGGGTTGTCATGGACTTCGGGAAGGACAGCAGCGGCTACGTGGTCGAGAGGAAGGTCTTCGACAAGTGGCTCGCATGCAAGGCATCGGAGGCGGGCGCAACCGTCGTGGCGAAGTCCGAAGTTACGGGCGTCCTGAAGGATGGGAAAGGTTATGTAACGGGCGTCAGGGCGAGGATAATCGGCGGGAAGGAAATGACCATAAAGGCGAAGGTGGTCGTGGCTGCGGACGGCATAGAGTCCACGGTGGCGAGGAAGGCCGGCCTGGATACCGCTAACAAGCTCGTGAACCTTGACTCGGGATACCAGTATGAGATGTCCAACCTTAAGATTCCAGACGAAAAGAAAATCCACATGTACTTCGGGAACGGGACGGCGCCCAGGGGCTACGTATGGATATTCCCCAAGGGTGACGGCGTTGCGAACGTGGGCATAGGCACGGCCCTCGCGGAGAAGCCGGCGAAGGAGTACCTCGATGTGTTCATAGAGAAGCACCCTGAAATCTTCGGGAAGGCCGGCATCATAGAGGTGAACAGCGGCGGCATACCCGTCGGGGGATTTCTCGGCAGCATGGTCCTCGACGGCTTCGTTGTCGTCGGCGATGCCGCCCATCAGGTGAACCCCATACACGGCGGGGGCATGAAGGAGGCGACGATAGCGGGGGAAATGGCCGCAGGGGTAATCTCCAAGTGCTTAAGGAAGGGCGACGTGTCGAAGGAGGCCCTGTCCGAGTACAACACGCTCTGGCGGAACGAAAGGGGGAAGAAGCTTCAGAAGGTAGAGAAGCTGCGGCAGGTCGTCGAGAAGCTTTCGGACAACGACCTCAACATGCTCGCGAAGGCACTTGACGGGGACACCCTCATCGAGCTCTCCAGAGGCAACAAGCTGGCTACCCTCGCGAAGCTGCTCATGAAGAAGCCCGGGCTCATAACCCTCGCCAGGCACCTCCTCTGAAACAATAAAAATTCTATGGCCATAAAACTAGTATGATAAACCCCCTGTTTCTTCTCAGCGGCATAGGGATGATGATTGCCGGCCTTCTCCCGGTCTTCTGGTGGAGGTACAGGAAGCTTGTATCGTGGCGCTACTTCTTCCTGGGAGCCGGCGTCTGGATCATCGCCGTGGCGCTGAAGGCGGCGCTTGACCTCACGTTCACCCCCGTGCTCGTCAACTGGCTGACGGGCATCTACGCAGGCTTTGGCATTGCCGTGATATCGGGAGCGTACGTGGGGCTGAGAACTGGCCTTTTCGAGTCCGGATTTACGTATATTGCCGTCATCAGGGATAAGCTCAGGAGGATGAACTTTGAGCAGGCAATCGCCGTGGGCCTCGCCTTCGGATGCGCCGAAGCCTTTGTCCTCGGCATGCTCTCATTCCTTAACGTGGCTGTCCTTCTTGCCTTTCCCCAGATACTGGAAATGGTCACCCCGTTGCAGAGGGCCGTGATAATCGAGCAGCTAACACTCCCTGATGTAATGGTGCTCGCCCCGATAATAGAAAGGGTGTTCACGGTTCTCGTCCACGTGTTCTGCACGGTCCTTGTCATACAGTCTGTGAAGAGCGGGAGGACGCGATACTTCATGCTTTCATTCCTTTACAAGACCCTGCTCGACGGGGCCCTGCCGTTCCTGACCATGACTTTCGACGTGAAGACCGTGGCCGGTGTGTACTACATCGAATCGTTCGTTGTGGTGCTCGGCCTCGTGAGCGCCGTGGGCCTCTTCTGGCTGAGGGAGAGGTACTGGGAGAAAGGCAGGAAGCGTGAAGGGAAGGGGAAGTTGCTGCTTTCAGTGGCGATCGCAACCGCGCTTATAGTGGCCGCGGCGTTCCTTCTGGCCCAGCCGAACGCGGCGTCCGCCATGGAAAGGAGGAACGTCGATTTCAGCGGCCTTGAGGGGGAGTACGACTTCATCGTGAACGGGAGCATTATAGGCCACAGCGAACTCGAATACACGGGAGTGATGGATTACAACGGGGGAACAGCCTTCGTGACAGAGGAGGTGACCAACCTTTCAAGCGCCGACTACGAGATGTACATAGAGGGGACGCTGTACACGACTGTCGACGCGCGTCCGCTGTTCTACAACACGACGATACACAAGAACGGCGAATCGAAGAACATGCTCTGCATCTTCAGCGGCGGCACGGTCATCCAGACCGTGACGCAGAACAACGCGACAGAAACGAGGCAGGTTGCGGCGCATCCCGATTCGTTCCTGATAGCGAACAACATGATATCCCAGTGGGTGCTGCTTTTCAGGGCGGCGAGGCTTGAGCCCAAGAACACTTACGTAGCGCATCTGTACAGCCCGGACGTGGAGATGGATATTCTGCGCTCTTTCGAGGTCTCCGACGTCCGGGACGTGAAGATAAAGGGCAGGAATTACGAGGCTTACGTCTTCAGGGAGAACACGGGCAACCTCAACTATGTCACGCCTCAGGGCGAACTGCTGAAGATAGAGAACTCCATCCTTGAGGTGGTCATAAGCGAGGGCGAGCCAGAAGAGGGCGGGATATTCAGGTAGCGCCGGTCCCCCTTAAAAATTTTCCTACCAAAACTCACATCATGAGAAAAACTGTCATAACCGGGCTTATTCTACTGGGCCTGGCTGTTTTGGCTGGAGAGGCCGCGGCGCAGCGTTATGTGCGCCTTTCTAACGGTGATTCGCTTTATGTGAAGGAGAAAGCGTACACGGACACGGCAGAATACCGACGCCGGAAAGAGAATTACGAGTTTTACCTGAAGGCTTACGATGAATACCTGAGTTACTACGAGCAGAGGAAGGAAGGCTGCGAAAAGGCCGTGGCGAAGTACGAGTCCCTGAAGGAGGAAGGCTTTGAGTGCGAGGCGTTTTCTCCATACGGTGACTGCGACTGCGAGCATTTTGGCGACGCGGCCATGGATTACATGGGGTTCAATGGGTCGAGGCTGGAAACGATAGATCCTTTACTCCGTCTTTTTGGCCTTAGGGTTATAGATCCGGACGGGAACGACGTAACGGGATATCATGAAGAAGAGGTAGGAGCCGTCGCCAATGATATAGGTGACCTGTTCTCGAAATACGAGGAGTGCTACGGATTACGCCCCCATTCCCTGAAGTTCACCGGGAAGTATGAAGGGACGGATGAGTGCAAGTCGGTAATGTGGTACAGGCCCGTGTTCTATTTGCCGCCGGAACCCCTTGAACCCGACCTCGAGATGCCCATCCTTGTAGATTACGGCAAGATGCACTACCATCCGCGACTGCTTGCGGCATCGGACGATGGCGAGTTCATGGGATGCTTTTCGAACAGCAAGAACGATTCCTACAGGGCCGACTCGAGATTCAAGCTGAGGAAGTGCGAGTTCCTGGGCCTTCCAGAAAGCGTGCAGGAGAAGATACCCGGCCATGAAGCCTGGCTGGAAATACTCAGGGGGACTGATCCCTGCGAAGATACCCGCGAAGAAAGCGTGGAAGGGGATGCTAAAAATCCGTACCGGGAGATATGGTTTCCGCTTCACATAGAATAACAGCTTCTGGAAGAAAGCTGCATATTCGGGCAGTAACAACGCCTAAAAAACTTGCGTCCAATATCTTAAAATGAGAAACGGGTACATTGTGCCGCTGGCCGCCTTCATTATCGCTGTGGCCGCGTCTTTGCGCAGGTCGGACGCCCAGATGGGAATAATAACACCGTGGAATGACACGGTGAAGATAGAGAACGTTTTCTACAGCGACAGGGAAAAGTACGACAGCGCGATGCAGGCGTACACCGCTTCTCTGGAAGAGATACAAGAGGCATGCGATAGGTATGAAAGGGGATGCGAGTCCGTTAGGATGGCTCCCGAAAAGCGCGGAAGGGTCATGCTG
>CAZSYZ010000071.1:0-6742 GCA_964611445.1 uncultured archaeon | reverse complement strand
GCTCATAATGGCAAGAGGGCGCCGACAATTCCGACAAGCATAGGTATGAGGTATATGCTCAGCAGGTAGCAAATCACGCTTATTACGAGAACGGGCAGCAGTGACATCTCCTTGAAGAAGAGCTTCACGAGCACTATCCATACCAGTACGGGGAGCAGCATGGCGATGAGACTGCCCATGGGCAGCAGGACCAGAAGGCCTCCGAGTATCGCTACCACACCGAAGAGGTTTATGAGCGTGACCACGAACGCCAGGATGAAAGCGTTCAGGGGGCTCACGGATTCCGAGAACTTCTTCGCGAAGAGCATGACGATGACCAGTATCACGATCCCGCCGACTATGGTGGAAAGAATCAGGTTCGTGACCAGCCCAAGGGGGTCTGCGAAAGAGAGCCCAAAGACGCCGCCCAGTGATGACAATGGTTCTGCCATTATAAAGTATTGAGGGGCCTTGCTTATATTTCTACTTGCAGACCTTTCCCGGTCCCAGGCATGTACCGGGCCCTATGCAGGCACCGGGCATTATGGAAACGTTTATGCCCGTCTTTACCCCGTCCCCCATGAAGCATCCCAGCTTCCTCCTGCCGGAATCGACAACCCTGCCTTTCACCTTCACTTTCACGCTGCCGTCATCAAAACGGAGGTTAGCGATTTTCGTGCCAGCGCCGAAGTTGCAGTTCCTTCCTATCACTGAATCCCCGACGTACGAGAGATGAGGTATCTTCGTCCCCTCCATCACGATGGAATTCTTTATCTCGACGAAGTTGCCTATGACGGCGTTGTCGCCTATCACGCTGCAGGCCCTTACGACGCAGTTCTTCAGCTCCGCATTCTTGCCTATGATGACGGGGCCTTCTATCACGGCCCTGTCGCTTATCTTCGCGCTCCCGTCTGTGTAACCTCCAGTCTCTTTCATTATGGTCTCGTTGGCTTCCAGGAGCTTCCACGGGTATGCGACGGGCTCCCAGAACGAACCCTTGACAATCTTTATCTCAGCTTTGGAGGCCAGCGATTTTATGGCGTCCGTTGCCTCATATTCCCCGCGTGGGCTCTTCCCCATCTTCTCCCTGAATATCCTTTCATCAAGAACGTAGAGGCCGGTATTGACGAGCTTAGAGACTGGTTTTGGTGATTTCTCCACGATGTCCTTCAGTCTGTCGCCTTCGGCTATGCATCCGCCGAAGTTCCTCGTGTCGCCTTCTATCGTGAGTATGGAAAGATCGTGCCTGATGCACTTTTCGATATCGCTGCGCCTGTAGAGGTCGTCACCCATCATCATGATGAATTTCCCCTTGATATGACCCATGGACTGCCGGAGCGCATGTCCCGTTCCGAGCTGCTCCCTCTGCCTGACGTATGTTATCGGGATGCCTTCAAACCCAGAACCGAAATGACCCCTGATGAGGTCCTCCTTGTATCCCACTACTAGTATGATTTCATCGACCAGCCCCTTCAGCTTCTCGATGTTGTGCTGAAGGAGAGGCTTGTTGGCCACGGGGAGCATGACTTTAGGGACCGTCTCAGTGAACGGCCGCAGCCTCTCTCCCTTCCCGGCCGCGAGTATCAGCGCCTGCATTTCCAAAACCCTTTACTGGTATTTCCACCACGGCTTCAGACCCATGGCCATGTCCGTCTTCTTTATGCTGGCCAGCGGGTCGGTCTCCATTTCCATGGCAGCTCTGATCGCGTCAACGTTCTCCGGCACGACATCGCTCTCCTGGTGGATGGCCTGCATGAAGAACAAATCCCCGTTCCTCGCGTTTATGCTTTCCTTCCATACGGCTATCTCGTTCAGGTCGGACCTGTTCCTTCCGAGCTCCTTCGCCCATTCCATTATCTGGGCCGTGGACTTTATGCCGTCCTCTGCCTTGACCAGTACGACCCTCGGCGTCCTGTTCAGGAGGTCTATTATCTCCTCTGTCGAGGCGCCGTTGTTCATGCTGGCGCTGACGGTGTGCATGTGCATCAGCGTCGTCGGGACTTTCAGCGCCACGGTCGTTATCTTCAGGTTGGGCATGACAGTGTTGACATCAGGGCCGTGGTGCGACGGGACCGTTACGGGGTCCGGGACTATGGCGTTGACAGGGCCTTTCTTGATGTCCGAAGGGTCGGGTCCTCTCCTTATCATGACAGCGCTGACCTTCTTTATGCCGACTCTGCTGGCAATCGGGAACAGCGTCCTGCAGAGCCCGGTGGTGTTGCATGAAACCACCCTGACGAACTGCTTCCCGATCGCGTTCCTGTAGTTAGCGCCGGCGTTGAAGGACATCTCGGCCGTGGCGGCCTTCTCTCCGCCCTGGAATATGGCCTTCTTGTTCGCGGGCTCGTAAAGCTCCTTCTTGTTCTCAAAGCCTATCCCGTCGGGCGAGCCGTCAACGACTATGTCGGCATCCTCCAGAAGCTCCTTCACCGTGCCCTCCACCTTCAGCCCGGCGTCCCTGAAAGCCTTCAGGTTCTCCTTTTCGTTCACGAAGAGCCGGTATCCCTTCATGATCGCCTGGTGAGCCTCGAAAGTGGGCCGCGTCTTGACCACGCCGACCACCTTCATGTCGTCCTGCGCTGCCACTGCGTCGGCCACCCGTCTCCCTACAGTGCCGTAGCCGTTTATCGCCACCTTCACCACCATCTTATCACCTCGTATTTTAACATGATTCACTCCACAGTCACGGACTTGGCCAGGTTTCTGGGCTTGTCCACGTCAAGGCCTTTCATGTCAGCGATGTAGTAGGCCAGCAGCTGCAGGGGTATTATGTTGACTATCGGGGTCAGCTCATCAAGTGTCTTGGGCACGTGTATCACCCAGTCGGCAAGCCTCTTTATCTCCTCGTCGCCCTCGGTGGCTATCGCTATTATCTTGCCGTGCCTCGCCTTAACTTCCTCCATGTTCGAAATTATCTTCTCGTATCCCTTCCCCTTGTTCGCTATGAAAACCACGGGCATGTTCTCGTCTATCAGCGCTATCGGCCCGTGCTTCATCTCCGCGGCCGGATACCCCTCCGCGTGTATGTAGGAAATCTCCTTGAGCTTCAGCGCGCCTTCAAGCGCGGTCGGGTAGTTTATCCCCCTTCCCAGGTAAAGGAAGTTGGTGTGGTCCGCAACCTGCCCGGCTATGGCGCGCACCTTGTCGCTCTCGGACAGCACACTCCTTAGCATCCCGGGAAGCTTTTTCATCTCTCTGACGGTCCTTTCGTCAGTGCCTCCCGAATTTTTCTGCCTCAGGTCGAGCGCGAGCAGCAGCAGCGATATCAGCTGGTTCGTGTATGCCTTTGTCGATGCGACGCCTATCTCCGGGCCGGCGTGTATGTATATTCCCATCTCCGCCTCCCTTGCTATGGTCGAGCCCACCACGTTGACTATTCCCATAGTCTTCGCGCCCTTTCTTTTGGCCTCCCTGAGGGCGGCAAGCGTGTCGGCGGTCTCCCCCGACTGCGAGATAACGACCACGAGGTCGTCCTTCCCCACAAGAGGGTCCCTGTACCTGAACTCGGATGCATAATCCACCTCTGTCGGTACGCCGGCTATCGTTTCAATCAGATACCTCCCTATCAGCGCCGCGTGCCACGAAGTGCCGCAGGCTATCAGCAGGACGCGTTTGCACCCGGAAAGATTCCCGTTTATGCTGAGCTTTATGTTCTTTCCGACTCTTCCTCTCATGGCGTTCTGGAGCGCATCGGGCTGCTCGAATATCTCCTTCAGCATGAAGTGCTTGAACCCTCCCCTCTCTATCTGGGTCAGGTCCCACTCTATCGTCTCGTGGTTCTTGCTTATCTCCTTGTCGTAAAGGTCCTTGACGACGACATCGCCTGGCCTGAGCGTCGCAACCTCGCCGTCCTCGAGGTATATCATCTTGTTTGTGTGCTCCAGTATCGCGGAAGCGTCGGAAGCGGTGAACGTCTCGTCATCCTTTACGCCTATTATCAGCGGGGAGCCGTTCCTCGCCACGATTATCTCGTCCGAGCCTCTCCGGATGACGGCGATGCCGTAAGTTCCCTGGACCTGCATGAGCGCCTTCCTGACGGCCCTGAGAAAATCCCCCCTGTAGAACTTCTCTATGAGGTGCGCAAGCACTTCGGAGTCGGTGTCAGTTCTCATGACGTGGCCCTCGCCCTCAAGCAGTTTCCTGAGCATGACATAGTTCTCTATTATGCCGTTGTGCACTATGGCTATGTCGCCCGAGCAGTCCGTGTGCGGATGGGCGTTCCTCCTGCTAGGCTCGCCGTGGGTGGCCCATCTGGTATGGGCTATGCCCAGGTTGCCTTCCAAGGACTCAAATCCATGCCTCCTGTTGACATGATCTATCCGTCCCTTGTCCTTCCTCATGAGAAGGCTGCCGTTGATTATGGCCATCCCTGCGGAATCGTACCCCCTGTACTCGAGCCTTTTCAGGCCGTTCAGCAGGATGGTTGACGCCTTCCTGGGACCTATATATCCGACTATACCGCACATAGCTAATCACAAGAGTGAGTAGACAATTGTACATGCCTATTTAAAGCATTTACTGAGAAAAATATCATAACGGCTATCGGTTTTCATGCAAAAAATGTTTAAACCTTTATAAAGGTTACATATAAAAACTTTTAAATATTAAAATAAAATTTATAATGGTCTTATGCCGAAGTACTTCCTCCTGAGGAGCGATAAGGACACGGAGATAGCCCCGGTGCTGCTCTTCAGGGATCCTAAGAAGATCAAGGTGCTCACATCAGAACTGGGATGGAAGATATTCTCCATGTTGGCCGAGCCTCAGTGTCCCATGGATCTGGCAAAGAAGCTCGGCATGCATGAGCAGAAGGTGTACTACTACATAAACAAGCTGAAGGAAAAGGGGCTCATACACGAGCTGAAGACTGAGCAGAGGCACGGGGCGGTGGCCAAGTTCTACCAGGCCGCCCAGGAGTCTTTCGCCCTGGCTTCCGGCAACGTGCTTTTCAGCAAGCTGAGCATAAAGTCCCCCCAGAAATCGGTGCTGCTGGACCCTTTCATAGACGGCGGAAGGCTCAATGCTACCATAGTCGTGGGCTCTCCGGACCCGCACGGACCGTGGAAGGCGAGGGCAAGCGACGCGTGCTGCGCCATAGACCTGGCGTTGTTCCTCGGCGCATTCACGACCGGGGAGAACATCCCGAACTACAAGCTGGACACCGAGGTCAGGGAGGAGACGCTCAGGGGCAATCTGGTCCTCGTAGGCGGGCCGACGGCAAACATGATAACGATGAAGCACAACAAGGCGTTCCCCATATACATAGACATGGATCATGAGAGGAACATAGTTTCCACGCTTTCGAAGAAGACCTACACGGCGGACGACACGGGAATCGTAAGCATAATAGACAACCCCGAAAATCCTGAAAGCAGGATAATGATGCTTGCGGGAAAGCGCTTCGCGGGGACAAGGGCCGCGGTCCTGGCAGTAGTGAGCAGGTTCGAGGAACTGCTGGAAGGCAACAAGTTCAACAGGGACGTCAAGGCGCGCGTGGTCAAGGGCTACGACATGGACGGCGACGGCATCATCGATACGGCGGAGTTCCTGGAGTGACGCAGAATCACAGCGCTTCCTCGTCCGAATCCACATGGTACTTGCCCTTGGATGCGTACTGGGTGGAGACCTGGTACGTTATCCTGGACTTGTAGGTGTTTGTATTATCCTCATCGTCAGCCACGCCAAAATCGTACCTCTTCTCCCTGAATTCTTCCCTTACCTCGCTCTCGGGTATCTTAAGTTCCAGTTCGAAAGCCTCATGCGGAGGGGGAAGCACCACCGGCGAGCCCTCTGCCCTGAACTTCCATATGACTTTCTGCGTGTTGACGTCTATGCAGTACACATTACAGTCCCATGACGCCAGTATGAGACGATTCCCTATCTTTGTAGTCTTCTGATAGAGGCCGTCAAGCGTGCGGAACTTCCACAGCATCTTCCCCTTCAGGTCCAGACAATAGAGGTGGTAGTCGGCGAAAGAGCCTATGTATATCCGGTCGTCGTACACGACCGGTATGCCGATGACATCCTCCTCGTTGGCGCGGAACTTCCACAGCATCTTCCCGTCGAGAGTGAGCGCATAAAGTATGCCGTCCCTCGTCTGGCACAGCAGCATGTCGTCATACACGTAAGGCGATGACACGGTTCCGTATGACGCTATCTTGAGCTTCCATTTGACCCTGCCTGTCTTTGCGTCTATTGCGCGCGTGCATCCGTCCATGGAAGGCGTGTATAACACGCCGTCTTTGTAGCCGAATGATGTGGTGTTGAATATCTCTCCCTGGGTCTCCACTTTCCATACGAGGCTCCCGTCTTCGACGTTCACGCAGTATATGAAGTGGTCGTATGACCCGAAGTACACTCTGCCATCTACGATGAGAGGCTCTGAGTTGATCCAGTATTGGGTCTTGAACTTCCATATGAGGGCCCCCGTCTTCCTGTCAATGCAGTACATGTTGTAGTCTCCGGACCCTATCAGTACTCTATCCTCGTGGATTGCGGCGTTCGCCGTTATCTTCTCGCCTGTCCGAAACTTCCATAAGAGCTCTCCCGTCCTCGCATCCAGCGCGTACAGGTTGTGATCGAAGCTTGCTATGTAGAGGATGTCGTCCTTTATGGCAGGGTTGGACATCATGATTATGCCGTCTGCCCTGAACTTCCACACAAGCTCTCCGTTCTCAGGCCTTATGCAGTAGACGTTCCTGTTCGCCGACCCGAAGTAGAGAAGCCCTTTGTAGTGAACAGCATTCGTTGTGATGCTTCCTCC
>CAZSYZ010000070.1:0-6862 GCA_964611445.1 uncultured archaeon | reverse complement strand
TTCAATGGTTGTGGCTCAATATGTATATTTTCATCTTTTAGAACTTCGGGAGGTATATGTGTTCCTTCTCTTAATGCGGTCTCAAATTTACCAATGTCATCTCTTGTGGCTTTCTTAAGGGATTTTTCCCTGAATACTTTGAACTGTCCTATTACCTTCATGACTTTTAGATATGCTCTCTTGGAGCTTTCGCTCTTGACACGGTCTCTATTAAGAACCTTTTTGTAGGTTTCCTCAATGAGTCTCTTGTTCTCCCCATTAATGAACCTAGATTTCATTATCTTTTCGTATATCCTTTTAGCTTCTCCTTCGGACATTTTTCCACCCCTAACTTATTATAAGGGGAAGAAGCACCCGTGAGATAACTAAAAATCTTATAAAACATCACTATTTATTTTATAAATAGTATAAAGGTAGCAGCCTTCACCCCTTGCTGAGGTCGCTGACTATGTCGAGCATCTCCTCGAACGTGACCTTCTGGTATTTCGACAGCATTTCCGGGACGCCATACCCATGACCCACCGCGAAGGGACTGACTTCCCAGCGTTCCGCGGCCTCGAGGTTTTCCGGCAGGTCGTCCAGCGTCAGTGATTGGGGGACAAGAAAGCCTTCCTTTTCCATCTTGAAGAACTGGTAGTCCCTGGGATTGATATGATCGTAGTGGTGTTCATACCCGTACTCAACATCGAATATGTTGATACTGGGCGTGTTCAGTCTTTCCAAAAGGATGCCCAGCCTGGACCTGACGTTCCAAGCCTTGGTCGTGGTTATTATCGAAAATGCAACGCCTGGCATGGAATGGACCTTTTCAATGAATTCCTTGGCGCCCGGGAAAATTTTGATGTTCTGGAGGCGGCCATTGGGGTCCTGCTTGTGCCACTCGGTCCTCACTTCCCTGAAGGCTTTCTCTCCCATGGCCCCGAGCTCTCTGTATGCCTTGTCCTTCCTCAGCATTTCCAACTTTCCGGGGCTCTTGTAGTCCGCACCATCCTGCTTGGCCCTCGCTATTATGTAATAATCACGCGGGTATGCAATATAAGGCCTTATCTCATACCTAGTTGTCTCCTTGCTGAAGGGGAAAAAATAGCCCAGGCCCGCTTCCCTTGACGTCATGTCAAGTATCCTGAAATTCTCTGGGAACGGGTCAACGAGCGTCCCCCCGTAATCCGACATGAGATGAACCTTTGTCCTCTTAGGAAGTATCATGAAATCACTAACCTTTTTATGTCGGTTAATTTTATAAGCGGAGAACGCGCGCGGAAATCATAAATAAATAATAAGAACACAAATTAAGCATATGAGCGGCAACGGGAACGCGAAAAAGGAGACCCAGGGGATAACGGTGAAGAAGTCCGAGGACTTCCCCGAGTGGTACAACGAGGTCGTGCTGAAGGCGGGGCTGGCCGACTTCGCGCCCATCGGCGGCTGCATGATAATAAAGCCGTACGGCTACGCGATATGGGAGAAAATCCAGCAGACGCTCGACGGCATGCTGAAGGACACCGGGCACAGGAACGCGTATTTTCCCATGTTCATCCCGGAGAGATTCCTGAAGAAGGAGGCCGAGCACTTCGAGGGATTCGTCCCGGAGGTCGCCTGGATAGAGGACGGGGACGAGAAATACGCACTGAGGCCGACCAGCGAGACCATCATGTATGACGCTTACTCCAAGTGGATAAGGAGCTGGAGGGACCTTCCAGTACTCATAAACCAGTGGTGCAACATAGTCCGCTGGGAGACCAAGGTCACTAAGATTTTCCTGAGAACCAGGGAGTTTCTATGGCAGGAGGGACACACCGCACATTCCACGGAAAAGGAGGCCGACGAGGAGGTCATGAAGATACTGGGAATCTACACGGACCTCGTCCAGAAATACCTCGCCGTGCCCGTGGTGACAGGGAAGAAGAGCGATGCCGAGAAGTTCGCCGGCGCGCTGTACACCACCGCCCTGGAGGCGCTCATGCCCGACGGCAAGTCCCTGCAGATGGGGACCTCCCACAACCTGGGCCAGCACTTCTCAAAGGTCTTCGACATCAAGTTCCTCGACAGGGACGGCAAGGAGAAGCGCGTGTGGCAGACCTCGTGGGGCGTGAGCACCAGGCTCATAGGCTCCATAGTCATGGTTCATGGCGATGACAGGGGGCTGGTCCTGCCGCCGAAGATAGCTCCCATACACATCGTTATAGTGCCAATAATATTCGACAAGGAGAAGAAGAAGGTCTTCGACGAGTGCAGGAAATTGAAGCAGAAGCTCGGGAAGAAGTTCACGGTCCACTTCGACGACAGGGAGACGTACAGCGCCGGCTGGAAGTTCAACGAGTGGGAGCTTAAGGGCGTGCCGCTCAGGCTGGAGATAGGCCCTCAGGACGTCAAGAAGAGGCAGGCCGTGATGGTCAGGAGGGACACCGGTGAAAAGAGGCACGTGAAGCTCAGTGGGATTGAAAAGGCCGCCGAGAGGGCGCTCGACGCCATGCAGAAGGGCCTGTTCAGGAAGGCCTGCGAATTCCTCGAGAAGAACACGGTGAGCGCAGGCACGTACGGCGAGCTGAAGAAGGCCGTGGAAGCCAGGAAGATGGTCGAAGCTTCCTGGTGCGGCGGCGCGGGCTGCGAGGAGAAGATAAAGGACGAGACGGCCGCCACCATAAGGGTCATACCGTTCGGGCAGAGGAAGCCTGCAGGCAGATGCGTGTGCGGCAAAAAGGCCTGCTGCACGGCCTATTTCTCGAGGGCTTACTGACAAACACTTTTTAGCATGCGGGAAGAAATAATATACAGGTGCGGCGAATGAAGGAATTCAGCCTGATAATTGCTTCCAGTCTCGTTGTCATATTCTTATCCGTGTTCTTCATACATTTCACGCTGAACAACTTCTTCCTGATGAACGAGATATGCTCCGTGCAGACCGGCCCCGCATGCAACGTGCAAAGCCTGTCCATGCTGCTTGTCTTCACGTTCCTCGTGGTCATCGCCTTCATAGGGGTCATAGAGTCGACCATATACTACATATTCAGGGGGCTGGAGATGGGCATGCTCGCCGGGCTCAGCGCCTCGAACAGGGAGGCGAAGACGAGGAGGGAGCTTGAAAGGAGGGAGAAGGAGATAAAGAAGGAAAAGAACGACGCGAGGAAGAGATACTTCAGGCGCGAGATCGAGGAAAAGACGTACAATGACATCAAGGCGAACTACGACAAGGAGCTCATGGAAGTCGAGAACGAGCTCAAAAAGCTTAAAATGAAGGCCATGGGCAGCAAAAGGGATTTCAAGCTTTTTTAAGCGCTCCGGCAAAATATAAAGCATTTTTGAAGCGGGAGGAGTGATACCATGGCAAGACTGCCGATAGCGCCGTTCGAGAAGATCATAAAGGACAGCGGAGGCAAGAGGGTTGCGTTTTCTGCCGGGGAGGCCCTTGCCGAGATAACGGGAGAGATAGCCTCGGAGATCGCGAGGGGGGCGGCGACCTTCGCAGAGCACGCCGGAAGGAAAACCGTCGTGAGGAAGGACGTCGAGCTGGCAAGGAAGCACCTGAGATTGCAATGAGCGCGAGAAAGGATTCCAGAAACAGGTCTTCGAAGCCGGGCTGGCAGCAGGAGATCGCGGAAGAGAGGATGCGGATACTCATGGACCTAGCCGGGAAGGAGTTCGGCGCACATCCAGAGAGGTCTGACAGGTACGTGGGGCTTGCGAGGAAGATCGGCATGCGCTACAACGTGAAGATGCCCAAGGAGCTGAAGCTGCGGTTCTGCGGCGGATGCTCCAGGTACATCGTGCCCGGCAGGAACTCCGTGGTCAGGGCCAGCAGCAGAACGCAGTCCATGGAGGTAAGGTGCCTGAAATGCGGGAAGGTCAACAGGATGCCATATGCAAGGGAGAAGCGGGAGAGAAAAATATAACGGAGATGAACCAAATATAGTTATAGGTGCTGTCAAATGAGGATAGTTCTCTTGGTGGGGCTCGTGATAATCTTCATCACCACGTTCTTCACCCTCGCGCTCGGGACGTCCCTCGTCAACGAGTCCGTGACATGCGAAGAGCTGCCGGACAAGCCTGACAACTTCAACTGCCAAATCGAGAATTACAACATGGACATGCTGTTCACATTCTTCGTGGTCATTTCCTTCGTCATAGTTGACATGGGCGCGGTGTACCTGATGATAACCACGTGGAAGTTCTGACAGTGCCGCGGCTTATTTAAACTTTTTTATATACTAACTGTTCTTATATATTGAGATAAAGGTGCATCCATGAACCTGAAAGAGGTACCTGCGGACAAGCTGATAGAAAGGACAGCCCAAAAGCTGAAGGCCATGGAAGAGTTCAGGCCGCCCGAATGGGCGCGCTTCGTCAAGACGGGCGTAAGCAGGCAGAGGGCTCCTTCTCAGGACGACTGGTGGTGGACGAGGGCGGCGGCCGTGCTGAGGAAGATCGGGATCGAGGGGACCATAGGAACCGAAAGGCTGAGGAAGGAGTACGGCGGCAGGAAGAACAGGGGGCACAAGCCTGAAAGGAAGCTGAAGGCGTCCGGCTCTGTCATAAGGAAGGTGCTCCAGCAGCTGGAGGCCGCGGGCTTCGTGAGCACCAAGAAGGCCAAGGGAAGGTCCCTCACTGAGAAGGGGGAATCATTTTTAACGGAAATATCGAAAGGGTTAAGGAAAAAATGAACGGAGAGATGATTGACGCGGAAAAGCTGCAGCAGCTGAAACAGATAGAGGAGATGAAGAAGCAGCTGATGACGAACATACTCACAAAGGAGGCGTTCGAGAGGCTCGGGAGGGTTAGGACCGTGAATCCTGACCTTGCGGGCCAGCTTGAGCTCTACCTCATCCAGGTTTACCAGGCCGGGCAGATCACGGAAAAGATAACGGACGAAAAGATGAAGAACATACTGAGGGCCCTTCAGCAGAAGAGGGACTTCAGGATAAAGAGGGCATGAGATGACAAGCAACAAGTCTTCGGGAGTGAAAAAGAAGCTTGGCGCGCTCGCAAAGGTGAGGCCGTCGCCGAGATGGGCCGACATAAGGAAGTTCGGCCTCAAGAGGGCCAGGAGCAGGCGCATCAGGGTCTCCGTGAAGAAGTGGAGAAGGGACAAGCTCAAGATATAGGTGTTTCCATGGCTGAAAAGAAGTCTGCCCCAAGCGAAGAGAAGATATTCACGATACCGCTCAGGAGGGTATGGATAAAGGCGGCGCGCGTCGGGAAGACGAAGAAGTCCGTTTCCGCGGTGAAGGAATACGTGAGAAAGCACACGCACGCGTCCGAGGTCAGGATGTCCCAGAAGCTGAACGAAACGCTCTGGGCCGGCGGCGCGAAGAAGCCCCTGCACACGATCAGGGTCAAGGTCTCCGTGTCCGAAGGCGTTGCGGACACCAAGCTTCCGGAGGAGATAACGCTGGAAGATGAGAAGAAGAAGTTCCTCGAGAAGGGGAAGAAGGAAGCCGAAAAGAAGGCAAAGGAACAGCTTAAGGGCGAAGGCGGGGAAAAAGCACCCGAGGAGAAGGAAGAGGAGCAGAAGCCCGAAGACAAACCTGAAGAGAAGCCTAAGGGAGAACCGAAGCCTGAAGAAAACAAAGAACCTGAGAAGAAATAAAAAACACATTTCTACATTATTCTAATGGAATACAGGGACAGGTACGATGATCATGGACTGACGGACGTGCAGCACACGGACGGTCTCAACAAGTTCGCCGACATAACAGCGACCGGTTCTTTCATGGACATAAAGAAATCAAGGCTCATATTCCAGGAAGAGGTGGGCGGGAGCATAATCAACGGCCCGATAATAGACGGTGACAAAGTCTATTTCAGCTGCTGCGACAAGAACCAGTACTGCCTCAACCTGCACACAGGAGAGAAGATATGGAAATTCAGGACCAATGATGTGGTTGACGCCACTACGCTTCGCAACGGCATGCTATACTTCGGGAGCATCGACAAGAACCTTTACGCAATAACGACAGAAGGCAAGCTCATATGGAAGTTTCAGACAGGTGACAGAGTTGTAAGCAAGCCGTTGGTTCTGAATGATACGGTATATGCAGGCTCATTCGACAAGAACCTATACGCATTCGACCTGAACGGCAACGTGAAATGGAAATTCAGGGCAGAGGGACCAATCCATTCATACATAGATGCAAAGGGTGATACGCTTTTCTTCGGCTCATACGACCAGAATTTATACGCAGTAAAAACAGACGGGTCCCTCGTGTGGAAGTTCAGGACGCACGGAGTTACGGAATGCCCGGCTTTCTGGAAAGATAACATATATTTCGGTTCTTTCGATGAGTTCTACAGATGCCTTGACTCAAACGGCAGCCTCCTATGGAGGTTCAAGGCGCAGAATGCCATACAGTACTACACTCAGTCAACAATATCGAACGGCGTCATCTACGCCGCTTCGCGCGACCACAACCTTTACGCATTAGCGGCAGAGGACGGGAAGCTCCTGTGGAAATACAGGACTTTCGACATGAACACGACACAGCCGAAAGTGTACAACGGAATGGTTTATTTCGGGTCAGCAGACCATAACATGTACGCCCTTGACACAGAGACCGGGAAACTGGCGTGGAAGTTCAGGACGGAAGGGCAGATATTCTCCCCGCCCGCGTCTGACGGCAGGAGCCTGTGCTTCGGTTCATGGGACTGCCACATGTACTCAGTCGACGCAAACGACGGCAACCTTCTGTGGAAGTCGAACACAACGGGCCTTCCCTCGCCTGTGCACGCGGACATAGCCGCCCCCAATGAAATAGTCAGGATAACATGGACGCCCAAGGAATCAGGAGAGACGGAAAGGAAGGTCGAAAGTTTTGAAAAGAAGGACAGATACGGGTAGTTCTCAAGCGACTACACGGGCGCTTCCGAC
>CAZSYZ010000069.1:3058-6899 GCA_964611445.1 uncultured archaeon | reverse complement strand
CTTGACCGCACCAACGCACTGCTCAAGCGCTTCCGCCGTCGGTATTCCCCACTCGAAAAGGGCGTCAAGGGGTTTTCCGCCTATCATGGAGTCCACCTTGACCCAGCTGGTGCCGCCGGCGCCAGCAACGTCTATGGCATCAACGCCGGCCTTTTCAAGCTTCTTTGCGGCCTCGCCCGATATGCCGCAGCCGACTTCCTTGACTATAACTGGCCTGTCTATTTTTGAGCATGTCTCCCTTATCTTCGCGAGTATGCCCTTCCATTTCTTATGGCCGCCGTCCTGGGCTATCTCCTGCGCGGGGTTCAGATGGACCGCAAGAGCATCCGCTTTTATCTCGTCAAGGGCATTTTTGAGCTGATATGAGCTGTAGACAAACAGGTGCGAAGCGCCTATGTTGCCTACAAGGAATATGTCAGGCGCGATATCCTTTACTCTAAACGTATCTGACAGTCCCGGCATCTCTATCATTGCCCTCTGCGACCCCACGCCCATCCCTATTCCCAGTTCCTGGGCGGCCCTGGCGAGGTTCCTGTTTATCCTTTCCGCCTCTTTTGTGCCTCCTGTCATGGCTTCTATGAACAGCGGCGCCCTGAATTTCCTGCCTAGGAACTGCGCTGAAATGTCTATCTCATCCCAATCGATTTCGGGTAGTGCATTGTTTTGGAACTGGTAGTCTCCAAAACCATTGCTCTTGAAGAACTCGACATCCTCGGTAAGGCAGACCTTTATGTGGTCGGTCTTCCTCTTTTCGGTGCTCATAGATAATGATTTCCCCTTCTCTTTAAAAGCCTAACCTATTATGGTCCCGCGGATGTCTTCCCCCAGGATGGCGTTCCTTATCCTGCCGGGAACGTTTCCGTTGACTATTATGGTCCTGTTCCTGAGTCTCAGCAGCTTCTCGACTTTGCCCAGCATCCCGCCCGTGACGTCAACGTTGGACGATCCCGAAATGCCCGCCCTTATCTCATGGAAGTTCTGCTTCGTCATATAGTCTATAAGCCTTGCCTTCCTGTCCTTCTTGGGATCCGCCGTGAATATGCCGTCAACATCCGTTGCGAATACCATCACTTCCGGATTCAGCCTTTCCGCCATGTACTGGAGGATGGTGTCGCCGCTGACAACGCTTCCCCCGAGACTGATGTCCGGGGCCATCGTGCCGTTCATCACCGGTATTATGTCAGGGTTCGCTTCCCATAGCCTTTTGAGGACGTCTATAAAAAATGTGGTAATCCTCCTGTCCGACTGGATGACAACGGATGATGTCGGATATGGTATTGTAAGGAGCCCTTCACGCCTCATGATATCACTGACCTTCCAGTTGAGATATCCGCAATCGGCTATCGTTTTCATGAATCCCTCGTAATCCCTCGGGCTTTTGAGTCCGTGGTTTATGTCATACTCCGTGACGTTTGCGTGTCCGAACGGACCGGCACCGTTGACCGCAAGAAGCCGAAATCCCTTCTCTTTCCTGGCCTCCATGATTTCCCTGGCGATTCTCTTCACCGGCCCGGTCTTTACCCTGAAACTGCCTTTAGCCTTCTCTGTGCAGACAGAACCTCCTATCTTGAGCAGTACGAGGTCATTCATGTGATATTCTTGCATGAACGGTTTTAAGTTTTTGGGACAATTACGGAATAGATATAAATAGCCAAAAACGTGAATAAACTGAATAAGGTTATGATTATGAGCAAGGTAAAGGACCTGAGGCTTGCCCCTAAGGGCAGGCTCAGGATAGAATGGGCCGAATCCGGCATGCCCGTGCTTCTCGGCATAAGGGAGAGGTTCAGGAAACAGAAGCCCCTGAAGGGCGTGAGGATAGGCGCATGCCTCCACGTGACAAAGGAGACGGCAGTCCTCATGAGGACGCTGAAGGCCGGAGGGGCGAGCGTCGCCCTGTGCGCCTCAAACCCGCTTTCGACGCAGGACGACGTGGCTGCCGCCCTTGCGAAGGAAGGCATTGACGTTTACGCATGGAGGGGCGTCAGCAACAAGGAATACTACTGGTGCGTCGACAGGGTCCTGGACACGAAGCCGCAGATAACCATGGACGACGGCGGCGACCTCGTCGCGAGGGCCAACACGAAGAGAAAGGACGCGCTGGAGCATATAATCGCAGGGACCGAGGAGACCACGACCGGTGTCATCCGTTTCAGGGCGATGGAAAAGGACGGCGTCCTCCCGTACCCGATCATAGCCGTGAACGACTCCTACACCAAATACCTTTTCGACAACCGCTACGGGACCGGCCAGTCAAGCATCGACGGGATACTGAGAGCGACGTCCACGCTCATAGCCGGCAAGAATTTTGTCGTCGGAGGATATGGATGGTGCGCAAGGGGCGTCGCCATGAGGGCAAAGGGAATGGGCGCTCACGTCATTGTAACGGAGGTGAACCCGCTTTACGCGCTGGAAGCCGTAATGGACGGGTTCAGCGTGATGCCCATGGCCGAGGCTGCCCCCGTGGGGGACATCTTCATAACGGCCACGGGAAACAAGGACGTCGTCAGAAGCGAGCATTTCAGGAAGATGAAGGACGGCGCGATAGTGGCGAACACGGGCCATTTCAATGTCGAGCTGAACCTAAAGGACCTCGGGAAGATGACCAAGAGCAAGAGGACCATGAGGGACAACGTGGAAGAGTACAGGATGAAGAGCGGCAAGAGGATTTACGTCCTCGGAGAAGGGAGGCTCATAAACCTCGCGGCGGCAGAAGGGCATCCTCCAGACGTCATGGACATGAGCTTCTGCAACCAGGCACTGGCAGCTGAACTGCTCGTGAAAAAAGGCAGGACGTTCGGGAAGAAGGTCTACAGGGTTCCCGAGGAGCTTGACAGGGAGATAGCGAGGCTCAAGCTCAGTTCAATGGGCGTGAAGATAGACACGCTGACCAAGGAGCAGAAGAGATATCTCGAGGGCTGGGAAGAGGGGACATAGCTCCTACTTCCATCTCCTGTACTTCGCATCGATTCCGAACTGGTCGAGCGCTTTTCCGATAACATGCGTTACCATGTCTTCTATCGATTTGGGCTTGGAATAGAACGTCATCATGGGCGGTATCACGACGGCCCCGGCCTTCGTGACCGTCTCCATGTTCTTTATGTGTATGTAGCTGAGAGGCATCTCCCTGGCAAGAAGCACAAGCTTCCTGCTTTCCTTGAGCGCCACGTCGGCCGCCCGCAGGAGCAGATTGTCGGTGTACCCCGAAGCTATGCCCGCCAGGGTCTTCATCGAGCACGGCGCCACTATCATACCATCCGTCCTGAAGGAGCCGGAGGCTATCGGCGCGAAGAAATCGTTAAAATCGTAAACCTTCGACGCGAGCTTCCCGACATCTCCTGCCTTGTAACCGGTCTCGTCTTCCAGTACCTGCCTCCCGAGGTCCGTCATGACGAGGTGTGTTTCTACGCCCGCCTTCCTGAGCGCTTCCAGCACGCGCACGCCCAGGATGGCGCCTGAGCTTCCGGAAATGCCGACTACAATCCTCCTGGCCATAACAACCGCTTCCCCATAGAGTTTAAAAAGTTAGATGTTATATTTCCATTTCTTTCTGAGATAAGAACTGTTAAAAGTTTTTAGTGCAGTATTCATCATACTTTTTGCGTTTTCAATATCATTCTCATTTATTTTCTTGAGAATATTCAGATTTATATCATTTCTCGGCCAGCAATATTTGATCATACCCTCATGTGTTATTTTTATTCCGTAAAGTCCGTCTTGACATGGAAAAAATGGGCATCCTTCACAAACATCACCATAATGCGTTCCGTTTAATGACTCCTTGACCAGTATTCTTGTTCCATCAAGAAGCACGAAACTATTCATGGGAACACCATGATCC
>CAZSYZ010000069.1:0-3048 GCA_964611445.1 uncultured archaeon | reverse complement strand
CCCTCCGAAACTATAATCTTCTCATTTTTCATTTTCTTCCTAAAATCGCTTATGATACCGGTCAATGGCGTGTATTCCTTTTTCCACAGGGATTTTTTGGAACTTGAAATTCAAGTAAATCCAGTAATTTTAGTTCTGCGTCAACCTCGTTGCAAAATTTTAGCATAGAATCAAGTTCTTCTATATTACTCCTTGTCAAAACCATGTTCATTCTAAGTTTTATGTCTCTGTCGGCAGCTGCATTTATACCTTTTTTAACCGTATCCAGACAGTCAACACCCGTGTTCCTTTTGAATTTATTTCTATCCAAAGAGTCCAAACTCACCGTCAATAAATCTATCCCACTTTCCTTGATATCATCCACATAATCTTTTAACAAATATCCATTTGTGACCATCTGCAGGTCTCTCATTCCTAATTCTTTTGGAATCCTAAGAATGTTGCAGATATCTCCCCTAAGAAGCGGCTCTCCACCAGTAAACTTTATCGAAGAAATTCCAGACTCAGCGGATATTTCAAGTATTTTTCTAATATTATCTATACTCATTTTAAAGTTTGACCGGCAGCTGCTTTCACCGCATGGCTTGCAGTACCAGCATGAAAAAGTACATTCTGAATTAACACAAAATCTCATGTGCGGCTTTCTTTTCATATTTAATCACAGCAAGGTGACAGTCCCTTCGTCGGCATCAATTTTGACCCGGTCACCGTTCTTTATCTTCTCTATGTCAATCCTGTCCACGCAGGGTATCTCGGATATGATCGCACCAACAGCCACTATAGTCTCTATCTCCCTGTTTATTATCGCCGCCGGCGCCGTCCCGCGCTTCTTCATCTCGTAAATCACGTACGAGCCGACCGTGCTCCCCTTTCCTGAAGGGAAAACAAGTATCTTGCCCGTGATGCACTGCCCTTCCAGGGGGTGACCCTTTTCGACCACTTTGCCGCTCTTGACATCCACGCTGCCGTAGAAGGAAATGCCCTCCGATGATGTAATGGCTTCTCCTTCAGCCGTACCGCCGATGATTTTCCTGCCTTTCAGAATCATGAAAATCCCCTATTCAGTCGCCATCCTCAGGCACCCCTCCATGTCACGGAACACGGTCCGGAAATTGTTCCTCCCGCGACCGTAAAAGACACCTTTCGCGGAGTTGGTCGCTATGGTTCTGAACCTTCCCTTCAGGGGAGCGACCACATGGCAGGTGTCGCATGCGAATTTAGCACCGGACTCCTCAATGATGGTGCTTATTCCTTCACTGTCAGCTTTCTTCTTGATAGGTCTTGCAACGCCTATCCATAGCTCTTTCTTCACTGTCTTCCCCTTCAGAAACCCGGCTATGGCCCTGAGCTCTTCGATGGAGCAGTGGGGGCAGCCTATGAAAATGAATTCTGCATCATCCGTGTCGTTAAGCTCGCCTATCCCCTTCTTAATATCATCCTCGGTCACTTCCATTGTTTCCGGGGGAATGTCAACCTTCTCCGGGGTTATGCCTTCTATGTGGAAAAGCGGAGCGCCACCGTAAGTGACTATGGACGCGCTAAGGGACTTGAGTTCGTCCTCGCTTGCCTTTGGAATCCCCCTGAACAAAGGCACCCTGCCCTTCAGTACCTTACCGACAACGTAACCGAGAGCTCCGAACTTCATCGGTTTATCGAGCATCGCCTTCACGTTGACCAGAATGCCTGCCTTCCTGTTCTCGTCAAGGTGCAGCCCGTAGGCCGGGGTTTTGCCGGTGAGCGCAGCCGCTATGGTGCTCGGTCCTCCCTCCTTGTTGGTCCTTGCGCCGAGGACGGAGTTGGCAAACGTGACCGCGGAGCTCTCCCCCCAGGCGACGTGGTCCCCGAGGCCCGGCCTGTTCCCGACAAAATACGGCGTACACGTGCACGTAGTCCTGACGCCCATCTTCTCGAATGCCTCTATGACCTTTATCTGCTTCTCCGCAAAATCCTCCGGGATGCCGAGTGCCTTCCAGTTCTCCATGTCCATTCCTGCGGGGTTGAGGGTCGTGGGCACCTTTACCTTCCCGTCCCTTGCCATCTCTTCCAAGAATTCGAGTCCGGCGTCTCCCAGGTTGTCATAGGAAACGCCAGAAATCTGGACGCTCTTGACAGGGATGAGCTTCTCCGCTCCGAATATCTCCCCCAGGGAAACGAGTATCCTCATGCTCTTCCTGACGGCATTCCCATGCTTCCCGTCCAGCATCTCCTGCTCTTCCTTTGTCAGTTTCATAATATCACTCTGATGTTTAACCTGTTTGTTTTAATAGTTTTGGCAAGTCCTTTATCGAATCTATTATGTAATCCGGCTTTATTTGGGATTTCTTTAGTTCATCCTCTTTGTAGCTACCCGTCCTTACCATTATCGCGAAAAGGCCGGCATTCTTTGCTCCTATTATATCCCCAGGGAGGCTATCGCCGATGACTGAAGTTTCCTCCTCCGTGGCTGAAATCCTTTTCATGGCCATCTCGAAAAAACTCCTGTTAGGCTTACCTATAATAATCGCTTTTTTGCCTGTGCAATACTCAAGCCCCTTAACAAATAAGCCAAGGCTCACATGCATTACTTCTTCTGGAAAATACTTGTCTTCATGGACAGCTATAATTTCTGTACCATTATACACAAGCCTGAAGGCCTTGTCTAGCATATCGTAATCAGTTCTAGAATCATACGCGAGCACTACATAATCAACAGGTTCCTCGTTTCTGGTGGTTTTCAGACAAGCCTTTCTGAACTCGTCATCTACATAGTCGGGTGATATGAGGTAACACTTTGCATTCTTCTTTTTTGACTTGATGAATTCTATTGTCGCGTCAATTGCTGTCAGAAGTTCATGTTCATTGATATCAAATCCGAAACCATTCAGCTTTTCGAGTATCCTTTGCTTTGAATTCCTAGTCGTGTTGGTTAAAACAACGAAGCCTATTCCATTGTCTTTTAGATAATCGATTGCTTCCTTCGCACCATTAACGGCTTCGTTTCCCGTGTACAAGACGCCGTCAATATCAATCAAAAGTTTCTTTATCTTGCCCATGCAATCAATTCCTATG
>CAZSYZ010000068.1:0-7104 GCA_964611445.1 uncultured archaeon | reverse complement strand
CGAGGGCGCCAAGAACGGCGAGATGGGCATATACGTATCCTTCGAGCAGGAAAAGGAGGACATATTCAGGCAGGCGGCCCAGTTCGGCTGGGACTTCGCGGCGCTCGAGAAGAAGAACCTGATAAGGGTCTTCTCCATGTGGCCTACGTCCTTCGACGAGGTCATGTCCAAGATATTCAAGTGCCTGTACTTCAAGCCCAAGAGGCTCGTGGTCGACTCCATAACATCCATAACGTACACCATCAAGGACAACAGGGAGGCCTTCCACAAGATGGCCGAGAAGCTCAAGGAGACTAACCTAACGGCACTGCTCACGTCAGAGATGCTTTCCGGCGAAAAGGGATTCACGAGGGACGGCATCTCGGAGTTCGTGGGCGACGGCCTCATCATAATGAGGAGCGTCGAGGCCGCGGGCGAGCACAGGAACCTCCTGAGGGTGGAGAAGATGAGGTCGAGCAAGGTCAACAAGGAATCCCACATCTATGAAATCGGAAGCGGCGGCATCAAGCTGACTTCCCCGTCCGCAGTCAAGTAGTTCTCCGGTTTTAAGCGCTCCCGGGCATGAAAATAAAGATAAACTCCCTTGAAGACCCCTCGGAAGTCGGCGAGCTCATTTTCTGATAATTTGGGCCGTTTAAAACATATTTAAAGGCACTTTTCTAATTATTAACTGTCAAACTTATACTGTTTGACTGTATAACTGGAAAGTTGTGTTTTTATGGCAGCCGCGGAGAAGCCGAAAACAGCAGAATCTGCACCTGAAAAGGCGCAGCATAAAGCTGAGAAGAAGAGCGATTACGACGCCAGCTCCATCAAGGTGCTGAAGGGCCTCGAAGGCGTCAGGAAGAGGCCGGCGATGTACATAGGGGACACCGGCAGGCGCGGCCTCCACCACATCCTCGAGGAAGTGGTGGACAACGCCATAGACGAGCATCTGGCAGGATACTGCACCAGGATATCTGTGACCATACACAAGGACAACTCGGCCACCGTGGAGGACAACGGCAGGGGCATACCAGTCGATGTGCACAAAGAAATGAAGAAGCCCGCGCTCGAGATAGTCATGACCACGCTCCACGCGGGAGGCAAGTTCGACTCAAAGTCTTACAGGATGGCGGGAGGCCTCCACGGGGTGGGCGTTTCCGTCACGAACGCGCTTTCGGAGTGGATGGTGGCGGAGGTGAAGAGGAACGGCTCAAAATACGTCCAGAAGTACAGGAGGGGGGTCCCGGCGTCCGAGATGAAGGCCGCGGGAAAAACCGGCGAAACTGGCACCAAAATAACGTTCAGGCCGGACCCGCAGATGTTCTCCGAGCTTGAGTTCGACTACGACATACTTGAGAACAGGCTCGAGGAGCTTTCCTACCTCAACGCCGGGCTCGAGATAGGGCTTGTCGACGAGAGGACCGGAAAAAGCGAAAGGTTCATCCACAAGGGAGGAATAAGCACGTTCGTGAAGTCGCTCAACAGGGCCAGGAAGCCCATACATCCCGAGCCCATATACTTCTCCCAGAAGAACGACAAGTACGAGATCGAGGTGGCCATGCAGTACAACGACGGCTACCTGAAGACGGTGTATTCCTTCGTCAACGGCATAAACACCATCGAGGGAGGGACGCACGAGGAGGGCTGGAGGACCGCGCTGACGAGGGCGCTGAACAGGTACCTCGGCGAAAAGGAGACGCTCCAGCTCAAGGGCGACGACGTGAGGGAGGGTCTCACGGCCGTCATATCCCTGAGGCTTCAGGACCCGCAGTTCGAGGGGCAGACCAAGACCAAGCTGGGCAATACAGATGTGAAGGGTCTGGTCGCCAGCGCCACCTACGAGAAGCTCACGGATTTCCTTGAGGAGAACCCGCAGGTAAGAGGCATCATAATCACAAAGGTGCTGGAGGCCGCGAAGGCCAGGGAGGCCGCAAGGAAGGCCAAGGAGCTGGTGAGGAGGAAGAGCGTCTTCGCCACGGGCTCGCTTCCCGGAAAGCTGGCGGACTGCCAGGTGAGGGACCCGGACAAGGCGGAGCTTTTCATAGTGGAAGGCGACAGCGCCGGCGGCAGCAGCCGTCAAGGAAGGGACAGGCGTACGCAGGCGGTGCTGCCGCTGAGGGGGAAGATACTGAACACCGAGAGGGCCAGGATAGACAAGATATACGAGAACAACGAGATTTCGGCCATGATGACCGCGATAGGCACGGGAGTGAACGACGAGTGCGATCCGAGGAAGAGCCGTTACGGTAAGGTCATGATACTCGCGGACAGCGACGTCGACGGGAACCACATAGTGACGCTCATACTGACGTTCTTCTACAGGTACATGCAGCCCATGATAAAGGCAGGGAAGATATACGTCGCGAAGGCGCCGCTGTACAGGATAAAGCACCAGGGAAAGGTGACGTACGTTTTCGATGACGCCGAGAAGGAAAGGTTCGTGAAGGAGAACGGCGGGGAGAAGGGCATGCTGATACAGCGCTTCAAGGGACTCGGGGAGATGAACCCCGAGCAGCTCTGGGATACGACCCTGAACCCGGAGACGAGGACGCTGAAGCAGATAACCATAGAGGACGCGATGCTCGCCGACGAGATATTCTCGACCCTCATGGGCGACGAGGTCCAGCCCAGGAAGGAGTTCATAGTCAAAAACTCGGGGGATGTGAAGAACCTTGACATCTGATGAAAGGCCAGAGACAGCAGGGTCTGCACCTGAAAAGGCGCAGCAGAAAGCTGAAGGGAAGATGAGGGTCATAAAGAGGCCCATAGAGAGCGAGATGAAGGAGAATTACATAGACTACGCCATGTCGGTGATAATAGGCAGGGCTCTCCCCGACGTCAGGGACGGACTCAAGCCCGTCCACAGGAGGGTCCTTTTCTCGATGCAGGAGCTAGGGCTGCAGCACAGCAGGCAGTACAGGAAGTGCGCCAGGATAGTCGGTGACGTTCTCGGTAAGTACCATCCGCACGGCGACCAGGCGGTCTACGACACGCTTGTCAGGATGGCCCAGTGGTTCTCGTTGCGTTATATGCTCGTGGACGGTCAGGGTAACTTCGGAAGCATCGACGGCGACCCGCCGGCCGCTATGCGTTACACCGAGGCAAGGATGTCCAGGATAGCCGAGGAGATGCTCAAAGACATAGACATGGACACGGTGGATTTCGTCCCCAACTTCGACGGAAGCACACAGGAGCCGGTCATCCTTCCCAACAGGATACCCAACCTGCTCATAAACGGCAGCAGCGGCATAGCCGTCGGCATGTCCACCAACATGCCGCCGCACAACATCGGGGAGATTTCCGACGCCGTAATCATGCTCATAGACAACCCCCAGGCGGGCCTCGATGAGATACTCTCGGTTGTCAAAGGGCCCGACTTCCCGACCGGTGGCATAATCTGCGGGCGCGCCGGGGTGCTGGACGCCTACAAGAGGGGCAGGGGGAGCATAAAGATAAGGGCCGTCGCCGACATCGAGGATGAGGACAGGATAGTCATAAGGGAGATTCCGTACATGGTCAACAAGTCCTCCATGATAGAGAAGATAGCCGAGCTTGTCAAGGACAAGCGCATAGAGGGCATACGCGACATCAGGGACGAGTCCGACAAGGACGGCATCAGGGTCGTGGTGGAGCTCCAGAGGGGCGTGGCCTCGGAGCTCGTTCTCAACAAGCTTTACCAGCGCACCCAGATGGAGACCACCTTCGGCGTGATAAACCTGGCACTCGTCAACAACAGGCCCAGGATACTCCCCCTGAGGGACATACTCCTCAATTTCATAGAGCACAGAAAGGAAATAGTGGTCCGGAGGACGAGGTTCCTGCTTGAAAAGGCAAGGGAAAGGGCCCACATACTCGAAGGGCTGAAAATAGCCCTGGACAACATAGACGCCGTCATAGCCCTTATAAAGAAGAGCAGGGACCCCGCCGTAGCCAAGAAGGGGCTCATGCAGAGGTTCAGGCTTACAGGAAAGCAGGCCGATGCCATACTCCAGATGAGGCTGCAGACGCTGACAGGGCTGGAGCAGGGCAAGATAAAGGAGGAGTACGACAGGCTCAGGGAGGACATAGCCCGTTACAAGAAAATTTTGGGCTCGGAGTCGGAGGTCCTGGCGATAATAAGGGAGGAGACCATTGAGGTGAAAGAGAAGTACGCGGACGAGAGGAAGACGAGGATATCGGAGGACTTCTCGGAGATATGCGACGAGGACCTCATACCGAGGGAGGACTACTTTATCACACTCACCAACAAGGGCTACGTGAAGCGCGTGCCGATAGACGAGTACAGGGCGCAGAGAAGAGGCGGGGTGGGCATAACCGCGACGGAGATAGGCGAGGACGGCTTCGTCAAGGACATGTTCGTTTCGCACAGCCACGACACGCTGCTTTTCTTCACCAACCTGGGGAAGGTCCACTGGCTCAGGGCCTTCCAGCTGCCTTCGGGAAGCAGGTACTCGAGGGGCAAGGCTATAGTTAACTACCTCCGGCTGGAGAAGGACGAGGCGGTCTCGACCACCATCCCCGTGAAGGAGTTCGGCAAGAACCATTACCTGATATTCGCGACAAAGAACGGCGTGGTCAAGAAGACGGAGCTCGAGGCGTACGGCAGGCCGAGGAAAGGCGGCATAATCGCGATAACCCTGAAGGAGAAGGACAGGCTGATAGGCGTCAAGGTCACTGACGGCAAGAGGAACATATTCCTTGCCACGAAGAACGGATACTCCATAAAGTTCAGCGAGAAGGACGTGCGCAGGACCGGACGCTCCGCTTCCGGGGTCAGGGGCATAAGGCTCAGGAAGGGGGACGCCGTGATAGGCATGGAGATACTGGAAGAGGGCGAGAAGATACTCACTGTCTCGGAGAAGGGCTACGGCAAGCGCACCGAATCGGGATTCTACAAGGTGCAGCGCAGGGGAGGCAAGGGCATAATAAACATGAAGGTCACGGAGAAGACCGGCGAGGTCAGGGCGGTCAAGAAGGTGAAGGGCGGGGAGCACCTGATGCTCATCAGCAACCATGGGACCGCGATAAGGGTCCAGGCGGACGACCTGTCGCTCATAGGCAGGTCTACCCAGGGCGTCAGGGTCATGCGCCTCAGGGAGGACGACACGCTCGAGGACATCGAGCTCATCGCGGAGAATGGGGAAGAGGGAGCGTAATTCTGCTAACTTAAAAATAATAAGTTCCATATTCCTATTTGCGCGGGGGTCTCCGAGCGGTCAAACACCTTGACAACCTGGGCTTTTGGTCCAAGTTGTCGTGGGCTATAGGAGCTGGGCTTAGGACCCAGTGGCTTAGTGCCTTCGCAGGTTCGAACGCACCCTTTTGGACAGGTAAGCAGCGCGAACAAGTTCGCTTGTTTCCGTTGCGACAGAAACGCCCAAAAGCGCGCGCCGGAAAGTAAGCTGGCGCACGTGCCGAAATTCCTGCCCCCCGCATATGGATGGAATCAGGGATATCGGTACGCTGCTGAAGTCGATGAGACCGGTGCTCGCAGAAGGGGAATTCGTCTTCTGCTCGATAACGGAAGAGCAGTTGTCCAGGCTGAGCTTTGTCCCGTTATCTGTGTTCAGGGAAAAGGAAGGAATCTCAATAATCACCGAGAAGAAGAATGCTGATGAGAACGGCATTCCGTACACAAAGAAATGGGCGCTTATCACGCTGACGGTCCACCCAGGCCTTGACGCGGTGGGGTTCCTGGCCAGGATAACGGAAAAGCTCGCGGGGGAGGGAATAGCCGTCAACGTGGTCTCGGCCTGTTTTCACGACTACTTGTTTGTCCCTGCAGGCAAGGCCGAGAAAGCGATGGAGATGCTGAACGGGCTGGCATCTTCGCTTTAATTTTTTAAAAACAAGCAGCACAATATAGCTATAACCAGCGGGGATCCCCGAGCGGTCAAACGACACGGGCTACAGGGGCTAGGTTCAGGGCCTAGTGGCTTAGTGCCTTCCTGGGTTCGAATGCACCCTTTAGCACATGACAGGCGTGCTAAAGCGCGCTCCGGAAAGTAAGCTGGCGCAGATGTGCCGTGAAAGGCGCAGAAGCGCGAAGGAAAGCGGGCGCACGTGCCGGGAATCCCAGTCCCCGCATAGAACCTTTTGGAAAAAGCGCTCGCCGGAAAAACATACTCAGCAAATTATAACTTACAGTTATAAAATTATCTTTCTTTATATAACAAGGTATATAAAGGTTTCCCAAGTAAATACAGAGATGGTAACTTACAAGAGGATTGAGATCGCCGGAAAGAACCAAGTTGACCATCTTGCGGATGAAATTGCGAGGAGATCCACGGTTCCCTACTTTATTCACGGAAGGAATTACAGGGCTGACATACACTGCATAATCGGTGATAATGAAATCGACATAAAGGGAAATGTGAGAAAACCCGAACGGCTTGATATAGATTATGAAAAGGTCGCCAGGAACGTGATAGGTGAAAGCGGCTACCTGGAAACAGGTGACATAAGTCATGATTACAAGGTAACCGTTAAAGTTATTGGCCAGGAGGTAAACGTTGCAGACGGCCTTAACAGGAGTGGGGGCATCGGGGATTCCGGTCACGGATACGGATGGTCGACCAGTGAGACTCCTCAGGGAGTGAGCAAAGCCACGGTTGTTTCAAGGGAGATTGCAAACGTTCTCAACGAGGCTATAGCCTGCAATCCGGACATCGGCCCTGATCTGAAGACCAATTTCGCTTTCAGTTACAATGGCAGCAATGAACTCACGGGACTTGCAAAAGCTGACATAGCGATACAGCACAGAAAACATCTCAAGAACGGTGACATCAGGGAGATTGTCTGGGAAGGCATATTAAGACCTTATCTTGAGAAAAGGGGGATACCTTATGACATCAGCCGAATCAAGGTCAATCATGGAGAGTTCACCACAGGAGGACCAAAAGCCGATGGCGGCCACAGCAATGCGAGGGTGGCTCTTCAGGCTTATGGCGAGCAATCCCGGATACCAGTGGTGGAGTCTTTCTTCGGGAGAAGCAATGACAAGGACAGCATTCCGCCTCCATTATGGTCGAGATATGTCGCGAATAACCTAAGGGCCGCCGGCCTTGCTGACCAGTGCGTGGTTGGCTATTCATGCAGCATAACTGATTCTGCACTGGA
>CAZSYZ010000067.1:0-7116 GCA_964611445.1 uncultured archaeon | reverse complement strand
TATCTGTGAATATGCGTCCGTGAAAACGACACCTTCCGATGCAAGCGCGTCGATGTTCGGGGTAGTTGCGAACGGGTATCCGTAATACGAAACATGGTCGGCCCTCAGGGTATCAACAGTTATGAATATCACATTACATTCCTTACAATCGTATTCCGCAGGTCGCTGGACAGTGATCACCATCCCTGACATCGGGGAAAGGAAGAAGACTGCGATCAGGGCTGCCGATGCCGCGACGGCAATCACGTATCTCATCATGATTCATTTTGCACATGGAAATAAAAAAGGCCGGAACTCAACCTTTATTATCCGGCGGGAAAATTAATTTAGGATTCTGGTAACATGCTTTCGCTGATAATTCCGGCGCACAACGAGGAGGGTAACCTGCTATCACTTGGCAGGAAGCTGAGGCATACGCTCGAGGGAATTGACCACGAGATAATCTTTGTCGATGACGGGTCCACGGACGGAACCCTGAAGGAGATGAGAATGGCAGCGGGTCCCCGCACAAAAATAATATCGCTGGGTGTTCGGATGGGCAAGTCGGCCGCCATTTACGAGGGCATGAAGAACTCTGAGGGAGACATTGTGGCAACCATGGACGCCGATCTGCAGGAAGACCCCTCCGACATACGCCGTCTGCTGGAGGAGCTTGAAACAGGCTGCGACATGGTGTGCGGCTGGAGGCATGAAAGGAGGGATGGTTCTGCAAAGAAGATTTCTTCCAGAATAGGTAACGCAGCGAACAATGTTATCCTTAAGGTCGGGCTTCACGACAACAACTGCCCTCTCAAGGTATTCAGGAAGCGCTGCCTTTCAGGAGTCAGGTACTTCGACAACATGCACAGCTTCATGCCTGCACTCGCGATGATGCAGGGTTACTCCGTGAAGGAAGTAAGAATAACCCACCGCAGGAGGGTGAAGGGGAAGTCAAAATACGGTATCAGGAACAGGCTGCTGGGCAACGTCAGGGCCATGTTTCTTGTGAAATGCAGGGGAGGGGGATTGTTCGAATGAAACGGAAATCCGGCATTTCAGGGAAAATTCGTGCACTTGGAATAATACCGGAGAATGGGATTGACTGGTTGGCAGTTGCGGCAGCACTCCTGTTCATGGCCGCCTACCTCTGCACGATGAGCGTCTCGCTGGACGAGGAGGACTCCGTGCACTTCGCGCTCGCGCTGACGGATTTCGACGTGGCAAAAAATCAGCCGCACCCGCCGGGGTTCCCGGTCTACGTGATGCTCGGCAGGCTGTTCCTCGCATTGACGGGGGACGAGCGCGTCGCGCTTACGTCGATGAGCGCGGTCTTCGGCGGGCTGACCGTGCTGGCTGTCTACGTTCTGGCCAAGAGGCTCACGGACAGGGAGGCCGCCCTTGCAGCTTCGGTGCTTACCGGTTCGACTCCTCTCTTCTGGCTTGGCAGCGTCAAGGCCATGTCGGACGTCACAGGCCTCTTTTTCGTGATCGCGACGTTCATAACCATACTCGGTTACATTAAAAGAGACAGGGACAGTTACCTGTTTGCCGCGGCGCTGCTCTGCGGCATATCCTCTGGAGTAAGGATACACTCGCTGCTGATACTGCTGCCGCCTATAGTTTACATATCGTTCAGGCATAGGATTGGACCCAGAACAGCGCTTAAGGTCTTTGCGCTCCTAGCTGCGGGAATAGCACTATGGATGATTCCTGCGGTCGCAGCCTCGGGAGTATACCCTTACGTGGAAGCGTCGCTCGGGCAGCTCGGATACCGGGCCGGGGACAGCGCAAAATCGCTCATAGGGATAGACGTGACGCCGGCGCTTCTGCTCCAGAGAGCCTACGAGTTCGCCTACTATTTCCTTTTCGGGGGCTACGGTATAAACCTTTGGGACATGGGAGCGGTGAACGTTCTGCTCCTTGCGTCTCTGGCTGCCTTGGCAATACTTATAGTCAGGGAACGGGGACTGCTCACCGGAGGGATGGGCATGTTTTTCCTCTCGGGCATCGTGCTGTACCTGCCCGCGGTTTTCGTCGCGCTCCCTCCCGTGAATCCGAGATATCTCCTGATACTCGTCCCATTATTTTCGATTGCTGCCTCGATGGCGCTTCACAGGAGGCTCGCAAGGAGGGCCAGAGCCGTTGCAGTCTGCGTGCTGGCTGCACTCCTGCTGTCGCATTCTATCTTCCTGGCGGCAGAGATAAGCAGCACGCCGGCCCCGCTGGCGCAGCTTGCCGGCTGGCTGGAAAAGAACGCGGAAGGCAAGAATGCGGTAATAGGCGGAAGATACGCAGGGGATTACCTGACGTATTATGAGCCTGGGAGTATTTTCATCCCTATCGAATCGGCTTCATGTGATGTTATCGTGGCGCTTCTTGAAGACGGGTACCGTGTTTTTTCCGTGGACATGGAACCGCAGTGTGAAGGCATCGGTTCTTCCCGCTTGGCGGCATTCAGGAGGGACCAGAGGGTGCACATCAAGCGCAGCGCATGTGACCTTTATGGACTGGCTTTAATAAACACAAGGAAGGTATCATAAACTTTTACTTGTATTGTTTAAACAATTAGCTTTTCAAACCAAATCTATTAATTACCCATTATAACAATATTAAATATGCGCATCGCTTATGTAGTATTGGTGGCAGTTCTTCTTTTTTCTGCGCAAAAGGCTTCAGCAACTTATGCGCCCAACGTGACGCTGGTGTATCCCACGGATGGATACGCAACACAGTCCGCGGACATCACATTCTCGTGCAACGCCACGGACGATGAGAGCGTCTACAGCGTGTCGCTTTACCACGACATTGGAGGGAGCTTCAGCCTTTACGACACAAACAGGACCATGGGATTCGGAAACGACACGGACGCCCTCCTGATATGCGGGTTCGATTCGAGCTACACGTGCCTGGATGGCGAAACCGGGACGGCGAGCGGCACGCACTTCGAGCAGAGCCCGCTGAGGGAGAGCGTGGTCGTGAACGATACTGACACGCTCAATTATCCCGCCAACGGGAACATCGGCTCCGGTTACGGCACCATACAGATGTTTTTAATAACGGGTCCAGAATTTGACCCCTACGGTTCGGAGATGTACCTTTTCTCTACAGGAACCTCCAACAAGAACAAGATAGAGATATGGAACAACTACAACTACTACGGAATCCTGACTTTCTATTTCTATGACGAACTTAACCTTTTGTCATGGGTAGAAGCCGACATATCTGGCTGGGGCAATGATGAATGGCATCACGTGGCCGCCGTATGGGACCTCGATGACTTCTTCGGGACCGGGAACGCTATAGACCTGTTCATAGATGGCAGCAACTCGTCTGTCATCGAGAGGAACGTGGATTATTACTATGCCAGCATAACGAGCGACCTCTACATGGGAAGCTGCAGCGACGGCACGGGGCAGTCAGGCCTGCTTATAGACGACGTGGCTATATACAACCGCCCCCTGACCGAGACGGAAATAGCAAACTCGTTTAACAATTTATTGGCGGACCACAGCCAGGAGATTGTCAACTGGACCGTCAGCAACCTGAACGACGGTTTTTATAGCTGGAACTGCCTTACGTTCGACAGCGAATCGCTGAGTTCATGGCATTCGTCGAACTACACGCTGATCGTGGACTCGTCCACGCCTCCTTCGGTTGTTTCAATAAGCCTGAACCCCGACGACGTGGAAGTCATAGACCCGGGCATTATTGTCAACGTGACGGCGAACGTGACAGACTTTTCCAACGTGAGCCACGTCGTGCTGATGTACAAGTCGCCCTATTCGGGCATATACACGAACGACACCATGGACTACAATGACGCGACGGGTCTCTGGGAGAACGGGAGCATAGTGACGAACCTGGACGAGGGAAACTGGAGCTACAGGTTCTGGTCCAACGACACGTGGGGCCACTCGGGGCTTTCGGACGTATACTCCCTTCCCGTGGAAAAGGACCTTTCGTGGACGCTCACCATCATAAACTCCTCCGGGAACGTCTCGGACACTTTCGGCAGCGTGGCGGGCTTCAAGGGAACCGTTCAGAATCTCGGCATGATTATGATAAACAACACCGGGGACTACACGGCGAACTTTGATTTTCAGTCGGCATCGGACGTCAGTTACAACGTTACCGAGCCTTTCGACTTGTCATTGGGAACCGAAAAGCACATAGAAGTGAATGTAACCATGCCGGAAACCCCGAACGAGTACGTGGTGATAATAAACATCACCAGCACGAGCGTCCCTTCATCAAGTGTCCTGAACGGGACCGCGGTGTCCTACATCGGCGGGCCTTACATCAACGAGAGCACGCAGATAGCAAGCTATCCATCGTCCATGCCGCAGAGCAGCAGCGCCAATTTCACGGCAAGGGTGAAGAACATAGGGAATGAGACGGCATCCAACGTGACATTGAACTGGACGTTACCGTACGGCATGTCCCTGACCTACGGGAACCTGAGCGAATCGCTTGGAGACCTCAGCCCATACGAGGAAGCAGTAATTACAGTGACTGCTTACGCAAACTCGTCCACGGAAGCGGGAGCCGCCACCGTATGGATAAACTCCACGAGCGACGAAGGCACGGGAGGATATGACTTCAAGACCATAGCCATCTCCTGCACCTCCGGCGATGGTGCATGCGGCAGCGGATGCTCATACCTGAATGACGACGGGTGCGAAGCGCCGGGTGGAGGGACCACGAGCACCAGGACTGACACGCTCAGGTCAATCTCCGTCAGGGAGCCGCTCATGGACGTTTCTGCCCCCGATAGGATAGAACTGACAAAAGGCGTCGAATATAATTTCACCGTGGACGTCAGGAACGACGTGCAGAACACGAACCTGACGGGAATCACGCTGAGCATTGATGGTTACCCGGAGAACCTGATAAGGAAATATCCTTCCAGAATCGGTTATGTAAGCTACGGGACGTCCGAGACGTTCACGCTGACCGTCAGCGTCCCGCCATATCTGGAGGAGAAGGTTTACATCATAAACCTTGCTGTAAATGCCAAGAGCGTTTACGCAGGCGGCACTAAGTCGCTTGAATATACGAAAAAAATCATATTCTCCGTCCACGGCGTTGAGGAAACCGAAAGCCTTGAATCCATAGGCAGTGCGGAACAGGCTATCGAGGAGATGAAAAAGCAGGGATTCCAATACGCCAAGCTGGAAGGACTGCTCGCTGACGCAAGGAAGGCCTACGGCAGTCTGGATTTCGACACGGCCGAAGAGCTTTCAAGGAACGTGGTGGAACTGAAGGAGAAGGCATTCACGCTCTATTCATCGATAGAGGACCTCGAGGAGAACGTCAGGGAGGCCGAAAGCTACGGGATATACGTTGATGTCTCAAAGAGCATGGTTTCGCTTGCGAAGTCGGCGTTCCAGAGGGGCGATTATGAAAGGGCCGAGTCGAGGCTCGGGGCCGCACTGGACACGTACCAGCTGGAGACCAAGAACATGCTGGGCTTCATTCTCATGGTCCGCCAGAACTGGCAATACATCCTGGTCTTCCTGGCGGCGGTAATCCTTTCATCGCTCGTCTTCAGGAAGAAGCTCGTGGAAGGGCACAGGAAAGGCAGTCTTGAGTACCTGAGGAGGCGCAAGCAGTCAGTCAAGGATCTCGCGAAGATGCTCAATGAGGAATACTACAAAAGGCGAGAGATGTCCAAGGCAGAGTATCTCGCCAGGAAGAAAGTGTACGAGGAAAGGCTCGCCCAACTGTCATCAGACGAGATGAGGCTGATGCGGAAGATGTCAAAGGGGAGTAAAAACGAAAAGCTCGTCAGGGCCAGGGAGGATGCCAAAAATCGTCTCAAGGAACTTCAGCGGGAATATTTCACGCTGGGCAAGACCGGCAAGGCCGAGTATCTGGAATCCGTCAGGCACATACAGGCGGACATTGCCGAAATAGAAAGGGATATGAACATGATGATCAAGCAGAAAAAATCCAAGGGTCTGGCGATATTCATGATGATGCTCCTGCTTCTATCTTTCTCATGCCCTGCAGTGAAGGCTGCGGGGAACGTCACGGCCGCTGACGTGAGTCTGGCCATACAAGAGGCGCAGGATATCATAGAGGAGATGGAAAGCCTCGGTTTCAGCACGGAAAGGTTAAACAGCACACTCGATAATTCCCTGTTCCAGTTATCGAGAGGTGAATACGACTCCGCGCTCACAAACGCGAGGTATATCACTGTCCTCAGGAACAAGGCGGTAATGGTAGACGGCCTTCTGGACGAGGTTGAACTGAGGATACAGACACTATCCTCGCAAGGGCTGGACGTTTCTGAGGCCGGTGAATCCTTCACCCTCGCGCTCGCGGAATTCGAGAACGAAAATTATGAAGATGCTGAAAGGCTCCTTGCGCTCGCGGAGGATTCTGCAGACAAGGCAGAAAGGAAAGCGGCGCTCGAAAAGGTTGCGGCCGGAAACCCACTGGACTCACTTGTTCGTTCAGTAGGCGAGAACAAGGAACTTGCGGTCTTTGTCTCCCTCGCCCTCGCAGTGGCTGCGGCGGTTCTTCTGAATGCTAGAAGAAAAATCAGGAAGGAAAGGCGGATCAAGGACCTTGAGAAATCCGTGGAAGATGTCAGGAAGTGCATGAAGGAACTGCAGGACAGCTATTTCAACAGGCAGAAAATCAGCAAGTCCGCGTACGAGAGCCGCATGAAAAAGTACAGGAACGATCTGCAGATGTTCATGGAAATACTGGCAACCGAGAAGTTAAAAAAAGCTGGAAGTACTGAAAAAGGCAGGTGAATGCCCGATGCTTTCGGGCAACGATTTCTGGCCAGAACCAAACTCTAATAAGCAGGCTCAACCAATAATTTATTGTAGGTTAACTGGATTTTTCAGGTTCCCAAACCCTGCAGTCAGGCCGGTGAAGATCGCTTGGTCCACAAGAAGTACATAAAGAGAGATGGAAAAATATTCGGTCCTTATTATTATGAAAACTATCGTGTGGGCAAGAAGGTAAAGACGCGTTACCTTGGCACGAGGCCGCCCGGAAAAAGTAGGACAACCCCGTCTTTGCCTTCCAGAAACGTTGTATTCATGATGCTGATTTTGGCTGTGAGCATGTTTTTTGTCGGTGCGAATTTCACCGGTTTTTTCCTGCAGGGAACCGAAACGA
>CAZSYZ010000066.1:0-7125 GCA_964611445.1 uncultured archaeon | reverse complement strand
GGACTGCCACGGCTCAACAACAGTCCCCGGCATGTGGCAGATACACAACTTCACCACGGCCATGTCATCGTACCCGACTTCGGCGAAAATCATCGGAGTGAGCGCGAGCACTGATGACGGCCACCTGCCCGAATGGACGCTGGATGGCGACTTCTCCGACGAGAGCCGGTGGAGCGGCCAGGGCGAGGGGGCTTGGATACAGTACGAGCTCAATGTCACGGCGCTCGTCGACAGCGTCTCGATCGCCGCCTGGGACGGGCCTTCAAGGTTCCTCTTCGACATCTCGGTCTCCACCGACGGCGATTCCTGGACGACAGTGCACACCGGCGGCAGCGACGGCATCGCCAACGGCCTTGAGCTGTTCGCCTTCACTGCGGTTCCGGCGCGTTTCGTGCGCATCACCGGCCACGGGAACACCGGCACATCCCCGCTGTGGAACAGCTATCTGGAGGTCAGGATAGATGACTTCCCCATCGATATCGACACGGGGTGCGTGCCTTCTTGCACAGGCAAGGAATGCGGTCCCAACAACTGCGGCGGGAGCTGCGGCGACTGCTCGGAGTACGGGTCCGGCTACACGTGCGTGAACGGCCAGTGCACGGAGGATGCGGGAGACATCTTCGATATCTACTTCAGCCAGGATTTTGAAGACGATACCCTCGGGACCTATAATTATAATGAGTATAAAGAGGACTGGAATTATCCTTCATGGGAAAATTTTCAGGTTCCCCCTTTGATTGTGCAAAATACAGACCCAGAACATGGAACAAAGGTAATGAGATATATATTTCCGGAAGGGTGCGTGAGTCCAAGTGAAGGAGGAGGACAATGGATAACTCTGCTTGATGAACCCCATGACGAAGTTTATTTTTCTTACAGAATAAAATTCAAACCTGGTTTTGAATGGGTTTTGGGGGGGAAGATTCCCGGTTTAAGAGCCGGACCCTCATGGCCTGGTTTTGGACCTCCTCCGTGGGACAATGGTTTTGTTGGACTGTTGATGTGGAAACCAAATCACATTGTGTTTTATTATTATCATCACGATCAGGTAGGAGATTATGGAGACACTGAATATTGGGATCCGATTATTGAATCAGGAGAATGGTATACTATCACGATAAGAGTAGTAATGAGCACTGTCGATGAAGAAGGTGGAAATAATGACGGGATTTTAGAAGGATTCCTAAATGGGGAACTGGCTCGTCAGATTACTGGATTAAGATTAAGAAATCTGGAGAGCGTTGGGGTAGACAGATTGTATGTTACGTCCTTTTTTGGAGGAGATACAGAAGATTGGGCTTCAACACGTGATGAATGGATAGAAGTGGATGATTTTTATGTTTTTACATACAAGGACAGTGTCGAGGGCATCCCACGACTGAACGAGCCCAGTTCTCCGGGAAGAGTTTTGGAATTACCTTCCTGATATTCATAGCTCTCTAGGCCATCTACTCCTGTACTGTGCCGGCAGTTCCGCCTTCACCACCCACCGGCGCATTCATATCAAACAATTTATGATAGACTCACCAACTATCTAACATGCCCCACTTATCCAAGTCATTATCCACCTACTTATCATCCATCCTTTCAGTTTTCCTGTTCTTACACCCAGTCTCAATCACTGCCGCACCCACGCCACCTTCACAGGCCGCCAAACCCGGACACAAGGATCCTGCCGCCTTTGGACTATCCTGAGCCGCTCGTGAAGAACTGAACCCCTTCTTGACTTCCGTTTAAATAAATAAAATCCAATAAGTTAGCGGTGATTCTGTGATCGAAAAGCTCGAGGCCCTCATAAGGAGCGCGAAGAAGGCAGGCGACACGATAATAGGGCACAAGGGCGAGATAAGGGTGCTCTCGCATTACGACGCCGACGGCATAGCGAGCGCCTCCATAATGACGGCCGCTCTCATCAGGGCGAACAAGAGGTTCCACGTAACGCTGGTCAAGCAGCTCACGGAGAACGTGCTCAGGTCGCTGGCCGGCGGGAAGAGCAGTTTCGTGGTGTTCCTTGACATGGGCGCGGGCCAGATAGAGCTGATAAAGAGGTTCATCCCAGACACCGAGGTCATAATTATAGACCACCACCAGCAGGAAGGGAGCATCGACGGCAGCAGGATAATGCACGTGAACCCAATGGACTTCGGCATAGAGGAGGACATGTCAGGCTCTGGCGCCGCATACATAGTCTCCAGAGCTATGGGCCCGGAGAACAGGGACCTTGCGGGCATAGCGATAATAGGCGCGATAGGCGATTCCCAGATAGGCTCAATAGGCGGCAAGTGGGGGCTCTTCGGGCTCAACAGGGAGATACTGAAGGACGCGGTCGAGACCAGGAAGATAAGGGTGAGCAGGGGGCTCAGGATATGGGGACGGCTCACTAGACCCCTGCACAAGGCGCTCTCGTACTCCGTCGACCCGTACATACCCAACGTGAGCGGCTCCGAGTCCAGCGCCGCGCAGTTCCTGAACGAGCTCGGCATACAGCTCCAGAAGGACGACGGGACGTGGAGGACCCTCAACGACCTGAGCGAGGAGGAGCAGAAGAAGCTGGCCTCCGGGATAATAGCCGAGAGGGTCAACGGCGGCCACCCCAACGCGGAGTGGATTTTCGGGGACGTGTACGAGCTCCTGGACAAGGGGAGCGAGTGCAAGGACGCCAACGAGTTCGCCACCCTCCTCAACGCGTGTGGCAAGATGGGCAGGGGATACCTCGGGATTGAGCTCTGCCTGAACGTGGCCAAGGCGTTCCTTGAGGTCAAGTGGGTCATGGAGAATTACAGGAAGAGCGTCGGAGCAGCCGTGCGATGGCTGTACGAGCAGATAGAGAAGGGCAACGCCGACGTGGTAAGGAAGACCGGGAACGCATGGTACGTCCTTGCCGGGAGCAGGATAAACGAGCACATAATCTCCAACGTGATAAGCACGATCGAGAAGTCAACGGGCATAGGCAAGCCCGTTTTCGCTTTTGCGGACTCGGAGGACGGAGTCAAGGTGTCCGCGCGGGCTTCTGACAGCCTCGTCGAGGAGGGACTCAACCTGAAAAAGATAGTGAGCAGGGCCGCCGGCAAGGCCGGGGGCTACGGGGGAGGGCACAGCGGTGCGGCCGGCGCGACTATACCTGCCGGGTCCGAAGAGGCCTTTATAAGCGCAGCCGAGGAAATAATGACACCGAAGGAAAAGCATATAAAACCTGAGCCGCAACCTATTAATTCGGAAAAAACGGAGACATTGCATGGCAGCGCCAAAGAAGAAGGTAAGCAGGAAGACAGCGGAAAAAAGGTGGAAGGGCAAGGACTGGTTCAGTATCTCGGCCCCTGACTGGCTGGGAGGCGGCAGGATAGCCGTCACCCCCGCCACGGATTCCAAGTCAGTCAGCGGAAGGGTAGTCGAGGTGTCCGTGCCCGACTTGACGGGAGACCAGTCGAAGTACTACATGAGGATAGGCCTCAAGACCAAGGACCCGAAGGAGAGGGAGGCCCAGAGCTTCTTTCACAAGTATTACTGCCTAGACGAGTACGTCATGAGGATGGGACGCAAGGGCCTCGGAAAGGTCGCCGTTTTCACCGATGTCGTTACGAAGGACAACTGGAAGCTTCAGGTAAGCATCATGACTATCCTCAACAGGAGGTCGAACGCCAAGGTGAAGGCCCAGATAGGGAAGCTCGCGGAGGAGCTCATAGTCTCGAAGGCGAAGGACCTGGACCACGGGGATTTCGTCAAGGCCGTAATGGCGGGCGTGTTCCAGATGAAGATAAAGAAGGCTGCCAGCAAGATATACCCCGTGAGATTCACGGAGATAATAAAGATAGAGACGCTGAAAAGCGCGTGACGGCATCGGAATTCTCTTCACGAATAAAAAATTAACCCCACTAATCCTTTGTCATGGACGATGCGGCAAGGGAACTGATAGAATTTTTGTGCAAGCTCACTCATGATGCCAAAAAGCTCGGGATCGGATTCAAAGAGCTCTCGGAAATCGGAAATGACGTCCTTTCAGCGCTGAGCACCGAATATTTTACACGAACCATTGTAAGGAAATACACAGGCATCGACGTTTCACGCGATTATGTGATAGGATCTGAAACCGACCCCCTGGGGACGATTTTTTCTTACATAGCGGAAACCGCCCATCTTCCCGGAAGAGGGAACTTCGAGGCCATGGACCCGGGAAAATACAATGATTTCGTGAAGAATTTCCCCGAAGCCACGCTTCCGTCAAGGGCTTGCCTTCTTTTTGACCGGATGGAGGCGCAGGGCAAAAGGAACATGAAAACGGTTTCAGAGGAAATCGCAGGCCACATGAACGACCGCACTCAGAAGGTCATAAAGAAAGCAGAGTATTCGAACTTCAGCGACCTGAAGTATCCCGCCGATGTGCCGGAAAAGGTTGTCATAGGCGATGTTGAGGGATGGGCGGGCGCTCTTCATCTCTACTCCGTATTGATGGCTGACACGTTCAAAAGGTATCTGGAGTAAGACTCAGAACTTCCAGTGGCCCTTGGATGCGGCGGCCACGGCTATCCAGCAGAGGCCGGCCAGGAGGAACAGTATCAGCGCGGATATGACTGCCATGTAATACGACACCGGGCTGACGCCGACGTTCATCTCAAGGTTCCCTGTTATCATCGCCCCGGCGAGCATCAGGAGGCCGCCTACAAACCACACGACGACAAGTTTATGGCTCATGAATAAGGATTGTCAGGGGGAAGATTTAAATTTTCGTGAGCTTCTTCCTGAACTCGTCGGCCTTTTCCTGGAGTATTTCCGCGGCCCTGCCCACTATGTAGGAAGGCTCCAGCCCGGATATAGACTCCACGCTGAATATGATCCTGCTTTCGTCTCCTCTGGCATCGATGCCTTCCGCCTCCCTCAGGCAGCCAATCGCCACGTCGCTCCTTAGGAGGTCATTGACGGAAATCTTCTTCCCGCTCGCCGTGACAAGGCCCTTCGGGCAGTTCTTCAGCGCCCTCTGGACGTCGGCCTGGCTTCCCGTGACCTTTATTTCAGGATAGTAATGGTAGCTCGCGTTGGCCGCGTGGTGCTTGGCGTGCTTGAGGCCGGTGCCAAGCCGTGCGACGGCCTCCAGTTTCAGGCTCTGGCCTTCGAGCAGCTCGACTATGGGTATCCTCGGGTCAAGCGGCGCGACCGTCTTGTCGCTCGACTTGAAATCTCCGGCGGTGACAATGCACGGCCCCTTCTTGTCCAGCACCAGAACGGCCTGGCACATGGGGCATCCCCTCTTTTTGCAGCTGCAGTCCTCGGTAGATAAGAACTTCTTAGGATTGAATTTGAGCGGGATCAGGCCTATCCTGTGAGATATGATCTCGTCAAAGAGCGCCGAATTGTTCTCGTGCATGTCCACCCATTCAACGGCAAGCGTCGGGATTTCCGTGATCATTATCCTTCTAAGGCTGTTGGCGAATGCCGTGTCTGTGCCTTCGAGAAGGAACTGCAGGTTCTGTCCCTTCCTGCTTAGAACCTTGACTTTCAGACAAATCACCTAGGAAATACTTCTTATCAAACAGATATAAAAGCTTTAATTTAAAAAGATAGGTAAATAGCATATAAAAGTTGCGGGGGTACCCGAGTGGTCAAACACCTTGACAACCTGGACTTTAGGTTCAAGTTGTCGTGGGCTAGAGGGGCCCGGCTAAGGACCGTGTGGCTTAGTGCCTTCGCAGGTTCGAATGCACCCTTTTCCACAAGCAAGCGTGGAAAAGCGCGCACCGGAAATTCCGCTGGCGCACGTGCCGAATATCCTGCCCCCCGCACTAAATTCTCTTTTCTCCCAACTGATTATACAAGATATTTAACGAATGCCGGACAAATAGATTTATGGAAACTGCGGATTACTGGTACTTATTGACCGTCCTGATTTTCGCGGCGATTCTCGCTGCCTGGGTCTACAGGGACAGGCACAAGTTCAAGCGTGAATCCATATTTCTCCTCAGAAGGACGCAGAAAGGCCGCAAGACCCTGATAAAGATAGGAACCTCTTTTCCGGGATTCTGGAAGGCCGTGGGCTTCGTGTCGGTGGCCGTGGGCTTCGTAGTCTCCGTCCTCGGGCTGAAGATGCTCATAGACAACCTGATGACATCCATCGCCGCCGGCGCCGCGGCTCCGAGCCTGGCGCTGCTGCTTCCGTCGCCGACAACCCAGCCCGTTTTAGGCTACGGCTATCTTGCGGTGCCTTTCTGGTACTGGATAATATGCATAGCGATACTTGCAGTGGTCCACGAGGGCTTCCACGGCATCTTCACTGCAAGGGAGAAGACGAAGATAAAGTCGCTCGGCTTCGGCCTGCTGGCGGTCATCCCCCTCGCATTCGTCGAGCCTGACGAGAAGCAGCTTGAGAAGAAGGGAACATGGCCGCAGCTGAGGGTTTTCTCCGCGGGCTCGTTCGCCAACTTCCTGCTCGCGCTGCTGTCTTTCGCCCTGTTCATTATGCTGACGGCAGCCATCTACACGCCGGCCGGCGTGGACTTCCAGACGTACCCCTTCGCCACCATAAGTCTGGCGGACATTGACGGGATAGGCGGGAACGCCGTGACAGGCAGTGATGATATCGTAAGCGCCCTGCAGGATTACGGCGAAAACGATACGGTCGAGATAACCGCGGGGGACGGTACCTATTACCTCAGGAGAACATACTTCGACGAACAGCTCGAAGAAGGAAAGGCTGACATCCTTGTCTTCCAGGACTACCCCGCTGCGAAGGCGGGCATCGAGGGGACGATCGTAAGGGTCGGGAACAGGCCCATAAGCGACCAGCTGGACCTATCCCTTGCGCTAGAGGAGGCGGGAGAGAACAGCACACTTGAGATAACAGCCAGTGAGGGGGAGACCGAAAAGACATACTCGATCGTCACGGGGGTGATGCCGGAGCTTGCCGGATACGCTCCAGACACCATGATGTACGTATCGGCCGCCATAGAGCACGTCATACCGGGAACAATAGACGCCCAGGAGAGTTTTGGCGAATGGCTGGGAAGCCTTTCCGGTTACAGGACCGGAGACACGTGGATATACATCAATGCGAAGAAGATGACGTGGGAGTGGATACGCGGCAACTATCCCCTGCTTTCTGCGAGGGCCGATGAGAAGATACGGGAGCTTGAGATT
>CAZSYZ010000065.1:0-7143 GCA_964611445.1 uncultured archaeon | reverse complement strand
GAGCGTGTCTAATAATTCCAGAACGTGAAAACAAACGATGCTTTTGTATTGCAGGTTCTCTGTCTCATTATCAGCTTGACCAGGTAAACAATGAACCTGCAGGCTATTCTTGTCATAGTGACGTCCGGTCTCACCGACTTAAGCCTGTCACCGAACTCGTTCGTCATGGAACCAAATACAGATTCTCCCCGCCCCCGTTGCCTGTAGATACGTTTGTCATAGACAATCCTTGCTTTCTTCCTCCATGCACCTGAGCATCTTGTCCTCTGTGCCTTTACTATAGGAGTGTAGCCGTTCTTGATAAGCACTTTGAACACCTTGTTGTCGTCATACCATCTGTCGCCAAGCACTTTACCAGAACCTTCGACAAGCGTGGCCTTAACGGCATTGCTTGGTGACACTTTTCCAAAGAATATAGAGACCGGGTAGACAGTCCGCCTTCCTATCCTTGCCATGACATGGACGTCTACGAACTTGTTCTTCCATGTCGTAAACATGGTAGAATCGACAAAGGAGAAGTCGTAGCCGATTTCCAGCCTTTCTGCGATGCTTCCGACAAGCCGTTCGATGAACTTCTTGCCAACCCTCTTTTCCCAGAAGTGAAGCACCGAATGGTCTATGCGTTCGGAAAGCAGTATCTCTGCTTTCCTGAGTGAGCATCCGAAGTGCTCCTTGAGTACCAGAAGTTTGACGTATGTTTTCGGTTTCCTCTTGAAAGGTCTTCCTCTCCTGTTTTTAGGAAAATCTATCCCAGACAGAATCTCATCAAGGTATTGTCTTATATTTCCAAGATCCAAATTCCATCTGGGGATGAGCTCGTGCCTCATCCCCATCACCCTCTTTATAGTATTGCCGTGATGGGTTAAGAATTATTAGACACGCTCCCGGGCGTTATGCATACCTTTGGCCGGTTTACGTCTCAATCGAAGATGTAGAACATGCTGACCTCATCACAATCGGCGAGTTCGCATCTCAAGCCATCTAGTTCATTTTCACCGAGCAGCGTAACAGCAGTGTAAGCATTGCCACTGGAATAGCTTGAAAGAATGTCATAACGGTCGATAATTGCAGTTACCCCTTCATTATAAATCATATCTTTCAGTACAACTGTTATAGTTGCCATGGCCTATGTATTTCTGGGAAGTTTTAAAAAGGCACCAGTCGCTCATTCCAGGATTCTTTCGTACCCGGAACCGGCAATCATCGGCGCTATTTACTCGTATTTCTTGCCGCAGACCATGCCTTCGGGAAGCCTTTTCACGAGAAACGTCCTTTCAAGTTCTATCATGAATATAATCAAGAGATATAGTTTTAAACTTTGCTAAAAATAAAGGCTGCTCGTCCTCTTGCCAATACCTTTCGAATTTAAGCTCACTGAGGCAATTACTATCCTTTTCTGTAGCACTCATTCTTGCTTGAATTGGGGTTCAGCAGTATATTCGGATGATTTTCATAATTAATGTCGCACACATTTATGCGTGATATAATGATTTTATTTTGGGTAAGGTTATAGTCCTCCCAACTGAATATTAACTGTATGTCTCGAATTTCGTGTACCAAATGCGGCTATGAAAAAAGTTGGCGTGTGAGAGACGGGTACAGGGTATGCAAAAAGTGCAGAAACGAGTGGAACCCAAAGGCCCTTCCATCAAGATTGACCAGGAAACAATGGAAGGACATTCTCCGGCTGTTTGCCCTCAACCTGAGTTCAAACAAGATAGCTGAACAGACAGGGATGACAAAGCCCAGGATACTCAGGGCACTCACATATGTCCGCAGGTCGATGTGCCTTGACATACCGGATGTATTCTCAGGCACTGCAGAGGTAGACGAGACATACATAGGCGGCCAGTGGAAGAACAAGAGGAAAGCGATACGATCCAAAGGTACCAAGCGTGGTAAGGGAACGACAAAACAGCCGGTATTCGGGATCCTTGCAAGGAAAGGAACAGTCTGGGCAGAGATAGTAGATGACACGAGTGCAAAGACACTGCAGCCCATGATAAACAAGAGGGTGAGCAAAGGCTCTACTGTCTGTTCAGATACGTGGAGAGGCTATACAGGTATAGCCTCTCATGGTTATGTTCACAGGATGGTCAAGCATAGTGATGGACACTTCAGCAACGGGAAAGGTACTCATATCAACGGCCTTGAGGGATTCTGGGGCTACTTGAAACGGCAGCTGTCTGCCAAGGGAGGCATACGCAGGGACAGGTTAGCATTGTACCTGGGCGAATATGTCTGGAGATACAACCATAGGAAATTGTCGACTGACAGTCAAGTTAAAAAGCTGTTGAATCTATTAAGGAATAGGAGGTATACCGTTGGGTAGACTGTTACTTTACCCTTTTAATTATCCAGCCATATAATAAAAATGGTTTCCTATAGGATAGCGTTACTTATAGCAATTGCATCAACGCTTTCCTTTTCTTACTTTTCAGTTGCCGCCCAGCATCCGACCTACCCCGACTTCGCCCAGCCCATATCCTCATTCCTGATAAGCAAGGATACCATAACCTTCCCCACCGAACAGTCCGCCGACTCCATCACGCTGACCATCACGGACGACGCCATCTACAGGTACGTCCAGACAAGCTTCGACGGCCAGAACTGGATCCAGCGAACCATCCAGAACAGCACCCAGTGCAGCTTCCACCCCGACGACCCCGCCCACGACTGGCTCACCGGCACCTGTACGCTCTCAATACCCATGTCGCCAGCAGACTTCCCCTCCCTCGCACCCAGCACGACTATAACCCGCAACTACATAACCGCATATTCCTGCACTGAGGTCACCCTCTTCACCTTCCGGATAGGATGGAACTGCCACGGCTCCCCCACCATCCCTCAGATGTGGCAGATACGGCAGTTCGACGCCACCCTTGAGGAGGAGTCCGTGGAGACGATAGAGCTTGAATGCGAAGATGGCACCCTCTTCGGCGACATGCAGTTCAACTCCTCCGTAATATCAGACCCCCCGTGCGGCCAGGGGTGGATAGAGACGGCCTCCGGAACGCCCAACTTCTTATGGGATTCAGGCAATCCCTCCATGTCTGACCACCGTGCGGAGCTGCCTGTCATGCTCAGCGATGGCGGGACCTACTACGCCTGCATCCGCATGGCATCGCCATCAGGAAGCCAGGATACGTTGTACGCCGGATTCTCTTCAGACGACATGAGGCGTTTTTATCCCGACAGCAGCATATACCCTTACGACCAGTCCTGGACGTGGGTCTCTGAAATCCCCACTGACCCCCAGCGTCTCGTATTCGAGAACATGGCTTCAGGCGACTACACCTTTATCATCGGCCACGGGGAAGCCGGAGCCAGGTGCGACAAGGTCGTCCTCACCACAGACCCCTCCCTCAACTGCAACACTTATATCTCATGCGAGTCAACCGCCGCCTGCCAGGACGACGACTCCATATGCCCGGAGGGATGCACCCCCGCAAACGACAACGACTGCGACGAAGAGCCGCCGCCGGGACCCCCACTAGCGTTCCCGGGCGCTGAAGGCTTTGCAAATCACGTCAGGGGAGCGTACGGGGACCCGGCCCAGCCTCCGAGAATCCTCATCGTTGACACTCTCGATACGGGAAACACTGGTGACGAAGCGACAGGCAGGGGGACATTCAGATGGGCATTGGCCAGAAGTTATCCGAGGATAATACTGTTTGAGGTCGGCGGCTTCATAGATTACGCAGGCGTTACTTCTACAATCAGGATAAGCAATCCTTACGTGACGATTTACGGGCAGAGCGCTCCGGGGCAGGGAGTCAACATCGTTGGGACCCTTGTTGAAATAAGGACGCACGATGTCATCATACAGCATATGAAATTCAGGTATGGAGACGACGTGGACGGGTCTGACCCTAATGCCAGGGACAGTTTCGAGCTGGGTCCAGGGGCAAGGGACGTGTTCATCGACCACTGTTCCTTTAGCTGGGCGATGGACGAAATCGTCGGGTTCTCTTCATCGGAACCTTTAGGCAAAGTCACCTTTTCAAACAACATACTCGCTGAAGGGTTGGACAGGTCATTCCATTATGGCGGGGCACAAAGCACCCCCGAGGCGCACAGTCTTGCAATGCTTGCTGGTGGAACAGGGGATTCTTCTCTGACACTGAAGGGCAACCTGCTCGCATTCACTACCGGGAGGACACCCGCCTTGGCTTTAGCCAACAGCACAATAATAAACAACTTTGTCTATGGGGGGAATGGGGCCGGGTCCCTACGCAGCGCCTCCCGTCTGACCTCAGTGGTAGGAAATCTCGTCGTCCCTCTAGACCATCCGAGACTGTTCCCGACTACAATGCAATACTCTTTCTACGTTCATGACAGCATGCCGTCTGATTCGAGGTTGTATGTATCCGAAAATGAATGCTATTATGGAAACAACAACCCTTCTGCAACGCAATGGGACATGGTCGACCACAATGACAGGGTAACACAGGCAACAGCTTCCCCCTTTGATTTATCGGAGTATTCAATCCTTCCGGTTTCCCAGGTCGAGGATTATGTCCTGTCGAATGCAGGCGCTTTCTATTGGAACAGGGACTATGCTGATGAAAGGGCAGTTGAAAACACGAGAAACATGGTGCCCGTTCTGATTGACAGCCCATTTTCAACACCAGCATTCGCAAGCAAGATGGACCAGAAGTACATCAATAATGCAGGGATGATGTCTTCAGGTCATGACTGGCAGGCATCTCCCGAAACAATAGTCGTAAATGGTGTCACTATCAATCTGAATCAGGACTGCGACAACATCCAGGAAGTTATAGACCATATAAACAGCCAGGTGCCAAGCGGCGTAGAGGCTTACAGGTTGAACGCTTACATAGACCTTAACTGGGTAGGGATCAGAACCACAGGGGTTGGTTCCAGCCAGACCCTGACTCTCTCGGGAGGCGGTCTGGACACACTGGGAATTCCCGCGGGGACTTATTACGGCTCTAATGGTCAGGGATATGATTTCCCTTCGTCTTCCAGAAGTCTGACCTCGATTCCCGGCTACCCTTCAGCTGACCCTCACGGGGATGATGATTCCGATGGATACACCAATATTGAAGAGTGGGCTTATGGGCTAGGTCATCCGTGATGCGTAAAGTTTTTTGCGAGGCATTGATTTATAGAGTTTCCCCTTCCGGCACTTAATTTTTCAGTTCTTCTTAATTCACAAACGGAAAATTATTCAAGATTCAGTAGAAATCGTATTAACAGAAGTAAAAATATAAAAGGCGAGTCGTCCCTTTGACCAGGGTCAGTCGAGCTTTTAGTAACCGTGGGCTGAATGTCTCGTTGCCTTGACACTTACACCCCGGTCCTATCAAACCGATAGTCTATCGGGCTCTCCTCCCCGCTCTGAAAGTCGCCAATCAGTTTGGGGAATGACGAACTCTTTTCAGGATCGGCTTCGGGCTTAGTTAAGCCAGCGAGACGGCAGGAAATATACCGCCGTCAGGCTGTATGCTTTCAGCCCTTATCCGAAACGGCATAGCTACTCAGCAATGCATACACAACTGATCCACCAGAGGCCGCAACGCGCCGTTCCTTTCGTACTTGACGCATTTTCCCCTCAGTTCGTCCGCACATCCAGTAGATATAGACCGTACTGGCTTATGCCTCAACTTGGATACTCTCTTTGATCAAAGATAATCTATGGTTCTTCTCCGGGTGGAGAGAACCAATGCTATCAAAGAACTTGGCAACTTCCCTAACACCATGAATTTTCAGACGGTAGACCGGGTCTTTGTAACCTTTCTTGAAATAAGGTCCGCAGACATTTCCGGTTCTGATGTCAAAATCTGAAATGATTCTTTTCAATTCTTCCAAACACTTCCTATTACCTTGCGTGAAGTTTATTCTAATGTTCTTCGGTTCGACGCTTCCACTCTCTACATGCGGAACACCGCCTTCTGCATCGAAGAAACCCTTCACATACTCCTTTTGTATTTCCAGAGGAGCATTCAATACAACTTCCGGTGTGTTCCATTCACTTTGCGAACCCGGATAGTTGCTCATTTCGGTGACTGTTTCGTAAATGTGTCTGGAATTTATCATGAAACTCCAAACTTCATCCCTCTTGTCAAGAGTTATGATAGGTTTCTTACCGAACAGTTCCTCTGAGATATTTGCCAAATCTTCAATCCATGCCTTATTCTTCTGGTATACCCTGATTCTGTATGTCGAGTTTTTGTTATTTATTGCGAAACATCCATCTCTCAAGGCACCCAAGAAATATGCAAACATTTTTAATCGATGTTCTTGGACTGAATTTAATCGCATATTTGATTGTTTGGGAAACGGGTTTATCTGCTTTTAATGGGGTCTTTAGGTTAACCATCAAAAGAAGAATAAACCCGATGATTGCCAGAGTCCTTATGTGAGATCCAAATTAAGTTCGCACCGTACTTAACCCAGCTAACGTGGCTCTTTAATGGGTGAACACCCCCACCCTTGGGCGCTGCTGCACGCCCAGGAGGAGCCGAGCCGACGGCGGAGAAGCAACGCGCGGGGTCGATATGAACTCTCACCCGCCACCACTCCATTATCCCCGAGGTAGCTTTTCTGTCACACCTGGCCCCCAATAGTGAGGACACAGGGGATCGCTAGGCCACGCTTTCGCGCCAGATTCCCTTTGAACAAAGCTTCTTAGTTTTTGATGAAGATTTTTCCTAAAAAGCTTCTTTGTCAAGGAATCTGTCAGGCCGGCTTTTGCCCTTACACTCTTCTCATGATTTCTGACCATGATGAGCCGACCATAGGGCGCCTCTGATCCTTTATCAGAGGCGTACCGCCCCAGTCAAACTGCCCACCTGACGGTGTCCCCCGAAGGGTAAGCAGTATAGTAACGAAAGGATGGTGTTACATTTTCGCTTCATATGCTCCCAAGAGAACATACACAACGCTCCCACCTACACTATGCAACCGTCACCATACTACAACATCAAGCTGCAGTAAAGTTCTACGGGGTCTTCTCATCCCACTGGATGACTCCTGCTTATGCACAGGACAAGTCAGTTCACTGGGTATCTGTTCGGGACAGCGGAGATCTCGTTAAGCCATTGATGCGGGCCGACAATTAATCGGCAAGGGATTACGCTACCTGTGTCCTAAATGGTTATTTCAATAACCATATAT
>CAZSYZ010000064.1:0-7332 GCA_964611445.1 uncultured archaeon | reverse complement strand
AGCAGGTCTGGATAAGGGGCAGGCTTGACGCGAAAAAGATAGGCAGGAAGTACGGCGCCGCCGATGCGATGCCCGAGGTCATCATCATGCCCGCCTTCAACCCACTGATAAAGGGCGGCCACGCGCTGAACAGGCCCACTGACGAGCATTTCAGAAAGGAGATCGGCCCCCTGATAAACTCGATAAGCCTTCAAAAGGCTGGTCTCTACCTCCTGGACGGAACGTATCTGGGGACGCTGTCAGGGATGAAAGGGCCAAATTTAATTAAACCCGGTCCCTGAAATATTATCATGTATTCTGAAAAGATAAGGAAAGTCCTCAGGGAGAAGAGGCTGGAAGTCGGGGACAGGGCCGTCGTGGAGAAGAGCGGCAGGAGATACGAAGGCGTCCTCATGCCGAGGATTGAGAGCGGAAACAGGTCCTGCATAGTCCTGAAGCTTGACAGCGGCTACAACGTTGGGATAGACTGCGACGGCGCCAGGATATCGAAGGCAAAGGCCCTGCCGTTCGAGCCCGAGGGACACGGCACGAGAAAGCTCAGGTTCGGCGGTAAAAAGCCGCATGTCTCCATAGTCACCACGGGCGGCACCATAACGAGCAGGGTGGACTACAAGACGGGCGGCGTCACCAGCCTGACGAGCCCGGCGGAACTGCTCCAGAAAGTGCCGCAGCTGGCGGATTTCGTCAGGCTGAAGATCGTCAACCCGTTCACCATAATGAGCGAGAGCATGACGCCGGATCACTGGCAGAAGCTTGCCTCGGTCGTCGCGCGCGAGCTCAGGGCAAGCGAGGGCGTGATAGTGACGCAGGGAACCGACACGCTCCATTACACGGCGGCGGCGCTCTCATTCATGCTGAAAGACCTCGGAAAGCCCGTGGTCCTGACCGGGGCGCAGAGGTCGACCGACAGGGGCTCATCGGACGGCTTCATGAACCTTGCCTGCGCGGCCCGCGCGGCCATATCGGACATGTCCGGCGTCGTGGTGTGCATGCACGGGACAATGAACGACGAGCACTGCATCCTCATAAGGGGCACGAGGGTCAGGAAGATGCACACGTCGAGGAGGGACGCGTTCAGGCCCGTGAACGACCTGCCTCTGGCGAAGGTATGGCCCGACGGCAAAATGGAGAAGCTCCAGGCCGTGCCGGGACGCGGCAAAAAAGCGGCAAAGGCCGACACGGCTTTCGAGGACAGGGTGGCCATGATAAAATCCTATCCCGGCGCCAGGCCCGACATAATCGATTACTACGCGAAGAAGGGCTACAGGGGCCTCGTCATCGGCGCCACCGGGCTCGGGCAGGTGCCGACCTACGGCAGGAATTCCTGGCTGGGCAGCATAAGGAAGGCCGCGGATAAGGGTATGCTCGTATGCGCGGCTGCGGACACGATTTACGGAAGGCTCAATCCCAATGTCTATGCCGAGGGAAGGATGTGCATGGATGCCGGCCTGTTCCATCTGGGAGACATGGCCATGGAGACAGCATACGTCAAGATGGGCTGGGTCCTCGGGCACACGAAGAGCACGGAGAAGGCGAAGGAAATGATGCTCACCAACTATGCCGGGGAACTGCAGGACAGGAGCCTTGCGGACACCTTCCTTTACTGAACGCGGCCGTCCCCGTCTATCTCGCCCTTCCTGATCCTTGCGTCTGACACGGGCTTGCCGTCGTCCGCCAGCACCCAGCTTGTCTCGATTATGCCCAGCTCCCTGATGCCCTGCTCTTTCCGCATGGAGTTTATCTTTTCGGCATTCTTCATGGTCTCGTGCGAGACCACTATGTGCGTCAGCTCCGGCCTCAGGCCCTCCGTGAAGGGGTCCTCTATTTTCACGATGTCCGCCTTTCCGAGCCATCCCTCGGACTTCAGGAATTCCTCTAGCCTTTTTTTCCTCTTCCCGTAGCTCTCTATCTTCCCCGAGACCTTTTTCCTGCCGGCCATCCTGTCTGACGTGACGCAGACCAGTACCCTGTCCGCCAGCGTGAACGCCTTCCTGATGAACTCCCTGTGGCCCTTGTGCAGGCCGTCGAATGTCCCGCCGATGAGAATGTAGACCATAATTATATTTAGTTGGCGCTGAATGTTATTAATCATGAAGAATCACAAAGGCCATAAGATTGAAACGGGACCTGTCAGAAATGAAGACATCGATGATCTGCTGGACATACAAAGACGCTGCTACACTGAGGAGTACATCGAAACCGGGGAAACCTTCAAAGGTCTGATAGAGTCTTACCCGGACGGAAACATGCTGGCGACTGTTGACGGGAGCGCCGCCGGCTATATTTTCTTCCACCCCTTCTTCATCGGAAAGGTTAAAGACATGAATCTCAGCGCGGTCAGGCTCACGGGAAAAGAAGACTGTATGTACATCCACGACATGTGCGTACATCCGGCTTTCAGGGGAATGGGAATAACCAGACCGCTGCTCGAGCATTTAAACAACGTAACGCGCAAGGCGGGGTTTTCGGTGCAGGCGCTCGTCTCCGTCCAGCAAAGCCGCACCTTCTGGGAAAGTCATGGCTTCGCGGTGTCAAGAAATATCACTTACGGGGGGAAACCTGCCTATTACATGACGAGGATTCCGCAAGATTCCGGATGAACTAGAAAGAAAGCCTGTCGCCCGGCTTCGTCCTTGTCTTCTTTGCGCGCCCGGCCTTCACTTCGAGTATCCACTTCACGGGCCTGGTCGGCCTGTAGACCTTCCATGTCCGGAGGTTCAGGGATAGCGGAGGGACGTTCTCGTATACGTCCGTGACCTCCTTCTCCGCGCTGATGAATATGACGTCTATCGGGAAGAACATCCCAAGCATCCATATCGAGTAAAGGTCCTTCGACGGCTTCCCGAACTCCATCAGGAAGCCCGCCTTCTCGTCGATGCCTCCCCTGAACATGAGGCCCAGGCTCTTCTTCCAGAAGCTCCCGGCCACTTCCACGGTCTCCGCGACAACGGTCTTGCGGGTCCTGTTGATTATCCTCATAGGTCATCAAGGCTCTCCTGCCTGTCCCCGGGCTTCTCGCTCACCGGGCCGCTCAGCTGCCTCTTTATTTCCTTCGCTATGCCGGGCCCGAGCAGATTCGTCAGCGACGTGATAGGCGCCCCCCTGAGCTTCTCCAGGGACATGTAGCCGTTGTTGAACAGCTTCCTCGCCCTCGCGCGGCCTATACCCTTGAGCTTGACGAGGGGCAGCAGCTCCTCCCTTATGCCGTACCTCACCCTCAGCCGCGCCTTCCTCACGGCGCCCGTCATGCCGCGCTTTCCGAGAAGCATGCCGAGCTCCTGCATCGAGTAGAAGAGCCAGTCAGCAGTCTCGATGCGAGCCCTCAGCTCTCCGGGCGTGACGCCGAAGTCCTCCATGAGGCTGTCCTCGCCCCTCTCCTCGGCCCAGTCGTTGAGCACCCTGACGAGCTTCGCCCCCCTGAGGAAGTCCTCGTAGCGGAGCTCCCACTCGTTCGGTATCTCTCCCAGGAAATGGCCGTTGAACTGGATGATGAAGTCATTGAGCGTGTCCCCTTTATCGTTCTCGAAGTCCTTCTTCCTAAGGCTCATGCCGGGCATCTCGACGCAGCCGGAAAGCGCGTGGAAAATCGAAAGCTCCGTAAGCTTTCCCTCCTTCTCCATGGTTCCGAGGCTCCTTATCAGGTGGTTTGCCGAAAGGGGATCTATGTAGAGTTCCGCGACGCGCTTCCCTATCAGCGTGGGCTTTATTTCATCGCCTGCACTGGAAGCCATGGACGATGCCGTCACGAACTCCCCGAAGGTGTCACCGGAACCGGTGTCCTCCGTTTCTATGAACCCGAAACCCTTCAGCTTCCCGAGCACGCCGTCGATCTCCCTTTCCAGCGCCGTCATGTCCCCGTACTGGTGCGCGTAGAACGTCTTCGAGAAGAATTCCATTAAACTGCCCTTGGTGGTCCCGCCGGCCGCTGCTATGAGCGCCAGCACGTGCATCCTGAGGACCGGCTCAAGGCCCAGCTTCGACACTATGTTCTCCGGATCTCCCCTGACGTAGTCCTCCCAGAGCTTCTTAGCCTCCTCGTCGCTCTTCGCTATGAGTATGGCCTCCCCTTCGGTGTCGTATTTCGGTCGGCCTGCGCGTCCGCACATCTGCTGGATTTCCAATACAGGGATGTAGTCCATCCCCCTGCCGAAGGAGCTGAACCTCCTGAAGTCCCGTATGACAACCCTGTAAGCGGGAAGGTTAACGCCTGCTGCCAGCGTCGGAGTAGCGCATATCACCTTCACCAGCCCTTCCCTGAAGGCGTCCTCTATGAGCTTCCTCTGCTTCGCTACGAGGCCCGCATGGTGGAATACCGCGCCCTTCTGGACGCACATGGCAAGCTTCTCGCACTGCCTCGTGGGGTGCTCGAGCACGTGCCTTATCTCGTAGGATAGCTTCGCGAGCCTGCTCTTCTCGTCAGACTTCAGCATGGGCTTTATGACGTCCCCCAGCTTCTCGGCGAGCGACTCGGCGTTCTTCCTAGTGTAGACGAAAACGAGCGACTGCTTCCCCTTCTTCAGGGTGTCGCGCGTTATCTCGAAGACCGGCGGCAGGTCCGCCGGCAGGGTCAGCTTTGGCTTCTTAGGGTGCCACGTGATCTCGTTTCCCCTGAACACGCCGCTATAGAGGTTTACGGGCCTGTAGTCCGATTTCACGGCCTCCGCCCCGAGCCATTCGGCGAGCTCCTTGTAATTGTTGATGGTCGCGGAAAGCGCCAGAATCTGCGGGCTTATGAGCTGCCTCAGGCGCGTCAGGATGACCTCTAGCGTCGGCCCCCTGTCTGGAGAATCTATGAGGTGTATCTCGTCCGCCACCACCAGCCCCACGGAGACGAGCCATTCGGCGCCGTGCCTCATGAGCGAGTCGAGCTTCTCGGACGTAGCAATGATAATGTCAAATCCTGCAAGCCACGGCTCTGACGAGTCCTTGTCTCCGACGGACATGGCAACCTTGACGCCCATCGGGCCGTACTTCTCCTTGAATTCCGCGTACTTCTCAGATGCGAGGGCCTTCAGGGGGACAATGTACAGCGCCTTCTTCCCTCCGCTAATGGCCTTCAGCATGGCCATCTCGGCGACGGCTGTCTTGCCCGACGCCGTCGCGGCGGCCAGTACCATGCTCTTCCCGTCGAGGAGCCCGGCATCAAGAGCCGCCTTCTGCACAGGATTCAGCTCTGAAAAGCCTGAAACCTCGAGAACTTTTTTGACGATCGTGTCAGGAGTCATAACACTTTTTAGCGCCCGAAATTTAAAATAAGGAACATGCCTCTGCATGAAGTTGCGATTATAAATTATTTGTTCCTTCAATAATCTCATGGAAGAGTCAAGCTTCGGCCTGGAGGAATTCTCGGTTGAGATGGAAGACTTCGAGATAACAAACGTAAAGAAGTACGACCGCATATGGAGAATAGAAGAGGGAGGCAGTATGTGCTGTGCCCCCCTCGTGCACGAAGGCGTTGTGTACATAGGAGCCTGCAACCACAATCTCTACGCCATTGACATCGAAACAGGGAAACTTAAATGGAAGTTCAAGGCCTCGAACATTTTCCTCGAATCCTCACCCGTTTACTGGGAAGGCAAGATATTCGCCGGCTCGTTTGACCGCAACATGTACGCCGTTGACGCCGAAACGGGCAAACTGATGTGGAAGTTTGAGGCCATGGATAAGATAAACTCGATGCCATTCATCGACGGCGGAAGGCTTTATTTCGCATCCAAGGACAGGAACGTCTACTGCCTGGATGCAAGGGATGGACGGCTCATATGGAAGTACGAGACGCAAGATGAGATTCCTTCAAGCCCCACTGTGAAGGACGGGAAGGTCTACATCGGTTCAATGGACAAGAACTTCTACTGCCTTGACGCCAAGACTGGTGCAGTCGTATGGAAGTTTGCTACCCAAGGGGAGGTTTATCATACGAACAGGCCACTCGTCCACAGGGGAGTGGTTTACTTCTCTTCATTCGACAATAACCTCTACGCTGTGACCGCTGAAGAAGGAAAGCTCGTGTGGAAGGTCAGGACGGCTCAGTATGGGAACTCGTACTCTCCCATATTGCACAATGAAATGATGTACATACCCACTAGAGACGGCACCTTGTTAGCCATAACGCTGGACGGGAAGATAAAATGGAAGTTCGCAAAAATGTACATTCCATCAATTCCGGCAATCAACAATAATAGGATATACGTAGGATTTGAAGATTACTGCTTGTATTGCCTCGACCTTAAGGGAAATGTGATGTGGAAGTTCGAGACGCAGGGCTCCGTCTGGCTTACAATCGCATTCTCGGGCAACAAGGTGATATTCCCAAGCTGGGACTGCAATCTGTACTGCATCGACGATAAGACCCAAAAAATCATCTGGAAGTTCAGAACAGGAGGTTCTCCTTCGTACATACCGCCGGCAAACGAGGAATTCGAGGTCGTGATAAAGAGGCCTGAAGGAACTACGACAGGTGAAGGTGGTAGGGAAAAGAGGTACGATTTCAGGTTCGGGGAAGAGGATAACACTAGCACATACAAATCCAGGATAACGTACCAGGTCTCCACGCAGTACGCTTCGAAGGGCAAGTACCAGGTGGACTCCGACGAGGAAGCGCTTTAAGAAGGTATCACGCCGAAATGTTTAAACAGTTACAGTTAACTTTATATTTGCGAGAAACGCTTGAGTTAAAACTCCCTCTCGATTATATTTTAACGTGGATATTTATAAACATTATAGGCTCATGATATCGATTTAATTTTTGAATTCAAAGCCTCCCGGGGGCTTTACACTTATTTCTTGGGGCTTTTAACCCATTAAATGTTAAAGATTGTTCACATAACCCATACGTTAGAATTACTTATTATTCCTATTATTGTATTAAATCAGTCTCCATCCTATTTCTCACCTTCAATAAATCAAAAACAAATATAATGGACAAGGACACTAAAACACCTAGAGATATATTAAACCATCCAATCGGAGTAGTTTCAAATACAACATTCAGTGGAGAGTAGACGATCAGTAAGGACGCCAAGATCGATGCAATTGCTGCATAGACCAAGTACTTGTTTGCAAATGGTGATGATCTGAATACAGTGTATCTGAAACTCCTGAAGTTGAAAGCGTTCGCTATTTCAAAAAATATCAATGTCATTAAGGCTGTGGTCCTTGCTGTCATTATACCCTGATTTAGAATGCTGAGTGTAAAATAAAACACACCCAAGGTAGCTATACCCATCGTGGTTCCAGCAATCACGAGGAGACGGAGCAGTCTCATGTCCAGAATTGCCGATTTTTTTCTGGCCTTTCTTTCCATGATATAACTGGGGGGAGGATTGAAGCCTA
>CAZSYZ010000063.1:0-7486 GCA_964611445.1 uncultured archaeon | reverse complement strand
GCACGAGAGAGATTATAGAGAAGAACTATTCCGACAGCGACCCCCAGGAACTCTACGACGTCCTGGAGTACATGCTTTCCGGGTACATGGGGAAAAAGTCCGCTAGCCTTGAACTGGAAAAACTATTAAGGAAGTACGACAAATTACACATAAGGGTGAAATGATGCTTTCCGACCGTAAGGGGATGCTGCTCATATCCTTCTATGCGATAGCCATAATTGTCGTACACCTTCTACGGCCCGGCGGCGCTGAATTCTATGACAGCCTCACGACCGCGATAAACGTCGTCACCGTGCTCGTACCGATAGCTATAGGAATAGTCGCGGCCAGGCACTTCGGCCTGTCATCGTTCCAGGGCAGGAGCGTCAGCCTCATAACGGCTGCGCTCGTGCTTTGGCTTGCGGCTGACATGTTATGGCTTTTGAGCGAGGAGGCCATAGTCTCCATCGCGGATGCGTTCTACCTGGCAGGCTACCCTGTAATGATGGTGGCGATCGTTTACGGTATTAGAACGATAAGCCATGATTTGATCAGGGACACGAAGAAAATGGCGCTGCTGTCGCTCGTGAGCATCATTCTCGTGGCGATCTACCTCAGTTTCTTCCCGTTCTCATGGGACCCCGAAATCACGCTGATAGAGAACGTACTTATCGCCGGCTACGTGGTCGCCGACATAGTGCTGCTGATCCCGACTGTCTTCCTGGTGAGCCAGGCATTCTCGGGGACGTTCAGCAGGCCCTGGATGCTGATAGCGGGAGCCAACATACTCAACCTGCTCGCCGACGTCTTCTACAACATCAACTACGAGACGTACGCGGGCGGCGACCTTATTGACGTCGTCTGGTACGTGGCGTACCTGCTTTACGGCGCAGCTTTCATCATGATGAGGCACGAAACCGAGAAAATAACATCCGTGCTGAGAGAAAAGGGAACGGGTCAGAAAAAGCCGGTCCCAAGCGCATCAAGGTAAAGGTAGGGACACGCAGCCGGCTTGGCAGTGCTGCGTGTGACAAGTTGTCTGACTCACCTGAAACATTAGTCCTGTTTTATGATTGGTGTTTATGGTATAAATTTGCGCCTATGTCCGAAAACACTCTTTATAAAACTTTTCACTTTACAGTGGTAATGGATTACGCTTTCGGTTTCGATAAGTTGGCGGTTGACTTATTTGGAGCAAAGAATGCAGCAATCGATGAAATGAGAAACTATTTTGGCGAGAAGTCGGATTTCAGCTTCGGAAACTATGTACCCGTGGGTCCCGGCGACAGCATAAGACAAGTATCAGATAATGCAAGAAAGATACACAATGGCAAATACTTCGTTGTTCGTTCTGGCTCAAAATATGAGATGCTACCTGGAACTTCAGGAATGAACACGTCAGAAAGGTTTGTGGAAAGAAGCGAACTTGAGAATTCAATACAGAGAGTGAGAAACCCTGGCGAATGTTATGAGGCATTCACAAATGCTAATGGGCTCGAACCGGAAGAAACCATACCAGTATCGATACATCCTATGGTCGCGGAAAGCTTCGGGACGGTATCGGGGCACCCTAACAGGAACATCATAATTGTGGATTACCTGAAAGGTGATGACAGAAAAACGTTGTATGATACAAAATCCCCGGTTCGTCACATCAAGCTTCCATTTGGCTACGAAACAGCTTTCAAGTCGTATTCATACTTTGAGGACGGAATTTCTATAAAAGATGCACTTTTTGAAGGCGGGGAAATAATGGAACTGGTGAAGGATTTATACCCGGCGCTGACAGAATTCGGCGAAGGCCGGTTGCCTGGCTACTCATGGATTATAGAGTACGGTCCCATTGACGGAAACGGAAGGCTTCCAGTGTATCAGATAAAACCGCTGAAAAAGATTGAAATGGCCAAAAAGGTAATTGGAAGGACTGATTCTGAACTTGTCTTTGGAATCTGCTCTGATTTGGAACTCCCAGTGACCAGGATGCACAACCCCTTCACTGAAGGACGCGAACTTGAAAACAGTGAATTTGCCAACGACATTGATGTCTATATGTCTAGGTGTAAAATGCAATTGGTGCTGGATAGCATTACGAACAGCGGCACGAGAGCAAAAGTGATATCGGAATACAACAACACAGTGACGCGAAAGATAAGAGAGAAATACGGCAGTGACGTGTGTGTCATATATGACTCGTATATGAAAGGGTGTGAACTCGACTTTTCGCAGTTGAAGCCGAAAGCCGTAATGGTAAAGGACGATTTCAGGTCCGGAATGCAGCACGAGAGGGCAAACCTCATCCAGTCCGTGCCAGTGGTACTTTTCGGTACTTCACCTGGAACCGCTGATGTAGTAAGGATAAACGCCGATGGCGTGAACGCCACCGTTGAGAAGTGCTAAATTCTTCAAAACATGCGACGCCGACCGTGTGAGAATGACAGTACTGTCGCACTCCACGTTCCTGCCTTGATTTTGGCATTTCCAGCTCAAATGTAGGCGAACGGCACTATATGGACTTCACATTTCCCGACCTTTGCACTGCCTACATCATTTTCGTTCATCACGAATGCATTATCGGGCTTGTAAGTTTCTATGAAACTCCTCAGGGACTTCGTTATCTTGGCTGTCGTCTTTACTTCGACGGGAACGAGACCTTTACAGCACTGTATTACAAAGTCAACCTCCGCTTTCGAAGTCGTCCTCCAGTATTTCACGGGAAACCTGAGTTTTAGCTCATTGAAGACGAAATTTTCATAAAGATGGTCGAACTGCAGATTCTCGAATTGTCCGATCAGATGGTTCCTGAGACCGCAGTCAACGAAATAGAGTTTGGGGTTCTTCCTCAATTCGCTTATCAGGTTCTTATGGTAGGGATTCACGCGCGATATGACGAATGAATCCTCGAGCAGCGGGAGGAGTTTCCTCGCATCATGATATTTGAGGTCCGCTGCACTTGCGAGACTATCGTATTTTGTCACCTGGCCTATTGACGCTGCTATGGCTTTCAGAAGCTTCACAACACTCTCCCTGTACCTTATGCCATAAAGCGATAGTATGTCCTTTTCTATGTAGGTGACGAAGAGGTTCTTCAGTATCTCCTTTTTCTTTTCGGGGTCGTCTTCAAGAACGACTCTCGGGTAAGAACCGAAAGTGAGATATTCCCTGATGAACTTCAAGAGTTCTTTTCTGAAAGGGCTCCCGCTTGCATTTATAACCGCAGAAGAAATGTCCACCCTCACCTTTTCGTACATCTTCTCGTATTTCTCGCCTTTGCTTCTCAGGAATTCGCGAAAGCTGAATGGGTAGAGGTCGAAGAACAGGACCCTCCCGACGAGATACTTCCCGATTTTCCTTATATCAAGGGAGGAAGAGCCCGTTATGAACATCTTCGCGTTGGCATATGTATCGAAAATCAGCTTGAGATTCTTCCCGGCCTCCCTGACATACTGGATCTCATCGAAAAGGAAGTAATGATTTTTCCCCGCACTCATGTTCACGTCTACGAAATCCTTTGGCGATTCCTCGAATTTCAGCCTTTCGATGTCATCCTCGAAAGAAACGTAAGTTATGTCACCCTCATAAATACCTTTCTTAAGAAGTGTGTCCTTTATCCTCATCAGAAGAGTGGTCTTTCCGCACTGCCTCGGGCCTCTTATGGCTATGATTTCCCTGTCCGAAAGCCACTTCTCCACCTTACCCTCTATATCCCTTCTGACATATTCCATGATAATTAATTGAATTCATTGTTTATATAATTAACTGTATTTTTTAAAATAACTAAGTTGTTTTAATATTATTTTTAAAAATTATCATGTTTAAACGCCATATGAAACGACCAGGATATCCATATAAAAACCAGCATACACAATGAATATTATGAAAACCGTTGTCCTTTGCCACGCCGACTGTGTCAGACCAACAGTACCGTCGCACTCCACGTTTCTGTCTTAATTTTGGCAGGTTAAATATTTAAACAAGTGTTCATAATATTAAACATATGTTTAAAGAATTAAACACTCTAAAAATATTCTTTGAAGAGCCTAATAGGGAATTTAATGTAAGAGAAGTAGCGAGGATTTTAAAGATTTCCCCTGCCAATGCAAGCAACAAGATGAAATCATTCGCAAAAATGGGAATACTCAAAGAGCGCAAAGATAGAATATTGAATTTATACAAAGCGGATTTGGATCAGGACAGCTACAGGGACATTAAAATCTTCTATAATTTAAAAAAAATCAAAGATTCCGGATTGATAGACTCGTTGAATAAGTTTTATCTGAAACCGACAATAGTCCTATTTGGATCGGCCGTCATAGGACTGGATACCGAAACAAGCGATTTTGATATTTTAGTAATATCAGAAAAGACCGTTCAATTTAAGGACATTGAAGGATTCGAAAAGAAAATCAACAGGAAGCTGCAAATATTCGTTTTTAAGGATGTGAAGGATTTGAAGAATTCGCATCTTATAAATAATATTTTAAACGGCATAACGCTACAAGGAAAGGTAAAATGGATTTGAAAGAATGTTTCAGAAAGGGTCTGATAAAGAAGACAAGGATAGACCAAGAACTGATAAAATCGTTAATAGAGATGTCCGATATAAAGGAGAATGCTGTAAAGACAGCAAAAATCGACCATATCAACATTTCCGCTTATGTTTCGCTGGCCTACGACTCATTGAGGGAAATCCTTGAGGCACTCTGTGTCTCGAAGGGTTATAAGGTATTATCGCACATTTGCATAGGCGAGTTGCTTAAAGACATACTGGAGGATTTTGACTATCATGAATTCGACAGGATGCGTTATATAAGGAACGGGATAAATTATTATGGCGTCAAGGTTGGTCTGGAACAGGGAAAGGAAATTATTAATAAGATTTTCGTAATAAAGAATAAAATCAAGTCGCTTCTGAGGTTATGATATGAAAACCGTTGTCCTTTGCCACGCCGACTGCGTGTGACAAGTTGTCTGTCGCATCTGAAAGATTAGTCCTGTTCTATGATTGTAGTAACTTACTTTAATTTTAGCTACATTCTTACATCATGGAAGAAACGGCTTTCGACCTTAATGACTTCTCTCTTGAGATGGGCGAATACGAAGTGAAGAAGGTAAAGGAATACGACAGGATATGGAGATACGGCTATGGGGGGAGCATCTCCAATTCCCCGACGCTTTTCGAAGGAAAGCTCTATTTTGGCTGCGCAGACCAGCATATTTACTGTATAAACCCCGAGAACGGCGAGATATTCTGGAAGTTCCGGACGCAGGGAGGAAATATCGAAGGATCTATCGCAGGAAAAGACGGGAAGATATACTTCGGCTCTTTCGACTACAACATGTACTGCGTGGACGCACATTCCGGCAAACTGATATGGAAATTCAGGACAAGGGACAATATTGGTTCCACGCCCGCAGTTTCCGGTAATATCCTCTACTTCGGCGGTAGGGACCAGCTCGTCTATGCACTCGACATCCGCAGCGGAAAGCTCGTCTGGAGGTTCAAGACGCAGGACTGCATACTTTCCGCACCGACCGTGGTCGGAGACAGGGTGCTTATAGCTTCCTATGACCAGTTCCTCTACTGCCTTGACAAGCACGACGGGAGTCTCATCTGGAAGTTCAAGACGCAGGGAGAGATACATAACTGCCACGCATTTGCCGTGGAAAACGGAATCGTTTACTTCGACTGCTTCGATAATGTCCTTAGGGCTGTGGATATAGAGACCGGAAAACTCGTATGGGGAAAGAGGTTCGGTCAATACGGTTGTGAAGCAACGACATCACTCTTCGACGGCGTCCTTTACAACCCTTGCCGGGATGGTATACTTTACGCGGTGACCACTGAAGGAAAGCTCCTCTGGAAGTATGTGACAAAGGAAGTGACAAGCGTCGCGATAAGGCATGGTGACAGGATATACATGGGCTCTTCGGACCATTTCATGCACTGCCTTTCACTTGATGGTAAACTACTCTGGAAATACAAGGCGCAGGGGAACGTATGGTACGAGAATCGGATGATAGGTAAAAACCTCATATTCGGCTCCTGGGACTGCAATGTTTACTGCCTCGACACCGAAACCATGCAACTCGTGTGGAAGTTCAACACCGGAGGCAGTCCTGCTCCCATGCCGACGGCATACGAATACTTCGAGATGGAGATGAAGCTTACGGAACAATCTTTTGAAGAGAAAGAGAAATCGTATGACATTGGTATCAGCTTCGAAGAGGAGAATACGAGTTCATACAAGTCCGAAATAACGTATCAGATGAATACAACTTACATGAAGAAAGGAAAGTATCAAGTAGACGGCAGCGAGGAAGAATTCTGAATTCTGCGTAACTTTATTTATCATGACCTTAATTATAAGGATGGAAGGCGATGCGCAGTCCGTTACCGACCTCAGAAAAAAGCTCAGAAGCTACAGGAGGGAGGACATAAGATTCAACGAGCCACACTTCACGCAGCAGCTCCTCATGAGGGAGGGAAACAGGAACGAGGTCGTAAACAATTTGCTGTCTCCTGATAACCTAGTTTCATACTACACCGAGAAGGGAAAGTATGGAGACGTCAAGTATTCGCTATACTTCAAGATGAGCGGTACAAGAACCATGAAAATCCCGGTGATTTTCGATTTAAAAGGCAGGAAATGTATATATGTATTGACTTACATAATGAGATACAGACCCTGGCAGACGATGATAAAGAGGAATAAGTGATTTGATGGTCAAAATAGCCACGTATGATAAGGAAAACGACATTCTTGCAGTCCACAACGGATTCTCGGAAGACGAGAAATTCAAGGGCAATATCGAGGTCGGAGACCTTGTTCTGGACTTGTCAACCAAGATGAGGATAAGGGGAATCGAGATAATGAATGCAAGCGAATACCTGAAGGATTTCCTGAAGCTTGCGAACGTGAAAAAAAACGTTCTGGAACACCTAAAAGACGTAAAGCTCACAGCGGCAATCAAAGGAGAGAGCATCACGATAGGCATGATTCTCATTGCAGAGATGCCAAAAAGGGAAGTGCCTGCACGTATTGCTGTGCCGATATCAGCACCTGTTTGTCATTAATTTCAATTCTTGCCTACCATTGTTATAAAAACCAGAAGACACAATGAATATTATGAAAACCGTTATCTTGAGTCACGCCGACTGCGATGGCATATGCTCGGCCGCGATAGCCAAGGCGAAATTCCAGGACGCCGAGGTGTTCTTCACGAAGCCTGTGTCGCTTCTGAGCGACCTTGAACAGACCAACGCCGACAGGATAATAATAGCCGACATCGCCATAACAAGGAAGGACGCAAAGAAGATAGCTGGGCTGCTGAAGACGAAGTCAAGGAAGACTGATATACTATATTTCGACCACCACAGGGTGCCCGACAACATAACCGAGGATGAGATACGCCAGTCTGTCAGTTACATCCACGGATTGAACGTGAGCGCATCGGAACTGATATACAGGCACTACCAGAAGGAAATCCCGCGGGAGAGGGTGTGGAT
>CAZSYZ010000062.1:0-7552 GCA_964611445.1 uncultured archaeon | reverse complement strand
AGGAAGTCCAGAGTGCTATGAAGTCCCTGAAGGAGAGGCTTGAGAGGGCAGGCACCAGGGTCGAGTTCGTATGATTTCCGTATCGGAAATGAGGGATCTGGAGAGGCGCGCAGTCCTGGCAGGCGCCAGCGAGGAAACCCTGATGGAGAACGCTGGCGCGAACGCCGCGGAAATCGTCGACCGCGAACGGGGGTTCAGGGGCAGGAGCGCGGTCATATTCTGCGGGACGGGCAACAACGCGGGCGACGGCCTTGTCTTTGCGAGGCACGCCCTCAAAATGGGAGCTTCCGTGAAGGTTTACTTTGTCAGGGGTACGAAGACGCTCAAGCCCCTCCCCAGGAAGCATTTCGAAACTCTCAGCAGGCTGGGAATACTGTTCATCGGCCGTCCCGAGGACGCCGACATACTGGTCGATGCGATGCTCGGCACGGGAATAAGGGGCAGGGTCAGCAGGGAATACGCGCGCGCCATAGAAGCCTTCAACTCCATGAAGGGATTCAAGGTCTCGCTGGACTGCCCTTCCGGTATAGACTGCGATACCGGCGATGTGCTCGGCGCCGCAGTCAGGCCTGACATGACCGTAACGTTCCATGACGTGAAGAGGGGCATGGACGAGGGCAACTCCGGGCGGATAGTGGTGGCCGGCATAGGCATGCACACAATGCCGTAGCGACCTTTGCGCTATCTTTTAAAATTTCGGCCGAATTTATGTACATGGACAAAAAGCTCGCTTTGCCGCAGCCGCTCCAGTCGCTCATGGAAGGAATAGAGCACGGAGCGCTGACAAACTTCTACGGAGCCCCGGGAACAGGCAAGACCAACCTCTGCATTCTCACGGCGCTTGAGGTGGTGAAGAACGGCGGAAAGGTCATCTTCATAGACACCGAAGGAGGCTTTTCGCACGAGAGGCTTTCGCAGCTCCATCCGGACGCGGAGCATGTGCTGAAAAACCTGTTCATAACCGAGCCAAAGGACTTCAAGGAGCAGGGCAAGCTGATACGCGACCTTCCCAACAGGCAGGCGGACATGATAGTGCTGGATTCGGCCGCCGCGCTCTACAGGCTTGAGTACGCGGACCCCGAGAAGGAGGCGCTCGAGGCCAACCGGGAGCTGAGCAAGCAGATGTCAATACTTTCGAACATAGCCCGGGAGAAGGACATACCGGTCATAGTCACGTCCCACACATACAGGAACTGGGACACGGACAGGAACGAGATAGTCGGCGGGGACGCCATAAAGTACTGGTCAAAAGCAGTAGTCTTCCTCGAGAGGACGGGGAAGATGTCAGAGCGGAGCGCATCCATAGTCAAGCACAGGTCTATACCCGAAGGGAAGACGGTCAAGTTCGAGATAGTGAACGACGGCATAAAGCCCGCAAGCGGATTCAGGCTGTTCTAATCTTCTTCAATGACCAGAGCGCCGTGGTAGCCGCAGTCCTTGCACTGATACTGGGTGCCCACGTTCCCGCCCATCCAGAGCGTGATGTTCGAGGATTTGCATACCGGGCACATCTTCATTTTTTCCCACCCTTCGCCGCCTTCCCGGAGCCCTTCTTTGCATAGTCGAACCCGTGCTCGACGCAGAGCTTCCACGGCCTTCTTCCCTTGCCCTTTACCTCGACAAGATTAAGGCCGCAGTGGCATTTCTTCGAGCTTACCGAAAGCATGCCCTTCTGGGGAAGCGGATACGACTTGCTGCAGTCCGGATAATTGCTGCAGCCGGCAAAGCGCTTTCCTGTCTTCTGGGAACGGATTACCATTATATTTCCCTTTCCGCACAGGGGGCACGGGCCTATATTGTTCTCCTCGCGCTCGTACTGCTTTACCGCCTGGTTTATTTCCGTTCCTATTTCCTTCTCCTCGTTTCTGAACTTTTCCAGTATCTTGGTAAGCCCCCTTTCGGCATCCTCTATTATCTGCTCCCTCTTTTTCTCGCCTGTGCTGACCTTTTCCATGTCCTCCTCGAACCTTCTGGTGAGTTCGACCGAGACTATTTCCGGGCAGTGCTTCTCGAGCGCCTGGACGACCGCCCTCCCTAGTTCTGTCACCATAATCGACTTCTCCTTGATGTACCCCCTGTCGTAGAGCGTATCGAGTATGCTGGCCCTCGTGCCCTTGGTTCCAAGGCCAAGGTCCTCCATCTCCTTCAGGATCGAGGCCTGTGTGTATCTGTTCGGGGGCTGCGTCTCCTTCTCGTGCATATCCATGCTCTTGACGCGCACAGGCTCGCCCTTGGTCATCTCCGGAAGCTCCTCCTCCCTTATCCTGACGTAAGGCCTGTAGAACTCCATCCATCCTTCCTTCAGGGTAACGGCCCCGCTGGCTATGAACTCCTCGTTCTCGACGTTTATTGTGGCTTTTACTATTTCCCTCACAGCGGGCTCGGCGAAGGTGGACAGGAATCTCCTGACTATAAGGTCATAAAGCTTCTTCTGGTAGCTGTTCATCTCCTTGGGCTGGTTGCCCGTCGGGAATATAGCGGGATGCGCGGGGTCTTCCTTCTTGCCCTGCCTCGGCCACAGCTTCTCCGCTGAAAGCAGCTTCCCGGTGAGGTCCTTGTAATTCCCCTGCTCGGAAAGCTTCTTGATTATGCTCCTGTATCCTATGGTGGGCGGAAGCTTCTGGCTGCTCGTCCTCGGGTAGCTTATGAGCGCCTGCTCGTACAGCGCCTGCGCCACGTCAAGCGTCGCCTTCGGGGACAGGCCGAAGAGACCGTAGCTCTCCCTCTGGAGGGTCGTGAGGTCGAACGGGGTCGGCTGCCAGTACTGCTGCTGTTCCTTTTGAACAGACGCGACAATGCCATCCTTGCCCTTGCATTTCTCAACGATTTTCTCGGCAGGCCCCTTCTCCCAGAACTTCCCGTTGGCATGCATCGCGGTTATGTCACCGGACTTCACAGTGCCCTTGAGCTCTATCTCCCAGTAAGGAACCGGCCTGAACGCGGCTATTTCCTCCTCCCTTTTCAGGAGAAGCGCCAGCGTCGGCCCCTGGACCCTTCCCGTGGAGAGCGTCCTGTACGCGCCCGCCTTCTCAAGCGACAGCGTCAGCGCCCTTGACAGGTTTACGCCGAAGTACCAGTCCAGCTGGTGCCTTGTGAGCCCCGCCTCTATCTGCGGGAAGTCCAGATGTTCGGACATCTCGTCATATGCCTTTAGAAGGTCCGGAGTCGTGAGCGTGGAGAACTTCATCCTCTTGCCGTCCTTGACGCCGGCTATGAACCTTAATATGTTGAACGCGATTACGCTCCCCTCGACGTCATAGTCGCATGCCGATATGAAACCGTCGGCTCCCTTAGCCACCTTCTCCATGTTGTCGAAGTATTTCTTGGACCATTCATTGCCCTTCCTCGTGTACGTGGGCTTCCACTCGACATCGAAGGCGGGATAGTCCCATTTCAGGCCGCCGTTCTTCTCGTCAAGGACGAAAAGATGGCCGACTGCGGGCACGACGAGCAGTTCCCTGCCTCCCCTCTTTACGCTGTAGTAGGAAACGCCTCTCCCGCCTTTCTTCTCGGCCCCGCCTTCAGAAAGGGCGCTGGCTATCCTCCTCGCCGCGGACGGTTTCTCGGTGACGACCAGCGTGTACGACATAGTAAAAACTTAACAAGCCCGCAACTATTTAAAAGCTTTCGCAGGCAACTTTTGAACGGTTAATATATTACATATATAATAGATTAACACGCACGCACATGCCGAGGTGGCGGAATCTGGCTATCGCGCTCGTCTCGAAAACGAGTGTCTTCGGACATACAGGTTCAAATCCTGTCCTCGGCGCTTATTTATTCCAGCGGGACAAATAATAATAAACATGGCTAATGTTGCCGTGGTCGGTGACGAAAAGACCAGGAACACCGTGGTTTCTATAATCAATTCTCAACTCTACCTGCGCGGAGCCCGGGATGTCAAGTGGTATCCCCACGGCGACAACTTTCTGGACAGACACGAAAATGATGGCCACTTCGACGCTGTCATCATAGACAACGCCATCAATTCGCTACCGGCCCCGGAAACGGTAGCCGAGTACAGGAAAAGGGGATACGATGGCCCAGTTTGCATCCTTTGCGATCATGACACGGCACATGTCTGGCAGCAGTACCGTGACATGGATATAGGGTGCATCGCACTCAATCTGGACCCCAGGCCCATTCTGGTATACCTCCGCAATGTCCTGTCAAAGGCCGTGGCCCGCCGCTGAAAATGAAAGAAAAAGAAAAGAAGAAAGGGCTTTCGCCCAACTCTTTTAAGTTTACTTGGCTTTTACGACATCGGTGCAGATTCCTGCGGCGACCGTCTTGCCCATGTCCCTGATGGCGAACTTCGCGAGTTCAGGGAAATCGGCCTGCTTCTCGATCACTACCGGCTGAAGCGGCTGAACCTTTATGATTGCAGCGTCTCCTGTCTTCAGCGTGTCCGGCTTTTCCGCGACGGTTGCCCCTGTCTTCGGATCCATCTTCTTTACGATCTCCGTTATCCTTCCCGCGACGTGCGAAGTGTGTATGTGGAAGACGGGAGTGTACCCCTTGGTTATGACGGTCGGATGTTGAAGCACGATTATCTGTGCCGTGAACTCCTTAGCGACCGTCGGCGGGTTGTCCGCGTGGCCAAGAACGTCACCCTTCTTGATGTCCTTCTTGGATGCGCCCTTGAGGTTGAAGCCTATGTTGTCGCCGGGCTCCGCCCTCTCAAGAGGCTTGTGGTGCATCTCCATAGACTTTACTTCCGCAACGGTTCCCGAAGGCTCTATGACGACCTTATCGCCGGCCTTGAGGACGCCAGTCTCTACCCTGCCTACAGGAACAAGACCCACGCCGGTGATGGAGTAAACGTCCTGAACAGGAAGCCTCAGAGGCTTGCTGATCGGTTTCTCCCCGACCTTTAGGTGCGAGTCCATGGTCTTCAGAAGGGTCTCCCCGCTGTACCATGGCATGTTCGTCGATTTCTTTACAACGTTGTCTCCGACGTATGCGGAAACCGGTACGAAAGGCGTCTGGTCGGCCTTGTATCCTATTGAGCCGAGAAGCTTTGAGACCTCTTCCTTGACTTTGTTGAACTTCCCCTGCTCATAATTCACCTCGTCCATCTTGTTTATGGCGACTATGAGCTGGTTGATGCCAAGAACCTTGGACAGGTAAAGGTGCTCCTTCGTCTGCTCCTGGACGCCGTCTTTGCATGACACTACAAGGATTTCAGCATCGGCCTGGCTGGCACCGGTTATCATGTTCTTTACGAAGTCCCTGTGACCCGGGCAGTCTATTGCCGTGAAGTAGTACTTGTCCGTTATGATGGGCTTGTACATGAGGTCTATGGTAACGCCCCTTTCTCTCTCCTCCTTGAGTTTATCCATGACAAAAGCAAACTCGAACGTCTCCTTCTTCACTTCCTTTGCAATCTCCTTGAGCTTCCTGAGCTCCTGATCTGAAAGTGCTCCGGAATCGTATAGAAGCCTGCCTAACAATGTCGACTTGCCGTGGTCTACGTGACCAGCGGTTATTATGTTCAAATGCGGCTTTTCTGCCATTCTATCTCCTCCTATGTAAATCTCCGTAAGACCGCTATAAACGGCCCTGTGGACCTTATAATATAAAACATTTATATATTTATATGTTTTCTTCTCCATTTGCATGAAATAGGCATCAAGAGCCGCATAGAAAAAATCATATCGCGGCCGGGCTACGGAAAACAATTAAAAGGAGCGAAAGTATTAAAAGTTATTTAATCTATAAATACAAGAATCCATGGTCGTAATGGATTAACTGTTAAGAGGAAAATGCAATGAAAAAAGATATAGGAATAGGGATGAAGGGACCCGAGAAACCATGCGAGGACATACACTGCCCCTGGCACGGAAAGCTCGGTGTCAGGGGAAAGATCCTTGAGGGGAAAGTCGTTTCCTCGAAGGCAGGCAAGACGGTCGTAATAGAGAGGAGCCATGCAAAGATGACACCCAAGTATCAGGGTTATGAGAGGAGGAAGTCAAAGCTGACTGCCCATAATCCTCCTTGCCTGAATGCCAGAGAAGGTGATGTCGTCATGGTGGCGGAGTGCAGGCCGCTTTCAAAGACGAAAACCTTCGTTGTTGTTTCCAAGGAACCGGTGAAAGCATGAAGGCCATATCCTCACGTAAAGGAGAAGCAGTGCAGGTGGGGACTATACTGAAGTGCGCGGACAACAGCGGTGCCCAGCTTTTTCAGATCATATCCGTTCTGACTTTCAAGGGAAAGAGAAGGACAAGGCCGACGGCAGGCATCGCAGATGTGGTAATGTGCAGGGTCTACAGCGGCACCGAGAAGGTCAGGCATCAGGTTTTCAGGGTCGTGATAGTGAGGCAGAAGAAGGAGTTCAGAAGGCCTGACGGGATGAGGGTCCAGTTCGAGGACAATGCAGGCGTCGTGGTAAATGAGAAGTTCGACCCGACAGCCACGATGATAAAGGGGCCGATAGCAAGGGAAGTAGTCGAACGGTTCAAGACCGTAGGCAAGATTGCGAGTCTGATAGTTTAGGTGGAAAAATGCAAAAAGAGTGGTCAAACAAATGGAAATCGAGCGTGCAGCCCAGGAAGCAGAGGAAGCATGTACACAACGCTCCCCTGCACGCAAGGAGGGGTCTCCTTTCCGTGAACCTCTCAAAGCCCCTCAGGGAAAGGTTCGGCAAGAGATCGCTGGTCGTGAGAAAAGGTGACGAGGTCGTCGTCATGAGGGGAAGCCTGAAGAACAAGAGCGGACAGGTCGAGAAGGTAAGCATAAGCAGGGGAAAGGTCTACATCGAAGGGGTGAAGGTGAAAAAGGTTGACGGCTCCGAGGTGGCGAGGCCGTTCGTGCCCTCAAACCTCCAGATAACGAAGCTCACGCTGGAAGACAGACAGAGGCAGAAGATTCTCGAGAGGGCAGGTACGGGAGATAAACGGAAAGCCGTTAAAAAGGAGAAGAAAGGTGAATGATTATGCACATGAAGAGATTTTCAATGCCTGCCTTCTGGCCGCTGGGAAGGAAGACCGAGAAGTTCGTCATAACCCCGGCACCGGGCCCGCATCCGAAGAAGTTCAGCATCGCGCTGAGGATTGTTGTCAGGGACGTGCTCGGCTTTGCCGAGACGGCGGACGAGGCAAGGAAGATAATCAAGGGCGGAGAAGTCCTGATCGACAAGAGGGTCTGCATGAATGAAAAGCATCCGGTCGGACTGACAGACGTCGTGGAATTCCCGTCGATAAAAAAGCAGTTCAGGGTCGTCGCGAGCCCGAAGGGCATGGAACTAGTAGGCATAGACGCCAAGCAGGCCTCAAGGAAGCTCTGCTCCGTGAGGAACAAGAGGGTCATCAGGGGAGGCAGGTTCCAGTTGAGCCTTCATGACGGCCGCACCATGATAGTGAAAGAGAACAAGTACAGGCCGGGCGACTCGCTTCTCATAGAGCTTCCGTCGCAGAAGATACTTGAGCACTTCCAGGCAAAGGAGGGCGCCACCGCGACCATAATGTCAGGAAAGAACTCCGGCGCCACGGGGAAGATAAAGGCCATTCATGAAAGGAAAAGGATGACGGAGAAGAGCAGGGTCGTTATC
>CAZSYZ010000061.1:0-7977 GCA_964611445.1 uncultured archaeon | reverse complement strand
AAGCTATGACTTGGCCTTCTCCCTCAGAACCACCGCCATACATCTTTATTTCGGATTCAACTATCCTTCTTGAGACATTCCTGTCAACCTTTGGGTATGCGCTTATTATATCTTCAATTAATTCATCAACCGATGAATCTTCGGGACCATCGCTGATGTGAGCGCACTTCTTGCGCAGTGCACACTTATGCCGCAATTTTCAAGAAAAGTGACATAATTCTTGAATTCTTCAATCCCGCGTTCAGCATCAAGGTTTTCTATGAACAGGTTCTCCTTTGGATACATGGACCCTACGTGTATCTCGATTCCTGGCCGAAAGACTGCAGCAAAGTAAAGTCTTCCGATTTCGGAATCAACATAAACATCACCGGGTCTCATTTTTCAGAATTGGAAAGTAAATTTTATAAATTGAACGCTGAGTGAATATTGAAAGATATGCTTTGCCCTAGTTTATTGTCACAAATGATATGAGTCTGACGCATATATTGACGGAAGCGGAAAGGCCGGCATTTGGGACCTTCTGCTCGTGGCGATGAACTACGGCGACAGGTGCTGACGAATCGTGTGGAAATAAAGCTTATTTAAATGATTGTGTATTCTATTCAATATGAGAAGCGAAATAAAGCTTTGGTGGGATCAGGCCAGGGCTGACATCGAGACAGCTGAGGTCAACCTCCGCGAGGGCAGGTACTACGCGTCCGTCTTCTTCTGCCATCAGGCCGTCGAGAAGGCGCTCAAGGCGTTCTTCCTGAAGAGGTCAAAAAATCCTCAGGCTCCGGAGATGTTCAGCCACTCCCTCATATTCCTGGGAAAGTCCGCCAAGGTTCCGGAGAAGTTCCACAGCTTCCTGAGGGACCTCACGCCCGAATACGTGAACACGAGGTACCCGAGCGCCGCAGAGGAACCTCCGGAAACCCTGTACGACAAGACCATAGCTTCAAGGACTCTCGGCTCATCCAAGGAGGTCATCGGATGGACAGGCAGACAACTCTGACGGCGAATCGTTTCGCAAGGCTGCTGAAGAGGCGGATGAAGATAGGACGTCTCCTGCTGTTTGGCAGCCGGGCAAGGGGGGACAATTTCGTCAGCAGCGACTTCGACTTCGTGCTGGTTTCCGATGAGTTCAGGGGGGTACATTTTCTCAGGAGGGCTGCAACAGTCCACGAGGTCTGGGACAGCCCGCATGACCTTGAGATACTCTGCTACACGCCCGAGGAATGGGAGAGGCTCAAGGGCGGGCGCGGCATACTCATGAACGCGCAGAGGGACGGCGTCCGCATAGCATGAAGCGGGATGCATCCCGGCGGGTTTAAAAAATATCGCATAGAGTTCTGGAAGATAGCGCAAACGGCGCTCTCGGCTATTTATTCCCGGCGGGTGTATTCTATAGGGACAGAAAGAGTGCAATTAATTCAGGATAGCACAAGGGAAATAAAGCTTATTAAATAGAAATTAAAATATCCTTAAATCATGACTGTATTTGATTATAATCTGAAGAAAATAAGAAGGGACATAGAAGAATTCAATAGGAAAATTGGTTTGTCATATTACAACCACTTCGCATATGGAAAGGAATTGAAAACTGCACAAATTTACGACGCGTACAGCTATCTTTCTTCAGGTAAGAGAATTGTAGAATTCGTGGCGAGTAAATATGATAACGCAAAAGACTGGCTTGAAAAGAGGGCCTTTCATTACCTGATTTTCACACTGCAGGAGATGCATGTCGAAAGGGAACTGTCTCCCTTGGTCAACAAGTTGTCAAATATGGGTCTTGAATCTGTGCATGTTGAAGGTAAAAAAGTGCACATACGTGACATCCCCTCCATGCTCGCGAATGAAGAAAGCCGGGCAAGAAGAAGGAAGCTGTACCGATCCATGGATGAAAACTTCAGAAGAAAGAACGTTATAATGGAGGAAATAAACGAAAAAAGGGATATGTTGCTGAAGGATTTCGGATTCAGAAACGGCATCGAATACCACGAGAAGTTCCAGATGACCGATTTCAGAAAGCTTGACCGCATGCTGACAAAAATCCTAAAAGGCACCGAGAGCTTCTACAAGGAAACCAGACAGGAGATAGCAGGTGAAGTGTTAGATTTGGAAAAGGAGCCGCTGAGGCAATGCGACATGCTCATTTTGAACAGGCTGAAAAAGTTCGACTCCTCTTTCCCCAAGGAGCCTGCAATGGATGTCTTCGAAAGAACGTTGCACGGGATGGGACTTGACTTGTATGAGAACGGTCGTATATCTGTTGATCGCGAAATGAGGGCGGGAAAAATAGACGGTGCCTTTACACATCCTGTATCCGTCCCAGAAGACATAAGGGTGCTTGTGAAGCCGCGTGGGGGCTTCAATGACTACAGTTCGCTGCTCCACGAGCTTGGCCATGCCGAGCACTTCTCTAATATAGATAGGAGCCTCCCGATAGAATTGAGGGTGTTCGGATCTTGCGCTGTAACAGAGGCGTTCGCCTTTGTTTTTAGTCATTTAATGCTGGAGAGGAAATGGCTGAAAAAGTACACTAGGATGGACATGAAAACGACAGAAGAGTACATGAAGCGCGCGCTGTACGTGAAACTGGACAACATCAGGTGGGCGTGCTCCTGTTTCAAGTTCGACATGGAAAAATACGCTAGGAGACCTAACCTTGAAGACCGATTCGCGGAAATTCAAAAGGAAATCTTCTTTGTCGACACCGACGATTCGGAGAGGCTGCGGTACCTTTCCCAGAGCAATGACTTCTACTCCGTGAACCATCTTCTTGGCTGGATTCTGGACGCCCAAATAAGGGCCAAGATGCGCGAACTGGACGAAAACTGGTTCGAGAACAAGGAAAGTGGAAAATTCCTAAAGAAGTTATGGAAACTCGGTCTTGGACCTAACGCAAAGGAATTAGCGCAGGTGATAGGGTTCGATGACCTCGACCCTTCTTGGGTAATTAGGGAACTACAGCAGCCATAGTGAAAAGATTTAAATAATATGGGCAGATCTTCTTTACTCTGCCAATCCAGGTCATGACATACCTGAAAATTGTAGGGATGGGACGCGGCCCGGTGACCCTTACTGGGACGTGAGGGCCGACGTGAACTGGGACGGCGTCATAGGCATCCTTGACCTCGCCAAGGTCGGCATTAACTACAGGAGCGCCTGCGCGTAAGCCGGGATTTATGCGCTTTCTCGTATCATTTATAAAAGAAAAGGACCATTAATAATATATTGTGGTGGTTCTTTGAAGGGAAGCAGGCCTAATGAATTTGACGTAAAGATTGAGAACGTCGTTGTTTTCACCACGCTCGGAAAGGACATACCCATGGACAAGATATCCAGGGAGCTTGTCGATGCGGAGTACAAGCCCGAATCGTTCCCCGGTGTGGTTTACAGGGTGAAGGACCCGAAGACCGCGGCGCTCATATTCTCTTCCGGCAAGATCGTGTGCACTGGCGCGAGGAGCCCGGAATTCGCAAGGATCGCCGTCAACAAGGTCGTCGAGGACATGAGGGCCCTCAACATAGACCTGCCGACGGAATACCACACGGGCGTCGAGAACATAGTGGCGTCCACGCAGATAGAGGCGAAGGAGAAGCTCAACCTGGAGCACATCGCCTACAACCTTGAAAATGCTGAATATGAACCCGAGCAGTTCCCCGGGCTCGTTTACAGGATATCCGACCCCAGGGTTGCCTTCCTGCTCTTCGGCACCGGGAAGATAATATGCACCGGGGCCAGGAAGGAAGAGGAGATCCACGCGGCGCTCGCCAAGTTCAAGAAGAACCTAGAGGATCTCGGCATTCCCGTCAACGCGATGAAGTACCAGAGGAAGAAAAAGTGAACCTTGTTTTTTGAAGGACTGTGCCAGCGAGTTGTAATATTTTTAAGCCCTTGTCCGAAAACAGAACTATTGATGCGTATGGTTTACGATGTCGTAATAGTCGGCGCAGGCCCCGCCGGTCTGGCCGCGGCACTTGACGCCCAGTACCTCAGGCTGAAGACGCTCGTGCTCGAGGCCGGGAAGGCCGGCGGCGCGCCCGCCCAGAGCTACCCGTGGAAGGACGTGGATTCGTACCTCGGCCTCAGCTCTATGAAGGGAAAGGACGTCGCAGAGAGGATTTCAGGGCATGCCAGGTCATCGGGTGCCGAGATACGTGAGACGGAGCCCGTCACGGAGATAATGAAGGGGAAGACCTTCAGGGTGAAGACCTCCCGGGGCGTTTACGAGGCCAGGACCGTGATTGCCGCCACGGGAATCCGCGGGGTGCCCAAGAAGCTCGGAGTGCCCGGCGAGGCATTGGAAGGCGTCTTTTATGCAGTCTTTGACCCGAAGAAGTTCTCGGGGAAGAAGGTGCTCGTGGTCGGGGGCGGCGATTCCGCGGCCGACTGCGCGCTGGGCCTGCACGGGGCCGGGGCGACGGTATGGATGTCCCACAGGAAAGACGAGCTCAGGGCCACCAACGACAACAGGAAGAAGATTTCCAAGTCCGGCATAAAGATGCTGTGGAGCCACGAGGTTGAGAGGTTCTCAGGGAATGGAATGCTTGAAGGCGCCGTGCTCTTCAGCAACAAGACGAAAGAGAAGGTCACGCTTTCACTGGACGCTGCGGTCATCCTGATAGGATCGGTTCCTGCAGATGACTGCCTTCAGAAGCTGGGCATAAGTATTGAGAAGGGTTGCGTGAAGGTCGACGGGAACTGCATGACGAGCGTTCCGGGGGTATTCGCGGCAGGCGACATTGTCTCTGACATAAAGAGGATACCGCAGGCGCTCGCTACCGGTGAGAGGGCGGCTTATGCCGTGTACAAGTACCTGAAAAACCCATACTGGAAGTAGACTTTTTAACTACGGGTTCCAACAATTAGTCATGATCAGGGCCGTCACCGAAGACATCGTCAGAAAGGTTTACCCGAAGAGGCACCAGTGGGACAGGAAGGGAGACCACGGGCGCCTCCTGGTTATAGGCGGCAGCAGGAAGTACAGGGGGGCTCCCGCCCTGTGCGGGCTCGCCGCGCTGCGCTCCGGCGTGGATCTGGTGACCGTTGCCGCGCCCGAGACCGCCGCGGATGTGATAGCGTCGTTTTCCCCGAACCTTATAACAGAGCCCCTGATGGGGGACTTCATAAGCATAGAGAATGTCCACAAGCTCGAGGCGCTCGCGGAGCAATCGGACGCCGTTGTGATTGGCAACGGCCTCGGGAGGATGGTCGACACCATGGACGCCGTCCATGAGTTCCTGAGCTATCTGAAGAAGCCGTGCGTCATCGATGCGGACGCGCTGCACATGCTGAGCGAGGACAAGAGGCTGCTCAGGAAGGGCTGGATACTGACGCCGCATGCGGGAGAGTTCTACAACCTCAGCGGGCACAGGGTCCAGAAGAATGTCGAGAGCAGGGTCAAGGAGGCCGCAAGGTTCAGCGGGGAGTTCAGGGCGACAGTTCTGCTGAAGGGCTACAAGGACGTCATAGCCGAAGGGTCAAGCGTCATGGTGAACTCGACCGGGAACCCTTACATGACCGTTGGCGGTACCGGCGACGTGCTGTCAGGCATATGCGGGGCGCTGCTCGCGATGGGCTCCAAACCGTTCAACGCGGCCGCGGCCGCTGCCTACATATGCGGGGAGGCTGGTGACATCGCAGCGGATGAGCTTGGCCCCGCCATGCTTGCGACGGACGTCATAGAAAGGATACCGGCCGTCCTGAAGAAGACGCTATAAATTTTTGGAATGCAAAAAGGTTCATTCTATGACGTGCGGGGAGTAGTTCCTGCTCGAATAGACTCTCTCCTCCAGCTCGTCTATCTTCTGGTGTATCTCGCTGAGGTCGAACTTGTGGATCGTGCTTTCGAGCCAGTCGGCCTTCGTCTTCAGTATCTCGATGTCCCTCAGAACCCCTACGGACAGCGCGGCCCCGCCTTCCCTTGACGTCCTTTCCAACGACGACAGCTTGGTGTTGAGCGCCTTCAGGTCTATCACAATCGACTCGACGTCCATCCTGTTCTTTTCCTGCATCTCCTTGAGCACCTGCTTCTCCTTTTCAAGCTCCCTCTTGGCCTCGTCTAAATCCCTGAGAAGCGTCGTGAGCTTCGCGTCGGAGGGTCTTACTATGTTTTCCAGCCTCGCAAGCCTCTGCTGTATCTCGTCGTTCTGCTTCTTGATCTTTTCGCCAAGAATCTTGCTGACGTGTCCGGGCTGTGCGAGCAGCTGCTCGATTGTGTGCTCGATTATCTCTTCCTTGAGGTCGCTGACCTCGCTGACCTTGGTCTGCAGGACCTTTCTGAAATCGTCAATCCTGTGCTCGATGTCGTTTGCTATGTACTCGGGAAGCCATTCCCTCATCTCGTCCATCCTCTTTTCAAGGGCTTTGAACCTCTTTCCGCTGACCCCCTCGCCGACCAGCTTCTCAAGCTCCTGAATTCTCGCCTCGTGCTGCTTTGATGCCCCTCCACCGGCCCTGAAATTACCATCGGGAAGCTCTATGGGCTTCAGCCCCTTGGCAAGACTGCCCAGCCTTTCAAGCTTCTGCTCTATGGCATTCATCCTCTTCTTGAGCTCATGGAACTCCTCGACAGGGAACTGCCCCTTGAGGTGCCTGAGCTCTTCAAGCGCATCCGGTGCCATTCCCGCCTTCAGGGCGCTGCCCTCAATCTCTGATATGTGGGACTTTATCTTGTCCAGCTGCTCCCTCATCTCATCTATCTTCATGAAGCTGTCCGCGCCCTTCAAGGACTTAAGGTCGAGCAGCTCATTGCCCTGCTGCATCACCTGGGTCTTTATGCTCTCCAGCATGCTCTTTACTTCCTCGACGTCCGGGGCCTTTTCCTTCTTCCCAGCTGCCCTGGACTTTATCGCTTCCAGCTCTTTCATGTTGCCCTCCAGCCTGTCGAGCCTGTCCAGCAGCGCCTTGGCGGGCTTAGCTATGACCGTCCTGGGCTTCTCGTCCCCGACTGCCTCCTCCAGCATCTTCACCCTGTAAACTATGTCATCCGGCAGCTCTGGCTCGTGCCTGACGCTCATTTCAGATACGCCCGACTCGAGCCTATTGAGCCTTTCTTCCAGCTCCTTCGGCACGGGTCCCGGTACGGGCGCTCCCTTCTTCTCGAGCCCCGAAATCATGGTCTTCTGCATCTCGAGCTGCGACCTGAGCGACTCTATCCGGGAGGAAAGTTTCTCGATGTCCCCCATCCTGTCGAGAATGTTCTTGGGTATGCCGGAAGGAACCTTTTCCGTCTGCGGAATCCTGCCCTTCATCTCCGACAGCTCTTTCATGCGCCCCTCCAGCCTGCCTGTCCTTTCCCTCAGTTCCTGAAGCTCCGGGGCTTCAACCTTCTTCCCGGATGCCGATGCCCTGGTTCTCTGAAGTTCCGCGACCTTGGACCTCAGGTCCTCTATCTCCCTCCTCAAAGGGTCGAGATTCATACTTCCGGTGCCGGCGGGTGCTCCCTTCCCGAGCTCGGACTTGAGCTCCTGGAGTTCCTCGACCAGCTTTTCTGCCGTCTTCAGCTTCTCAGACTTCTCGACCAGCCTTGAAAGCTCCTCCAGCTTTTCCGAAGTTTCTGAGGGGCCTCCCGTGAGGCTGGCCCTGTCAAGCTCGTTCTTGACGTTGATGATGTCGAGCTTGTTCACGAGCTGCATGTCCTCCAGTTCCGCCAGCTTGTCTTTTATGGACTTTAGAACTTCTGATTCCGGTTTCTCCTCTTCCTCAGCCATTTTATCACTTATATTATTCCTTTTTGCTATAAATCATTATATCTCAATGCTTGGCGCCACTTCATGGCATACTGAGTTGAGAACTTTGACTTCCGTGAGGGCCGTGGTGGTCTCGTTTATGTCATACGTTATGTTTGCTGTTATGATGGCTGACTGGGCGGATTTCAGCGGGTTGGAATCCGTCCTGGCGCTGGCGTCCGTCAGAGCGTAATGCTCTATGATCTCCTCCGTGTTGTTCAGCAGGGTGGCCTCGACCGTGAAGCCGTAAAGGTCCAGC
>CAZSYZ010000060.1:0-8014 GCA_964611445.1 uncultured archaeon | reverse complement strand
CGTTCATGCCCGCGGAAGGCGCGGGGGACTCATCGAACGTCACGCTCTGGACTATAATGTTGGACCTGTTGCCGACGTTCACAGTGAAGTTCTGGGAGGCGGACGCCGCGTTGCCGAAGGTGTCGTTGCACCACACGTTCCATATGTACCGGACTTTCTGGGTGGAGGAGTTGGTGCTGAAGCCGTAGGAGGTTATGTTGTTCATCTGGCCGTTCACCGGCGCGCTGTTCGTCGCGTTCAGGTGCCACTCCCCGCCCGTCGAATTGGCGACCCACAGTTCGCAGATTCCGAGCGAACCTGACGCGTCCGAGGGAGTGAAATTGAACTCGATCGTGCTGTTCGCCCTCCAGCTGTCGTTCGATGGGTAGTTGAGCGTTATGGAAGGCCCGGCGCCATCAACGCCGCTGGATATGTTCTGTGAGACTGCGTAACCGTTCGTCTCGTTGAGCACCGTGACGTTCCACTGGTACACATCCTCGGACGATGCGTCGGACGCCGTTGCATTGAACCATACGAAAAGCACTGTGCCGTTGGTTAGATTGGCCGTTGGCGTCATGCACTCTATAAGCGTGACGTTTCCTTGACCGTCGCTGGTCCTGTTGTTGCAGCTCCACGAGGCGTCGGACGTGCCGTTGGTGCTCATGTTCACGGATAAGCTCGCACTGCCGTCGGGACCCAGCGGCACGGATATGTTCACCTGCGTCAGGGAGAGATTATAATAGGTGTTGTTTATGGTGAAGTTGAACAGCTCGGTGGCGCCGCTTCCAGTCCAGTTGTCGCCGCCCGTGGTCAGAAGCTCCAAGTATATCCCGTTCGAATTCGCAGTGCTCTGGGACCCTCCTGCGGAAACAATCAATACCAAGCATATCGCTAACGATAAGGAAAATGCATATGCAGCCTTAGGAGCGTTGCGTAGCTTCCCCATGTCTCAAGTCCCCCTTCAGATGGATAATATATTATTGCATCATCTACTATTTAATTATTATAACTACTAGGGTTGAAATCATTTCTTGCCCTTCTGCTGGCCGTAGAGCTGCCCTATCCTTTCCATGCCGTCGGCGTCTTCCGGGCCCCTGTCACATCTCAGTCCCGTTATACTCTCTTTATTGCCTATGTGAATGGTGTCTACATAATTCATTTATTATCAAGTCTTCAAATAAGTTTTTATATACGCATTAGAAATATAAATTATGTCAAGAAAAGTTTTGACAAAAGACGAAATAAGAGCTTTGTTTGAAGAGTATAAAACAAATGAAAGAGCCGCGTTAATTACAATCGCTGAAAAATCAGGTTTACACAGGTCCACTCTGAACAAGGCATTCAAGAGACATTTTTACATTGAATACAAATCTTTGCAGAAAAATAAACGACAGAAACTGTCAAAGATGTGCATTATCAAGGCCTTTGAAGAATACAAAAAAGCCGGTTCGGATTCTTCAACCATATCGAAGAGTCTTGGAGTGAATCAAGACACTCTCAGATTATACTTCAAAAAATATTTTGGTGACGAGTATCACAAAATCTCGAAAACAAAACTAATAGGCAGGGGAGAAAGGAGATTGTCCAGAGAAGATATATTCACATCTTTTAAAAAATACAAAGAGTATCCAGAAATTAGATTATGCGATATCGCCACGGAATTGGACTGCAATGCTGAAGCCCTATCCAGACTTTTCAAGAAGGTAATAGGACCAGCGTATAGAGACGTCTCCAAAGAAAAATCAATCTGGAACAGAAAATTGACAAAAGAAAACATACGAAAAATTTTCTTGGAATATAAAAATGGCGTATCAGCAGTTGATTTGGCAAATAAATACAATGTATCTAGAGATACACTGACACATTCGATGGCAAGAATTATTGGAAATGACTACAGAGAAATTGCAAAAATTAGGAGACTCGAGGATTCTGGAAAAAAGCGGAGGAAAATTTCAGAAGAAGGTATAAAAGAAGCGTTTGAAATCTACAAGCATAGTCGAATGTCGATTGACACGCTTGCAAGTAGAATATGTATGAAAGAAAATTCGCTCATATTCAGATTCAAAAAATTGTTCGGAGATGAATACAGGAAAATTGCCATATCAAGAAGGGATGAAAGAAAAGTCAAAAATAAAGACTATATCTATGCATTTGAAAAATACAAAAATACAAACATATCTTTATTTCAGCTTGCGGGAGAGCTAGATGTTTCAGTTTCCAGTCTAACATCTAAATTCAGGAGATTGTTCGGAGAGGAATACTTCTATACAGCGGAAAGAAAATCAGATTCATTTGAGATTGATAAAAAAGGTAGAAAGTTTGAGGAATTGGTATTACAGTACTTTAAATTGTTAGGTGAAGGTGTGGATGATGTCAGAAGAAAAAGAATAATAAAGAACTCTTTGAAAACACCAGATTTTTTAATTGGAAATAAATTCGTAGAGGTCAAAACGCACTACGTGACACTGAATGGTTTTGGACATCTCAAAGGGTATTCGAAAATATTAGATTCTTATCTCAATAAACAGACCAAAGATGGTATTACACTTAATTCTGGGATTTTGGTCTCTTTGTCCGGTTTCTCTCCAGAAGTCAGAAATTCAGCGAAAAAAGATAAAATTACACTAATCGGAACGAAAGAATTAGAAAATCTTTTTAGAAAAAACGGCAGAGGAGATTTATTGGATGGACTGAAAAGTATATGAGCTAATTTTTATCCTTTTTTCCACCCTTTTGCATTTCGTATAAATATTTTATTCTATCCAGCGTGTCTGCATCTGAAATCGATTTATCTATCCTTAATGAAATGAGCCTGGGAAACCTCAAGGCGTAGCCTGAGCCGTAGTTCGGGCTCTTCTGTATCTCCTCGTACGCAATTTCCAGGACAATCTTGGGCTTTATCCTGACCATGTTGCCCTTCTCGCTGACTATGGACGGCCTGAGCATCTCCGTAAGATCTTTGAAGGTTACGTCTTTTTCGTCCGTCTTCTTCTCCTTGACGCCCGTGCCCATCATGCCGCACTCCATGAATTCCCCGCTTTCCTCTTCCCTGCACGCGAGCACGAAGGACCCTAGCCAGCCTGCGCGCTTGCCGGTCCCCCACTGGGCGCCCGTTATGACGAGGTCCAGCGTCTCCATGATGGGCTTGACCTTGAGCCAGCCGCCCGCGACCCTTCTTCCGGGCTGGTACGTGGCGTCCAGGTTCTTGACCATGACCCCTTCTTGGCCGGCGTAAAGCGCGTCCTGGTAGAACTTCTCGGCCTTGTGAAGGTCCTTTGTCAGGAGCGGCTCGGAAAGCTGGAACTTCCCCTTTGTTGCCTTTATCATCCTTTCAAGCATTTTTCGCCTTTCCCTGAAGGTACTGTCAAAAAGCTGCTCAGCGTCCAGATACACGATGTCGAACCAGTTCATCTGGACGGGTATCTCCTTTGCCATCTTGTCTATTTCATACTTGCGGTGTATCCTCTGGGAAAGTATCTGGAACGGCGCGGGCTTGCCATTCTTCCCGATGGCCATGGCCTCGCCCTCCAGCACGCATCGTCTTGCCCTGACGCCTTCCCTCACCATCCTGACTATGTCGGGGAACTGGTTTGTGACGTTTTCGAGCCTCCTTGTGAAGAGCCACACCTTGTCACCGTCCTTATGGCATTGAATTCTCGCTCCATCAAATTTCCATTCAAGCTGAGGGTTTTCGTATGCCTCCAAAGCCTCTTTGAGCGATGGCGACTTCTCTGCGAGAAGCACCTGGAAAGGCTTTCCCAGTTCCAGTTTTGCCTTCTTCAGACCCTCAAGGCCTTTCTCCTTTGCCATGCGGGCGACATCGCCGTAGTCGGGCCTCATGAACCATGCCCATTCTATGGCCTTGATGACCTCCTTCTTATCGTCACCTTCCTTGTCCGGGAAGAACGCCGCTGCTATCGCGTCCCTGACCACTCCCTCGGCAACGCCCACCCTGAGCTGGCCGAGCGCGGTCCGGACGATGTATTTGGCCTCCTTGGGGGAGGAATGTATCACAAGCTCCCTGACTATGCTTACCTTCACTTCCTGGCTTCCCTTCCCTTCCACCGTGGCCAGCTTCTGCAGGTTCTCGAAAACCTTCGCGATGTCAATGCGCTTGACCCCAAGGGTCTGCTGCCTTTTGCCTGCCAGCAGCTTCTCGACCGTAAGGCCGAGGTCTCCCGTCTCGTTGTAATGCCTCATGACTTCTGCTTCTTTAAAACCTGTAGCTGTCGACACTATCCTCACGACCATCTTGTCGGCTATGCCGATCTCCTGCTCGCTCCAGCTGGGGAACACCTTGCCCTGGAGAAGGAGCACCACGCGCGGCAGGTTCCCGGGTTCTGCTTCCTTTAGAATCCTGGCGACGGCGTCTATCTTCCCTAGCCTGGCTGAGGTCTTCTCCAGCTCCTCGTAGACCTCGACGAGCTTCGAATACAGCATAAGGATAATTTGGTTTTGTACTTTAAAATAGTCTTTTTCGTTAACGTTTTTGCCTGTCTCGAACAGAAAAAGGTTAAATAGCGGGGAGTGGATTTCCATCTTTTTCCGTAAACGCTTTTGCACGCAAGCGGAAAAGGGTTTTGAACCACTGACCTTTGGGTTATGAGCCCAACGAGCACTCCAGGCTTCGAGGGTAACCAGAACGAACTGTATTACCTTGCTCTACCCCGCTGTATTTGATTTTGACTTTAATAGAATTGTGAGCTAGGTATTTAAAAGATGTGGATATGTTAAGTAAACTTTCCAACGTTACACTCATATAACTCCGCCGGCACGCCTTCTATCCCTCTATGATACCGGCAGCGGTTATACCACTCCCTGCATTCGTGTATCCTGCCTTTCAGCCACTCCGGAAACCTCCTCAGGTGATGAACGAACTCCTGGTTCAGGTTCCTTATGCACCTCTCCGCTTTCCCTTTGTCCTGGGGGTAGTAAGGATGGGCGAAGTGTGCCGTTATCCCGTTCTCCTTGCACCAGCGTTTCCAGCTGTCCTTGAACTGCCCGCCGTTGTCCGTCAGTATGCCTTCCGGTTTCCTGCCGATACGCTCCAGCAGCACGGTTATATCCGCCGTCCCCGGGCTGTGATCGAACTGTTCTGCCAGCGGGAGATACCTGCTGTGGTCGTCGATGCAGACGACGAACCAGTGCTTCTGTCCATGAACGGCGTAAGGGCCCTTCAGGTCGAGCTGCCACAGCTCGTCGGGCCTCTCCGCCCTGAAGAACTTCCAGCTCTTCTGTTCCCTCTTATAACCGTTTATCCCGTGCTTCCTGAGGACGTTGTTGACAGCTGCTCTGGACAGCCTCACGCCCTGCACGCATCTCACCGCACGCCTCATGTATCCCGGCAGGGAGTACAGTCCCTGCTGTATCCTTCCGGTTCCCCAGCCGAAGGTGTTCCTGAGGGCAAGTATGGATACCTCGACATCGACTGTTATCTTTCCCTCCCTGGGCTTTCTTGGACTGTCGTTATAGTATTCCCTGCCCACGTGGAACGCTCTTTTATACCATCTATAAACAGTCTGCCTTGACGTGCCTAAGAACTTGGCAATAGAGGCTATGGAGCGTCCTTTCCTGACAAGGTCTCTCATGAGCCTTCGAACATCCGGTGTGAATCGCATAGCATCACCGGATATATATTATTGTTTTACTGGCATAAGAAGTGTAACGTTAGGAACTTTACTTTACATTTCTTGAGAAGCAGTCACTCGACACTGAAAACTTCCTGGTCCGGGAAAATCTCTATGCCCTTGCCGCTTATTATCTGCATGGCTACGATTTTCCTCTCGTGCTCCGTGCCCCGCATCTTAAGGACCTCAAGGCCGTGCTCCCTCACGTTCCCGCTTCTGATGTTGTATAGGACTATCACGCCATCTGCCAGGAATTCCTCAACGCCGCTCGTGCTGTAGATCTTTGGGTCCTGGTTGGTTTCTGATATCAGGAATGTGGTTATCTTCTGGTCCTCAAAGAACCTGAAAAGCTGGTTTATGTACAGCCTGTAGGTCTCTCCCCTGCCGTAGAAAGCCGAAGCTATCGCGGTCAACGAGTCCACCACGATGATGTCCGGCTTGAACCCCTTAGGGAGGATTACCGGCTCCACTTCTATGAGCAGGTCGCCGGACTGCTTGGCCAGCATGGCGTCTATCGATCTTGTGATGTCGAAGAGGTTGAAACGCTGCAGGAGAAGGTTGCCCTTCTTGTCTCCAAGATCCCATCCAAATTTCCTCATGTGATTGTCCAGCCTCTCCTCGGATTCCTCGAAAGACATGTAGAAGCATTTCTTGCCTTCCCTGGCCGCGTTGCAGAGTATCTGCAGGGTGAGAAGCGTTTTGCCGGAACCTGTGCCGCCCGCGATGAGAACGGAACTGTTCGTGGGTATGCCCTCCTTGAAGAGGCTGTCGAGACCTGCTATGCCGGTCTTCATGAATTCCTCTTTTTCCACTATGGGCTGCTTCGCCTTTTTTTCGCTCTTCGGGGGTTCCGCGCTTTTTATTGCGGGCGGCTGCTTCTTTTCAGTCTTAAGGGTTTCAGGGCTCTTTACTGCGGGGGGTTGCTTCTTTTCAGTCTTAAGGGGCGGCGCGCTTTTTACTATGGCCTCCTCCAGCTTTTTTCCGCTCTTCAGCTTTCGTGCCCTGGTTTTCCCCGCCATATTTAATACTAATTCCATTTCCTTATTTAAAAATGTACAAAAAGACGGAAAAGTTTAAATATTTCATTTTGAGAATTAAACTATGGCAGAAATAAAAACAATCGACATGAGCAACGGGGCTATTGAAGTAAAATTTTCAATAAGCCAGGGGGAATACAAGATACTGAAGCATCACATGACGGATCTCATCATACTTCCGAAGGGCAGCGAGGCGCTGACCTGCAGGCTGACGACGGGAAAGCTGGGAAACAGCAACAGGATAATGCTTCCGAAGAAGATACTGGGGTCCTTCTCTATAAACTCATTGGACAGGAAGGTCCCCGCGAACATCTTCATCATAGACGACGATGCGTATCTGCTGGTGAAAATAAAGAAATCTGAATTCGGAATACCGAAATTTGGGGAGGAGTAGTGATATGAGAGTTTCGACCGGACTTAAGAAGCTTGACGGTATCCTTTCGGGAGGGCTGCCAAAGAACTCTGTGGTGCTGCTTTCCGGAGGACCCGGCACAGGGAAGACCCTGATGGCCCTGAAATTCCTGCTCGATGGGGCGAGGAAGAAGGAGAAATGCTGCTTCATAACGCTCAACGAGGAGAGGGAGGAACTGCTCAAGGCATGCGACTCCGTGGATTCATTGAAGGCTGTGAGGAAATACATGGACAAGAACCTCGCCATAGAGCACATTCCCATGGAGCGGAGCAACGTGACCATGAAGAGATTCGTAGAGATAGTCGCAAACTATCCGGAGGTGGACAGGATAGTCATAGATAACGTGAACAAGCTGCTGATGTTCTCCGAAAACGACAAGACGTACAGGGCGTATCTCATAGAGCTGATAAAAACCCTTAAAAGCACGCAGTCGTCGCTGCTCGTGTGTGAGACCCCGGACGATAACGGTCTGGATTCCGGGGCCAACGAGGCCTTCGAATGCGACGGTGTCATGCAGCTGGTATTCCTCGACCTCGAGGAGAAACCCATGCGGGCCCTGATAATTCATAAGATGAGATATACGAACTTCGACCCCAAGGTTCCGCATGAGCTCAGGATAAATAACGAAGATATCATACTGACGGAGACGAAAGTCATCTAGAAGCCTCGACGCTCCGGTGTGACCGATCTTCAGGATTTTGCGAACTAGGCTATTATGCCCTCGAGTCTTGAAAGGCCCTCGATGATTTCTTTTTCATCGGCGACAAAGCTGAATCTCACGTGTCTGGAGCAGCTCTCATGGAAGAGGCTTCCGGGCATGGTCATGACCCCGGCCTTCAGGAAAAACCGGAAGGCGTCCTCATCAGTGCCGAACTCGCTTATGTCGGGGAAAACGTAGAAGGCGCCTCTGGGCTCTACATGCGGTATCATGAGATCGTTGAGGCCCCTGATCAGCAGGT
>CAZSYZ010000059.1:0-8174 GCA_964611445.1 uncultured archaeon | reverse complement strand
AAGGAAAGCTGAAAACGGCAGAAGGGTTGCATGATTAAGGCTCGGTGACTCTCCCCTTTCCCGCGCTTTACATTTTTAAATGCGTTAAGACATAAACTAACTTAAGGTGCTGAAGTGAAGGGTGAATGCCGGATCCTGGAGTGAAATTGGTTCCGATTTCATCAGCCCCGAAAATGTGAAACGCATAATTCTTTACGACACCACTCTCAGGGACGGTGCACAGACCCACGGCCTGAAATTCAGCCTCGAGGACAAGCTGTCCATAAGCAGCAAGCTTTCTGATTTCGGTTTTCACTACATAGAGGCAGGCTGGCCGTCATCGAATCCCACCGACAGGAAGTATTTCAAGGAGGCAAGAAGTCTCGGCCTTAAATCGAAGACTGCCGCGTTCGGCATGACCAGCCCGAAACCCGCAAGCGACGGCCTGATAAAGGACCTTGTCATGACGAAAGCCGATGTGATAACGGTTTTCGGGAAGGCATGGGACCTCCACGTAAAGGACATTCTCAGGGTCTCCCCGGAAGACAACCTGAGGATGGTCTCAGGCACGATTGATTATCTTAAATCCAAAGGTTTCACTGTATTCTTCGATGCCGAGCACTTCTTCGACGGATATAAGGCCAATCCGGATTATGCTCTGAAGGTCCTGGAAGCCGCGCAGGAGGCGGAAACGCTCGTGCTGTGCGACACCAACGGCGGCTCCATGCCATGGGAAGTCGCCAATGCCGTGAAGGACGTGCGCGAAAGGTTCGGCGGCCGGCTGGGAATCCACGCGCACAACGACACGGGGATGGCCGTGGTGAACAGCCTCGCCGCGCTCGGCAACGGCGTTATGCACGTGCAGGGAACCGTCAACGGCCTAGGCGAGAGATGCGGCAACCTGGACTGGTGCGAGTTCCTTCCCTTGTTGGGTGCCAAGCTCGGAATCAGACTCGGCGTGAACATGAAGGGTCTCTTCAGCCTTTCCAGATACATCATGAGGATGACAGGGTTCAGCCTGGCGAAGAACAAGCCGTTCGTCGGCACGAATGCGTTCAGCCACAAGGGCGGCGTCCACATAGACGCCATGCTGAAGAATCCCCGGGCCTACGAGCACATGAGCCCGGATGTCGTCGGCAACAGGAGGCTTTTCAGCCTTTCCGAGCAGGCCGGAAGGGCGGGTGTGATAGATGCCGCAAGGATGCACGGCTACGACCTTGACAAGGAGCATCCGGCGGTCAGGGAGATAATGTCCGTGATGAATGAGGGCCTTGTGACGACTGACGCAGAGCTTTTCCTGCTGCTTTCAGAGAAGATCGACGGAAAAACAAGGCCATTCGAACTTCTCGGCTACGAAACGGCCGTATCCTCGAAAGGTGACGCAAAGACGGAGGTCAAGGTCACGGTGGACGGAGAGACGTTCCATGAAATAGCGGAAGGTGTAGGTCCCGTGCATTCGCTGGACCTGGCCCTCAGGAAGGCGCTCTCAAAGAGATTCGATGTCGAGACGCTGAAGCTCACGAACTACAGGGTGAGGATACTGAACCAGGAGAAGGCCACCGCGGCGATAGTCGAGGTGTTCATAGAATTCAGGGCCGGCGACAGCGCATGGTCCACGTCCGGAGCTTCAGATGACATCATAAAGGCCAGCAAGGACGCATTAATAAAAGGCTACAATTATTATTTACTTAAGAACGGTGGTTAGGCGATGTACACCTTTGCTGACGTAGAGAAAGAGGTCACGGATTTCTGGAAGAAGGACGGAACGTACGAAAAGCTGAAGAAGGCCCGCTCGAAGGGAAAGACGTTCTTTTTCATTGACGGTCCCCCCTACGCAACGGGTTCCATACACATGGGAACCGCGTGGAACAAGGTTATCAAGGACGCGTACCTGAGGTTCCACAGGATGCTGGGAGAGAACGTCTGGGACCAGCCGGGCTACGACACCCACGGGACGCCCATTGAAACGAAGGTAGAGAAGGAGCTCGGATTTTCCACCAAGAAGGACATAGAGAAGTATGGCATAGGCAACTTCGTGAAGAAGTGCAGGGCGTTCGCCACTAAGTACATAGGAGTCATGAACGAGCAGTTCGCAAACCTCGGCGTCTGGATGGACTGGGACAGGCCGTACCTGACGCTGGACAACCGGTACATAGAGGGCGCATGGCACACGTTCAAGAAGTCATTCGAGGGAGGCTACCTGTACAAGGGCAAGTACCCAGTTCATGTGTGCCCCAGGTGCGAGACGGTCGTTGCGTACAACGAGGTCGAGTACACGAAGCAGACGGACAATTCCATATACGTAAAGTTCAGGGTCAAGGGCGGCAAAAACAAGTTCCTGGTCATATGGACCACGACTCCGTGGACTCTGCCGGGCAATACGGGCGTCATGGTTCATCCGAAGTTCAGGTACGCCGAGGTCGAGATGGGAAGCGGCGAGACGTGGATAATAGCGGAGGAGAGGGTACAGCCCCTCATGGAAGCCATAGAGGCCGGATACAGGATAGTCAGGACTTTCCCCGGGAAGGAACTGGAGGGAGTCCGGTACGAGGGCCCGCTCGCAGCTCACATGAAGATGCCAGAGCTGAAGGATGCCCACAGAGTCATCCTTTCCGACAGGTACGTTAATCTGGAGGACGGCACGGGACTCGTGCATACCGCACCGGGACACGGGAAGGAGGACTTCGAGGAAGGCAACAAGAATGGTTTGCCTGCCGTATGCCCCGTGGACATCGACGGCTCCATGCTGAAGGAAACCGGAAAGTACGCGGGCAAGAAGGCGAGGGTGGTTGACGGGGAGATAGTCGATGACCTTCGGAACGACGGCGTCCTCGTTTACACTCATCCATACACACACGATTATCCTGTGTGCTGGAGATGCCAGTCGCCCCTGCTCCAGATAGGCGTGCCTCAGTGGTTCTTCAGGGTGACCGCCGCCAGGAACACGCTGCTCAGGGAGAACAGAAAGGTGAACTGGATACCCAAATGGGCCGGCGACAGGTTCAACGACTGGCTGGATAACCTCTCCGACTGGCCGATATCGAGGCAGAGGTACTGGGGCATTCCGCTGCCCATATGGGAATGCGGATGCGGCGAGATACAGGTCATAGGGTCGTTCAGGGAGCTCAGGGAAAAGGCTGGTCTCAAGAAGGAGATAGACTTCCACAGGCCCGGGATAGACTCCGTAAGGCTGAAATGCCCGGAATGCGGGAAGGATGTGAAGCGCGTGCCGGACGTGCTCGACGTGTGGTTCGATTCCGGCGTATGCACGTGGGCATCTCTCGGTTATCCTAGGGATAAGAGGCTCTACGAGAAGATGTGGCCGTCCATGTTCCAGACGGAAGGCCCCGACCAGTTCAGGGGATGGTGGAACAGCCAGATGATAACGAGCGTGCTGACGTTCGGTAAGACGCCGTTCAGGAACGTCATGATGCACGGCTTCGTCATGGACGTGAAGGGCATAAAGCTGTCCAAGTCCCTTGGGAACTTCATAGACCCGCAGGAAATTCTTGACAAGCACGGAAGGGACGCCTTCCGCTTCTACCTGCTCTCAAGCCCGCTCTGGAACGACTTCTACTTCAACCGGGACGAAATGAGAGAGGTCTCCAGGATGTTCACGGTCTTCTTGAACACATATTCCTTCATAAAGATGTATGCGAACAGGCGCGTCTCATCCAGGCCGGCTCTCAACGTCGAGGACAGGTGGATAATGAGCAGGATGAACAGCCTCATGGCCAGGAAGGCCGATGTCGGGAAGTACGAGTTCCACAAGCTCGTCCAGGGGATAAGCGGGTTCATACTCGAGGACTTCTCAAGGAACTACATAAAGATAATCAGGAACCGCGTCAATCCTTGGTACAACGGGAAGGACAGGGACGCAGCGATATACACGCTCAATTACGTGCTTGAGAACCTCCTGAAGGTCATGGCGCCGGTAACGCCGTACGTTGCCGATTACATGTACAGGGACCTCTACGGGAAGGATTCCGTGCATCTGCAGCTCTGGCCCGAGCCCGACAGGAAGCTTATAAGCAAAACACTTGAAAGCGGCATGGAAGCCGTGAAAGAGTTTCTCGAGGCCATGAACTCGCTCAGGCACGAGAAGGGCATCAAGCTCAGGTGGCCGGTGAAGGAAGTCCGGATAAGCGTCAAGAAGGACATTGCCCGTGCCATGAAGGAATTCGACGGCGTAATAAGAGAGATGGGAAACGTCAAGTCTGTGAAGTTTGTCACGAAGAAGCCTGCAAAAGCCAGGGAGTTCCAGCACGGCTTCCTTGCGCTCGGCGAAGTACTCATGGACGAGGCGCTTCTGAGGGAGTTCTGCAGAAACGTCCAGATAAAGAGGAAGGAAGCGAAGCTCATGGTGAAGGACAAAATAGGGCTGTGGGTGGACAGCGACAGGAAGACGCTGGAGGCGCTGAGGAAGCAGGAAAAGGAGCTTCTTCTGGGGGTCGGCGGAAAGTCCGTCCATTTCGGGGAATTCGAAGGCGAAGGGAAGGGCAAGCTGGAGTTCGGGAAGGCAAGGCTTAAATTCGATTTCAGCAAGGCGTGAGTTCCTCTTTTTATTTCTTTCCTAAGATCTAAAATGATGGAAGAGAGACCTCTCGAGGTATCGGATTTCGCGTCGGAACAGGACAAGGAGATAGCGGAGAATCCGTTCAGGTTCTTGAACCTTCCCCGTAACTCAAGTCCCGAGGAGTGTAGGAAGAGCTTCATAACGCTTTCGAAGAGATACCACCCCCGACCTCGTGAGTCCTCACATGAACGTTTTAGGCATCGGAAAGCTCTACACCGACGAGGACGTGGCGGGAAGCGGTTTCCCATATAAGAGCATCAGGATGCTCACCGATGCGTGGAAAGACGCTTGGAATGACGAAAAGAAGGGACCGGATAAGCCTATGCCCGGAGACATCCTTTCATGCATAAGGACCATGTCGCACAAGCGGATGATAACACTCAACAGCGCATACGCGCACATAAAGGCCCTCTACGACCCGCAGGAATGGAAGAAGCTCTTCGGTTACGAGGTAAAGACCGTGTTCAACGAGCGCGAGGGCTTCGACAACAAGGAAATCTTCCTTGAAGGCGACGGCGAGGTCACTGTCTATCCAAACCACTACGAGTACTTCTCTGCCGGCCCGTACCTACACTTCGACTACGGTGTTGACCCTGACCACCCATGGACGGAACCGTACCACAGGGCCGGCATGAGCCTCAAGCACATATTCGCAAACAAGGAGCTGAGAGAGGGGAAGAAGATAACCCCCGCGCTACTCTCACAGCTCTTCGACTGCTTCCAGCTGGATGCGAAGAAGCGGGACGTCATTCTGGGGGCGTTGAATGACGGCGGCACGTCAGAAGACGTGATGAAAGTGGTTGGGATACCTACGGACAATGAGCTGAACGAAAAGTACAGGGGGCCGAAGACCGGTAAGCTATTTGAGACGTGGCAGTACGGCCTTCGCCTGAGGAGGCAGCTGAACGAGATAACCACGCTCAACTCCGAGCCAAGCTGGCACGAAGACGCATTTTCCCTCTTTGGATGTGAGAACACAGGATACATCACCATGGAGATGAACGGCGACAAGATGACGCTCAACGGCTACGACCAGTCCAACTTCTCCGAGGCCGATTACACGCTATTCCTCACTCTCGCCTACGGGCCGATGCTGATGAAGTGAGGGGTCCGGGCAAGGCTGCGCTTCGAGTTCGGGAAGTCCAAGATAAGGTTCGAGTTTTCGAAGGTCTGAGACTGGAAAACGGAAGGTTTAAAAAAGTTATAATCCACACTTAATATACCAAAATAACTTCAAGGGTGTTGACGTGAAATACTTCTGGATAGATCACGAGATGACTGGAAATAAATGTAACGATATATTCTCGTATTACAGAAGCAGACAGGAAGCGCTGAAGTCGGCGCTCAACAACTCCGGCCCGGAGATAACGATAGATTCCATATTCGCCGGGGACAAGGCGCTCTCCCAGGTGAGGAGGATATGCATGGAAAAGAACGTCATATTCATAGAGTCCAACGCCTTCATGAACTACTGGTACCCCGGCGAGGCCAGCAACATGATACTGGACATAATAAACGAGATAACCCCGATGAGGAAGGTGGCAAGCTACCTCACGGGGAAGTATTCCGGCCTGCCCGCGGCTCCCCTGGCGCCGGCAGGGGTGATTCCCGCGCTCAACGGGGAGGAAGAAATAAATTTAACCGGAAGAGCTCAATAGAAATAATGATAAAGGTGAGGGACTTCTCGCCCCGGGACACGGACACCATCTGCGCGTTCAAGGCCGAGAGCGTGAAGAGCAGCCACCCGGAATGCGACTTCGACACAGGCCTCTTCAGGAGGCTTCTCATGCGCGACGCGGCAAAGAATCCCGCCCACGTCAAGGTGGCGGAAGGCGACGGGGGCCGGATAGTGGGCTACGTCTGGTTCAGGGAAGTGGAAAGCGACGTCGGCAGGTTCGGGAGGGTGGAGCACATATTCGTCGAGGAGGGGCGCAGGGGGACGGGGATAGGAAAGGCGCTCATGGAGGAGGCCGAAAAATGCCTGAGGGCCTCCGGTATAAGGAAAGTCAAGCTCACGGTGACGAACGGCAACTCCGGGGCCATATCCCTTTACGGGGGCATGGGCTACCATCCCAAGGGCCTGAAGATGGAAAAGGACCTCTAGGCACGCGGCAAAAGGCCTTTCGTTAACTTTATAAAATCAATTACTAACTCATCAGCAGTGATAATATGAAAGCCAGCGTGGATTTAAAAGCAGGAACTGCCTACATACTCGATGGTGCTATCGATTCAACTTATGAATTATACGTTGTGACAATTGGAAGGGGTAAAAACAGGGGAATGTACATAACCGACTCAGGACCACCCTTCCCTCAAGACAAATTATTCGAGATAACCGGGAAAATCGGGGAAAATAGTAACATGTTTACAGTAGAACAACTCACCGACGCCGGAAAACAGAACGCCGTGATCAGGAAAAAAATGAAAGAATACCGAGAGGGTGAACAAACCCGAAGGGATAATAAACAATTCTTTGAACAATATTATAGTATGCTTGGCGGATTGGCAGGCATTTAGCTTATCGTGTTTTCCGGGACTTTTAGCCCTTCTTTCCCTTGTGGAGCAGGCCCCTGGACTTCCTGCCTGCCGAAGTCATGCCGCGGAAGGCCCTTCCCCTGCCCGCGGCGATGGCCGAAGAGGTGCCCCTGTCCTTCAGGACGGACGGGTGGCTCCTGTCGGCGAGGATGACCTCGTACCACGTGTTCTTCCCGTCCTCCCCGACCCAGTAAGAATTGAGCACTTCCATGTTCCTGTGCTTTGCAGCCGCCTTCTCCTCGGCGACCTGCTGCCTGGATTTTGCAAGCGTGAAGAACCTTCCGGCCCTCCTCGGCCTCCTGCCGCCAGCAACACGCGGGATCTTCCTTGCGCCCCTGCCGACCTTCACCCGGGCGACGCAGAACCCCTGCTTCGCCTTGTAGCCGAGGCCCCTTGCCCTGCCTATCCTGGTGGGCCTTTCAAGCCTCTTCACGGTGGGCTCACCCCTCCAGAGGGCGAGCCTCTTCTTCTGTATTTCGCCCATCGGGCCTTCTGAGGATGGATTTCCGGCGGCTGTACATAACATCACCTTTTGGATGGAAAGCTTATAAATGTTGGGAGCTTGTTAAGTACACATTCTAACTTTACACTCTGACTCGTATTTCTGTCAGCGAAGCAATAATATCATATCCGGTGATGCTCATGAGATTCTCACCGGAGATGAGAGCTGCATTCAGGCAGCTCTGGAAGAAGGGAGTGCCTGTTTCTGAAATCGCAAGGCTGTTCGATACCACCCGCCCCACAGTCTATTCATGGATCAGGAGGGCCAATCACAGGGGAAGCGAGAGCTTCAGGGACAGGCCGAGGGCGCCGAAGGGGAGCAAGATAACCGTAGAGGTGGAGGTATCGATTCTCGCCCTCCGGAACACCTACAGGTGGGGCACGGCCAGGATAAGGCAGGGCCTGTTATGCCTCCCGGCGTTCATGAGGGACGCGGCGGACTGCGTCCAGGGGGTGAGGCTCTCCAGGGCCGCGATCAACGGCGTGCTCAGGAAGCACGGCATAAGCGGGTACCTCAACGGGGGCCATGGATGGAAGTTCTTCAGGGCCGGCAGGCCTGACGAGCTCTGGCAGATAGACCTCA
>CAZSYZ010000058.1:0-8246 GCA_964611445.1 uncultured archaeon | reverse complement strand
TATCCGCTGCGCGCAATAGAGCTCTCGTTCCCACGCGGAGCGTGGGAACGAGAGCTTTTCCAGAAACCCGTTACTGTTGTTGTTCGGGTTCCTCGTAATTCATCCGTTCCATCGTCCATTTCTGCTTCTTCTGATCGCCGAAGTGGATCATCAGGGCCGTTTTCGGTTCGGTCAAATTGTGCAGTCCGGTCTCATAGAGGACGCTAAGTATGCATTTGTCCCTGAGGGTTCGAGTAACCGACAGCGCCTTCTGCATATCCTCTTCCGTCCATAAGTCCTCCGCCCTGAGAATGTTCGGGCAACTCTCCTTTTTCATCCACCTTACAGCTTCGGGAGCGGCGTCGGCGGAGCTGAGGTCGAAAAGCCACCTGTAAAAGCACTTCAGGCACTGTACGACCTTGTTCAGCGACGACTGTGCGTACCCTTTTCTGTATCTTGCGAAGACCTCCTCCATGTCCTTTCTCGTGGTCTCCTTGAAGTCCTTCCTTCCGAGAAGAAGCGCTATGGGCGTGAGCCTGTCGAGGTATGACAGCATCTGGGCATTGCTTGTGCCGTCAGCCTCGAGTTTCACGAGGAATCCGAGTATGTGGCGCTTGTTCTCCTCAAGCGCTCCTGATTCCTCAAGCTTCTTCTTAGCCTTTTCCACTCTCCTCTGGATAAGAGGGTAGAGTGCTTCCTTTCCCTGCATGATTACACCTCCAAGGAAGGGAACTATATTGTTCAGCTACCTTCTGGTAACCAGAAACCGTTAGAAATACTAACGGGCCCTCCAGGCCCACTTTGTTTTTTTCAGAAATTGTAATCTCCACCCAATAGCTTTTCGAAATTCTCAAACCTAAACAGGTCGCTTATGCTTTTCTTTGTCTCCATCCTGCTTATTGCATGGGCGTAAATTGGATCCACCTCGATTATCTCCATATAGTCTCCCTGAAGGCTTGGGTCTATTGGAACAACATTTGTGAAGACAAATTTCACACCATAATCCCTGTGCATCTTATCCATTCTATCAGCCCCTTCTTCTTTTTGCTTTCCTTTAGTGCTGAAACATATTATGCTTTTTGGTGGTGTTTCAAGATTCATCATGTATTCAATTACAGGTTTAATTGTCTTTCCACTTGACACCTCATCATCTATTGTGAAGACCCTTTTCCCGGACACGTTACCCATGAAATGTGTGAGCTCGATTTTGAGCTCTCCGTCTATATATTTTTTTTCTTTAAGCGCTGACGCCAATTCTATTTCTTTGAATAGCTCCATTGAAACTTTCTCGAAAGCGTCATAAAGAGATTTCAGTCCTCCTGCATCAAGGGTCGTTATAACACTATTATCAAATCCACCGTTCTGCTCCTTTATGTAATGCAGATAAAATGAGAGCCCTGGTATGTTCAGTTTTCTCGTCCTTTTATGGAAAAAACCTTCAATCTGTGGCTCATGGAGGTCCATGAACATGACACCGTCAGCTCCGCTGTTTTCAAGCTCTTCCGCATAGAGCTTGGCTGTCAGCGGCTCGCGGTTTGATTTCTTTCTATCCTGTCTTTCGCCCGGCATGTTTCCCATGACGTCAGTCACTCTTCCGGCATATGAGCCGGCTGCCGCATCGTTAATGAGCTTTAATTCATTGAAATCAGAATCGGTTTTATATTTTTCTGGTGAAAACCTCTGAACGACATACACATTCCTTCCATTTACATTCTGACCAATTTTAATATCATGCTCCCCGTCAGCGAAATGCTTAAGCCTCATCTTGCCGACAAACTCGAAATTTTTGTTTATGGGAGGGTTGTCATTAACACCTTCTGCAAGACATCTGTAAATTCCTTCAGCAAACTCTTTTCCGTTTTCTCCGTAGACAATAAGTGGTTTGGTTGTGTTGGTGCTGTAAATCATAGTATTTTATGGTCGTTAAGTTTTTTATACCTGAGTTCGGGCTCCTCAAAAATAATAAATCAAACTTCTCCAATTATAACTATGAAACTGGACTACGCGAAGCTTGGTCTCAAGTGCGGCATAGAGATACACCAGCAGCTTGACACTGCGCGCAAGCTGTTCTGCTCCTGCCCTGCACGCTTCTCCGGGAAGGACCACTGCTGCGAGGTCACCAGGAAGCTGAGCGCGGTCACGGGAGAGACGGGCAGGATTGACGCCGCCGCGATGCACGAGATGCTCAGGGACAGGAAGTTCCTCTACAGGGTATACCGCGACGAGAACTGCCTAGTGGAGATGGACAGCGAGCCTCCCCATCAGCTGGACATGGAGGCTCTCGTGACGACGCTCAAGGTCGCCGTTATGCTGGGCTGCGAGATACCCGAAGAGGTCCACGTCATGAGGAAGACCGTGATAGACGGATCCAACACGGGCGGCTTCCAGCGGACTCTCATAGCGGGCCTGAACGGCAGGCTGGATGCCGGCAGATGCCGGGTCGGCATTTCAAACGTCTGCCTCGAGGAGGATTCGGCGCAGATCATATCCAACGACAGGGACACGGTCGTCTACGGCCTCGACAGGCTGGGCATCCCGCTCATAGAGATAGGAACGGAGCCTCACATACGCGCGCCCGAAGACACCAGGCTCGTTGCGGAGAAGATAGGCATGCTCCTGAGGTCCACGGGAAAGGCCAGGAGAGGCATAGGCACCATCAGGCAGGACATAAACGTGTCCATAGCGGAGGGCGCCAGGATCGAGATAAAGGGCGCCCAGGAGCTGAGGATGATATCAAGGCTCGTGGAGAACGAGGTCCGGCGGCAGGTCAGCATACTGAAGATGAGGAGCGAGCTGAAGAAGCGCGGCTTCAGGAAGGCCTCATCCAAGGTGAAGGACGTCACGCCCGTTTTCAGCAAGACCGAAAGCAGCATAATGAAGGGCAGGCAGGTTTTTGCGATAGTCGTCCCGGAGTTCGAGGGGATGCTGAAAACGAAGCTCACAGAGACCAGAACGCTCGGAAACGAGACAGCGAACTACGTGAAGGTGAGGGCCGGCATCCCGGGGATAATACACTCTGATGAGAACTTGGAAAAATACAGGCTGGACAGGGAGTTCGCGGAGGTTGGAAAAAAGCTGGGGGCCGGGAAGGGCGACACGGTCATAATAATGGCCGCGGACGAGGCGCTGGCCAAGGCAACGGCCCTGGCCTTCGAGGAGAGGATAAACCAGTTCATGGAGGGCGTGCCCAGTGAGGTCAGGAGGGCGCTCGACAACGGCGACACGGAGTACATGAGGCCCATGCCCGGGGCGGCGAGGATGTATCCGGAGACGGACGTGCCGCCCATGCCAATAACGGGCGAAATGCTCTCGGAAATTGTGGCAAACCTGCCGGAGACATGGGACAGGAAGATAAAACGGATAGCAAAATCCTATAAGATTTCAGAAGAGCTCTCGAGGCAGCTGGTCCAGTCCGGGGAGGACGAGCTGTTCGAAAGGCTCGCAAAGAGGTCAAGCCCCAGGCTCGTTTCATCGGTGCTTCTTTCGACGATGAAGGAGATGGAAAGGGAAGGCCTCGACACCTCGGCTGTTTCCGAAAAGCACCTTACGGACATTTTGGCGATGGTGAAAAAGAAGCAGGTGGCGAAGGAGGCAATCCCGGACATACTAAGAAAGGTCGCCAAGAGCCCGGAAAAGGGTTTAAGCTCCTTTGTCGGCGGCGTCAAGTCCGTGGGGGTGCAGGACCTGGAGAAGACAATCGAGAGGATAATCGAAAGCAAAAAAGACCTTCTCACCCACCCGAGAAGGGAGAAGGTGTTGATGGGACTTGTCATGAAGGAGGTCCGCGGCTCGGTTGACGGGAAGACGGTCATGGACACGCTCGTCAGGGTGCTGAAGAAGCATTGATTATGTCACGCATCGTAATCTGCGGGGTCGGCAACAGGAACTGCGGCGACGAGGGGATAGGTTCCGAATCCCTGAAGGACATGCGGAATGAAATAGCCGGCGAGAACGTGATGTTTCTGGACTGCGGAAGGTCGCCGCAGGGCATGATAAAGGAGGTACTGGACCTCAGGCCCGACAGGGTGATAATCATATCCGCGCTCGACATGCGCAAGGGCTCCGGAATGGTCGAACTCATCGACGCCGGGGATGCGAGGGGCATGCTTTCCAGGGACGGCCAGGTCGACGTCAGCATGTTCGTCGGCTATCTGATTAACGCGCTCGGGAAGAACGTCCATTTCATAGGTTTCCAGCCATGGTCAAGGAAGCGGGGCCACGGGCTGAGCCCGGAGGCAAGGAACGCGCTGGTGATAATCAGGGGAAAGGTCAGGGACATAATAGGCTTATAAATTAAACCCTCAATAATTAACTGTAATCCTTCCTGTGGTTATTATGGTGCTGGAAAAACTCGAGCTTCTGAAGTGCAACTGCACGATTTGCGGGTCCAGATTCAGGGTCAAGATAGACAGGCTGGGAAACGTCAGCCCCATAGCCAAGTACTGCGCCTTCTGCAGGTCCCTTCTCGAGGAAGTCGAGGAGATCGAGTACAAGAAGTGATTTTTCAGTCCCGTATAACCTGTATGCCATGAGGGCTCGCTGTAATCTTTGCCCTCTCAGAAAGCCTGACAAGAGTTGCCCTTTCTCTATACTGCTGTAGATTCTCGCATCCTGCGTGATGAAGCGCCTCTCTCAGTGCTGTCGTGTAACCTTCCCCACCAGGTTTGAACCTTCCCTTGTACTCGACCCAGCCGCTGACGCCCTGGAAAGTCGCAACGTCATGCTTCGAGGATGGTATCGTGTACCTTTTCATGCCTCCCGTAGCTTCAACGGCCTCTTTCGAAGCTTCACCGTAAATTTTGATAGCTACTATCTCATCCTCGCCCATCATGCCCGTCTCTTTTACGTTACCGTATCTGTCGATTCTGTCTCCGGCAGACTCGTAGAAGCATCCGAATATCTTGCCGCCCATTATGGCATCAAGGTGCGTAAGCGCAACTGCTATGTTATCCGTTCCCTCTATTCCGCCATCCCCGATCAGTGCCACATACTTCCCGCCTTCCTGACGGGCGTATTCATCCCTAGCTTTCGATACTTCGACTGCAGACCAGAACGGTGGCGCGCCCACGCCGAGAACATCGTTGGTGCTGCATATCGAGCCGGGGCCCATGCCAAGCTTCACAACGTCCGCCCCGCCTTCGACGAGATACCTGAAACCTTCGGGAGTCACCACGTTTCCACCGCAGATTGGGGGACCGTTCGGGTAGAGCTTCTTGTAGCTCTCCAGAAGCTTTCTAGTAAAGTGCTTGTGCGCGTCTGCCGTATCAGTGAATATCATGTCCGCGCCGGCCTCTATCAGATTCTCTACTCTTCTTTCCCAGCCCTTATGGGTGTCTATTGCGCCGCCGACCTTGTAAGCATCCTTCTTTTGGAGAAAGACGAGCCTGTCAAGCCTTCCTACGTCGTCTATAGCAGCCACGTACCTCAGGTCGTATTTTTCAAGGTATCTCTTTATGTCATCATCAGCGGTATTATTGATAACATGAATATATCCATTGCCTTCCTTTTGGAACGGTGTCATCACGTTTGTTATGGGCATCCCGAGGTCCATGCTGTCATGTTTTGACGACTTATACCTGAATATCCCTACAAGCTCCTTTTTCCTGTTAATCACTGGTATGTTGTTGTACCCTGTCTTCTTGGCCTTAGAAATTGCCCTTGCGAGATTGTTATCTTCATCCACTGTGACGGGCTTGTACGTGGATTCTATTTCACCTACCCCGACGGCGTTATCTTTAACGTATTTCACTATCTCGGCTGCCTCTTTAATATCGCCTCTCGGAACCACAGGCATTGCGCCTGCCTTTGCCACAGCCAGTGCCAGTTCCTTTCCGGTCACAGAACGCATCGCTGCAGAAAGATACGGAACCCAGAGTTTCACGCCGCCGAGTTCGGTTGATATTTCTATATTCTCAGGGGTGAACTCCTTGTCTTCCGGATGGTTTTCCGGCAGTACCAAGAAATCGCTCCATGTGGTCCCGGTGTAGTCGCCAATTATCCTTGCCATGTAGATATTGGGGAGAAAAGTTTTAATTACTTTCGCATTTACTTCCCATATCCTTAAAAAATTTAGCAGCTTCCTTCATCTAATGAGTAAACTTTTATTTGGGACCCTCCTAATAAGTACTCTCCTTTTCGGAAGTCTTAGGAACTCGGAAGCTCAGTGGGGACAATACACCACGATACCCAAATATGAGAGGGACAGAAGGGAGCTCCCGACCTATAAGCAGCACCGCTTCTATTCGGCAATCCCGCCCAGCGACGAATACGGCCAAAAGACCTCAATAGACGTGAGCATAAGCACGGCAAACTACATTCCCTATACCCAGCTTCCTTACGGAGACGTGTCCATTGAGTTATACCCCGACGATTTCAGGCTCTTCGGGCATGACATAGGCCTGTGCGGGCGCGTGGACGTGCCTTTCGTGCAGTATGATCTGAGGGACATGGTGCCTCGCGTGAGCTTGGGGCCGAAGCTCGATAAGCTCCAGAAGGAAGGAAAACTCTACTGGCGCCCGCGGATAGAGTTCTACGGCTACAAGCCTCACAGGCTCACGAATTATACGACCTTCATTCTGGGAAAGAAGAGTAACTGGTTCGTAGACAGCCACAACGGAATAGGCCGCAAGATAAGGATGGAGGATGGATTCCAGAGGCTGACGGATGAGATAGGATTCAACAGCTATACCACGGTGGGATACTATATAGACGAGAAAAACCGTGTCGGGGCCAGCGTCAAGTTCGAGAACGGCGAGTTCAGCGACTTTTTCCTGAGGTATAACAGGTTCATGAAGGAAATCGGTAATGAGGTATATGCCGGATTTGGCATCGACGACAAAGGCCATCTGCAGACAAACGTAGGACTTTCACTTTCTCCCCCAAGGAGCAAAAACAGGGTCAGGAACCGCGACATCAGGCGGTACAACAGGAAGATTGAGAGGCAGCGTCTCGAGACACTGCAGGAATGAGGGCTCCGGCCGTTTCCGGGGAAACAAGCGCCTGATGCAGTAAAAACAATATAAATGTTACCGTTGATAAATAAGAGAGTAAAAGGTGTTTTTATGATCATACCGGTAAGATGCATGACCTGCGGAAAGCCCGTGGGGCAGTTCTGGGAGGAGTTCAAGGCCAGGACCGCCAAGGGCGAGAGCGCCAAGAAGGTCCTTGACAGCATGGGCATCGAAAGATACTGCTGCCGGTCCCTGTTTCTGACGCACGTCGACCTCACAGCCAAGGTCGGGATGTTCCAGAAATAGAACCCTTTGACACAAGCATGCGTGTCAAAGCGCTCACCGGAAAGTACGCTGCCGCACGGAAACGCTGAAAAGCGTTCGCGGAAAAGTCAAGTTTTGGTATGAGCTTTTGATGAAGCGTTAGCTCACGTAAAATCTCACTCAGAATCTCCAGTAGACCGTGAATATCCTTATCACGGCCTGTACGGTGCAGCCGATGGACACTATGAGGTTGAGCACGAAAAGCGCAGTCAGCGACCATGCCCATTCGACGCCGAAGACTGTCACTACCCAGGGAAGGAAGTTGAACCAGGCGAGCCATGCGTAAATGAGCACGCCTATCACGGGTATGAAGCCGATAAGCAGGATGATGCCGAGGACTATCTGAGTCAGCACCCCCATGATTATGCCAGTATACCCGTACGTTATGAAGCAGAAAATGATGCCGAGGACAAGAGCTATGACGTTCGAGTATATGTAAAGCTTTTTCTTGACCATATTTATTATTCTATATTACCCTAAAAATAAAAGCTGGTATGCATGAGCGTTTTTCCTGTCCACATAGAGGATGTCACCGTGACCGCGGAACTTGGCGTCAGCATACCACTGGACAGGTTCGTCTCCACCGAGGAGGGAGCCGAGTACGAGGGGGAGGCATCGGGCGGGGTGGTATACAGGCTCAGCGAACCCAAATGTACAGCGCTCGTCTTCTCTTCTGGAAAGGTTGTCTGCACCGGGGCCAAAAGCATCCGCGACGCCCAGGAGGCCGTTCTCAGGGTCACGGAAAAGATAAGGGGGCTCGGCGTCGAAGCCAAGGAGAATCCTGAGATCGCCATAGAGCAGATAGTCGCCGCCTTCCATGTCAGGGGGAGCATGAACCTTGTGGAGCTGGCTTCAAGGCTTGAAAACGCCAGGTATGATGCGAAAAAGCTCCCGGCCGTCGTTTACAGGCTCCCGGAGCAGGGCGCGGATTTCCTCATACTCGAGAACAAGATAATATGTACGGGAGGCAGGAGCATAAAGGAAGTCCAGAGT
>CAZSYZ010000057.1:0-8547 GCA_964611445.1 uncultured archaeon | reverse complement strand
GTAATCATAGAGAACACAGGCGATGACTCACAGGACGCATTCATACAGTGGAACCTTACAAGGTCAGATACGGGAGAATCTCTCAAGGAAGGTTTAGACACAGTCCTCATACCGGCTAATTCCGAAGTGACCCACGTAGTGAACCCCAGCAACATAACTTATCTGGGAGACGTCAGAATAACGTTCATTGTAACATATTCAGGGACTGAGAAAGCCGGTGCTTATGAGGATTTCACTACGGTTGAGGCCGCCCCGCCCGGGCCTCCGGGACCGCCCGGACCGGGAGGAGGCGGTGAAGAGGGCGCACCCGGTGCCCCGGTCATTCCTCTCGGCAAGCCGGGACTAGAGATAACGGACTACCCGGACGAAATACCAACGGAGACAGGCTGGGCTCAGTACCCATCGGTGACGGTGAACAATACCGGTTCGGCCGTCCTTCACAACATACAGTTAAAGATTCACGGCATACCCGACAGCTGGTACACAGTGACGCCAAAGCTTATACCTCTGCTTAATCCAGGCAAGACCCAGACGTTCGTCATAAACCTTCTGGTACCCTCAGGCACGGAGGCGAAGCAATACTACGGCACCCTGAACGCAACCGCGGACGAGGCATACGACGAGAAGCTCACGTCGGTGATAGTCTTCGGATCGAGGGAAGAGCTCGTCAGGTACCAGCTGGAGAAGCTGAAGAAGGCCTTCAAGGACTTCAAGGACGACGTCGCGGTGGAGGAGGAGCGCGGCGAGAAGGACCTGACGAGGGTCAGGGAGATAATGGACGAGATAGAGCACCAGATAGAGCTCACGGAAGGTTACCTTGACGCCAAGATGTTCGAGGAGGCCCTCGAATCGGTAACCACCGGCTGGAGGCTTCTCGACAGGGCAAGGGAGTTGCTGAGGACGGCGCCTCCGCTCAAGCCCGTAACGATACTGGAGATACCGGACTGGATGATAACGCTGATACTGCTGCTCATAATAGTGGCGCTGGCACTGGTCATAATGATAAACAGATACAAGAAGAAGATTCATAAGATATTCAAGTTCCGCGAGAGGGCGCCCGAGAGCGCGACGGCAAGGGACCTGATAGGCTTGGGGCCCGACGCCGAGAGGGCGGAGGAACAGGAGGCCGCGGCCGCCAGGAGGGCCGAGGAGAGGAAGAAGTTAGAGAAGGTGCTGGGCCTTCTAGAGAGGGAGTACAAGGAAGGCATAATATCGGAGAAGGCTTACAACGAGCTCAGGAAGCGCAACGTCGAGAAGCTCAGGGAGCTTGGCGGCGTGGTCGAGTAACCGATGCGCAGCGTCACATTATATACGCATACTATTGGGACTACTATTATATGTTCATACTATTTTTTCGGAAAAAACAAAAGCAAAACAAACAAACATCACCGAGCCTGTGGGAGGGGCGGCGTCCTGAAAACCTGAAGAAAGGGGGTAAAATTTTTATAGGTTCGTACAACATAATTAAACAGGTATAAAATGGGCAGGCTCAAAGAGAGACTCACCGACTACAAGAACTTCTGGCTCATATGGCTCAGCGCCGCCGGCCAGGAGAACGGCATAAGCCTTTTCCGCATACAGTCCACGTGGGACATAAAGACTAACTACCTCTACCACAACGAGGCGGGGCTCGGAAAGCCGCTCTTCAGACTCATGGAAGAGCAGAGGTACATAGACGTCGTGGGCAACAAGATAAAGCCGAGGTTCGAATGGGTTCCCGACTATGTATACGGCCTGTTCAAGAGGGAGAAGCCCGTCGGAGGGTTCTGGTCTCCAGAAATTGTCATGAAGGAGAAGTGGCAGTTCGTCCAGCCGTTCATGGAGGCCTACAGGAAGTACTTCTTCGAGCTTGCCAACCTCAGGATACTGTACAGGGCGGACAGGGACACGCTCGGGACTTACGGCAGGTACGTGTTCATGCACGTCTTCCTTTACGTACTTTTCTCCAACATCATAGCGTTCTCGAAGAAGTACAGCGCCGAGATCGTCTCGAAGATGATAGCGACTTCAGTCTCTCTGGGAAGCGGCGCCGACGTCCTCAATTATATGTACGAGCTTCACTCAACCATAGGAGGGTCGCCGGACTTCCCGCTACTCTTCCGCAACGAGCAGGAACTCACCAAACTTCTGTGCAACCTGAAGTGGTGAGGCACGGGAAGTTTAATTAATCAAAAAGGGAAAAAATAATACAGGTCGGAGATAATGGCGAGGATTATAGGAATACTGTCGGGCAAGGGAGGGGTCGGGAAGACTACCACCGTCGCAAACCTCGGGACGGCCCTTGCTTCACATTTCAAGAAAAAGGTCATAATAGTCGACTGCAACATCACCACGTCCCACCTGAGCCTTTACCTGGGCATGTATTATTCCCCAGTGACGCTGAACCAGGTGCTCACGGGCAGGGCCAACATACAGGAGGCCATATACGATTACCACGTCCCGGGCCTCAGGGTCATACCCGCGTCGCTTTCCCTGAAGGACCTCAGGGGCGTTGACGTGAGCAGGCTTTCCAAGGTCATAAAGAAGCTTTCGGGGGAAGCGGACATAGTGCTGCTGGACGGCGCTCCTGGTATGGGAAGGGAGGCCATGTCCACCATGAGGTCAAGCGATGAGGTGCTTTTCGTATCCACGCCTTTCGTTCCCTCGACTATGGACATCATCAAGTGCCACCAGGTAGCCTTGGAGATGGGAACCAAGCCGCTCGGCATAATGCTCAATATGGTGGGCAAGGAACGATACGAACTCAGCCTTGAGGAGGTCGAGCAGCTCTCCGAGCTTAACGTCGTGACGAGCGTTCCCATGGACAAGAACGTCCTGAGGAGCCTCGCCCTGAAGACGCCTGTCGTTCTCTACGAACCCTCGTCGCCTGCAAGCAGGGCATTCTACGAGCTCGCCGGCAAGCTCATAGGAGAGAAATACACACCGGAAAGCTTCATGGCAAGGTTCATGAGGTTCTTCGGCTTCGGAAGGAAGAAGTAGGTTCAGGCTTGCTTCCGGAAAGGAAGCAATTTTATTTAAGTCAACTAACCAAATTATAACTCAGATAAGCATGATAGACATAGCCTTGTCAGTCCTCCTTGTGGCTTCCGTCATATTTCTCGTCTACGAACTGCGGAGATTCAGGGTTCTCCACGCGAGGAAATACGAGCTCCCGACCGAGAAGATATGGGAGAAGTTCGTGGGCATCCGGCCCGAGGACATGGCCGATTCGGACATCACGGTCAAGTTTCAGCATCTCGAGAAGAAAATGGACGAGCTCCACGAGGATTTCAAGAGGCAGAGGACCCTCACCAAAAAGCTCATCGAGGAGTTGGGTAAGTAATGTTCGGGAAAGGCAAAAAGAAGGAAGAAGAGAAGATAGAGGAAGAGCAGAAGAAACTCGAGGAGCAGGCACTGAAGGGAAAGCCTGAGGAAAAGGAACCGGAAACTGCAAGAGCTGCGCCTGAAGAGCCGGACAAAGCTCAGCAGGAGCCCGATGCCGGCGGCATTGAGGGACTAAAGAACATAGGATCCGCTACTTCTGAGGAAAAGCTCCCTGAAGAGCCGAAGAAGGAGAGCGCTCCCGCAAAGCCCGGGAAAAAGAAGCCCGCCATAGATTTGGATATTGCAGAACCAGAGAGCACGGAGGAGAAAACCGAAAAGCCCGCCCGCAGGAAGAAGGCAAGCCCCTCTGATTTACAGAAGCTTAAGAAGCAGATAGAGACGCAGAAGGAGACCATGAAGGAGCTCGAGAAGGAGAAGGCCGACGCGCTCAAGAAGGGCGACGAACTGGCCACGCTTATAGAGGACCTTTCGGGCGAGGTTAAGGAGTCCAACTCCTCGCCTGCACAGCAGCAGATGCAGATACCAGTAATGCCCGACATCGAGCCCAGGCTGAAGGAAATCGAGGAGAAGACCGCGAACCAGATAAAATCCCTTCAGGAAGCGATAGAGGGTATGACGAAGAAGAAGGAGGAAGAGGAGAAGGGCGAGGAAGAGGTCGCGGTCACGATGAAGAAGATGTTTGACAAGAGGCTCAAGGAGCTCGGCGAAAAGCTCGAGGACGTGAAGGCAAAGCCCGCGACGCCCGGCGGGGAGGGCGGCGAAGGCGCCTCCGGGCTGATGGCCATGGGCGGCGGCGTCGAGCTTAGGAAGGACATAGACAGCCTCAAGAAATCTATGAAGGACCTGGCGACGCTAGTTGATGCCTTCAAGGAGGAGGCCGAGAACAGGTTCATGGCCTTGGACAGGGAGATCGAGGTCCTCGACAGCATCCCCGACATGGAGCAGAAGATGGAGCAGTTCGAGAAGAAGCTTGGCCCCGAGAACGTCCAGAGGCTGAGGCTGCTCATCTCCAGTGCGGACGACCTCAAGGAGGAGGTCATACCGGTCGTGGTCAAGCGCGAGACGGAGGAGAAGCTGGAGCCGTTCTCCAAGAGGCTCAAGAAGGTAGAGGAAGTCAACGAGAAGGTGATAGAGAAGCATTCCGAACTGCTTGCCGAACTCAAGGCCGACAGGAAGGACATAAACGCCCTCTACAAGTTCGATGACAGGATAGCGAAACTGGAGGAGGCCGCAAAGGCGCTAAGGCAGTCGGTCGTGGAAATAAACACTGCAATGAAGGAGCTGGACAAGAGCCAGCGCAAGGAAATCGTAGACAAAATAAAGGAAATGTTCCCCGGCATGCTCGAGGCGGAGGTGAGCAGTGTGCGCAAGGACTTCGCCGGGAGGTTCGCTTTCGTGGAAGACAAGATGCAGTCCGTTGAAAACGTGATATCCGAGGCCCAGAACGACATAGCGGAGCTGTCGGCACTCAAGGGAGAGATGGACACCGTGGAAGACAGGCTGGACGGCCTCAAGGAAGAGGACGAGAGGATCGAGAACAGGGTGGACGCCCTCAAGGCAAAGGACCAGGACCTCCTGGACATGATAGAGAAGTTGCAGACCCCGAAGGAGGTCATAACAGAGCTTGACAACAAGACCAAGGACATACTCGAGATACGCGAGTTCTTCGTGCGCAGGGCCAACGGGCTCGAGGAGAGGATAAAGGAGATAGACGAAAGGGCGGTTCCGACAAGGAAGCTGCACGAGAGGGTAGACAGTATTTTCAACAACCTTGCCGACCTTCGCGAGAACCAGAAAGCGCTCGAGCAGAAGTTCGACTCGGAGAAGAAGGAGCTGCAGAAAATAATAGCGCAGCATGCGGAGGGGAAGAGGCAGCTCGAGGAGAAGCTCAAGGAGCAGAAGGCTAGGATAAGCGTGATGCTGAAGGAATTCAAGTGATTTTATGGATGAGATAAGGGAAGTGGAGGCCGAGCTGAGGCGGCTGAGGGAGGACGCGGTCCACTACAAGACCGAGGCCGACAGGCTCAAGAAGGAGCATAAGACGCTGGAGTCGAGGAATGAGTACCTCGTGAACAAGCTGAAGGAGGCCTCATACGTCTACGGCGAGGCAGGCAAAAGGCTGCTTTACTTCATAAACAACCAGGTAAACCCGGTCACCAAAAGGCTCAACGACCTCGAAGCGAAGATGAAGGATCTGGGATCGAAAGACAGGACGCTTGGCGAATCCATACTTTCCGTGGAGAAGACGGTCAAGGATGATTTCACCAAGGCGGACAAGCGCCTGGCCGCGATCACAGCGGACATACTAAAGATGCAGGAGGGCACGAACAGGGCAATCAAGGCATCCCTGAGGAAGAGCGAAACGGACGACGCGCAGCTGGCGGACAGGATCACTTCGGTAATGGCAGATTCGGATGCCGCCATGAAATCGCTCGATATCGCCCTGAACAAAAAGACATCGTCAAGGCTCACCGCTTACGAGAAGAAAACCGATGCCAAGTTGGACACGCTCAGGGAGCACAGCCTCCTGATGGGAAAGGACATCGAGGCGCTCAAGAAATTCGAGGGGGACATACAGGGGCTTGAGGGCAAGCTTCAGGTAACGGTTTCAAACCTCACGCAGACAAGGCTTGACATGGAGAAGCTCGCCCAGCGCGTCAAGGGCGAAATGGACAAGACCACGGCTGCGGTTGACGACGAGCTGCTCAAGGTGACGGCAGATGTGAACGCAAAGCTGCTTGAACTCTCCTCCGACCTGAAACAGACAGAAGAGAGGAACATGGGAGAGATCAGGCTGGAGGCCGAGAAGACCCAGACGGGGCTGAACAAGCAGATAGTCTCGATGAAAGCGGGCATGACGGCCTTCGAGAACGGCGTCAACGCAAAGATAAAGACCGCCCAGGCCGCCCTCAAAAAAGACATGACCGCCTTCGAGAACGGTCTTGAGAAGAGGCTGAAGATTCTGGAGTCCAACATAAGCGCAAATGCAGTCAGCCAGAAAGAGACGGAGAGGGCGATCAACGAAAAGCTCCAGATAATGGCCAGGCATAATGATGATACCGCACAAAAAATCGAGATGGTTTCGGCTGACTTGGCAGGCCAGCTCCAGAGCTTCAAGGACCTGAGCACGAGAAGGGAGATATCCATCAAGAACGAGATGCACAGGATTGGAAAATCCGTTGACCAGAAGGTGGGCCACGCGGTCCTTCAGCTTGAAAGGAAGGCAGGACTCATGAATAAGGACATCGAAAGCCTCAAGGCCCTTGACGTCCAGATAGGCAAGGTCATCACGGAACTCGGGAGGAGGAAAGAGGAGACCGCCGCCATCGGTGCAAAGGTAAACAGCATAACACAGACCCTGACGGGGAAGTCGGAAAAGGACGACATGAAGCTCAGTAAGCAGATGGAGGTCCTCCGGTCAGACGTGAAGAACAGGCTTGAGACCGCGGAGGCGAGAATTCTGAAGGAGAATGTGAGGTCATTCTCGGATGCAAGGCACAGCCTCAAGAAGGACATACACGCCCTCAGGGTGGAGAACGCCGGCCTCAAGGCCGAAATCAGGAACCTCCGTAACATCGGAGGCGTTGTGAACGACCTCCAGCAGGCATTCTCCGTCCTGCAGAGAAGGGTCGATGAATCAGTGAACAATGTCGAAAAGGTGGCATCGGGCGTTTCATCGGACATAGAGAAGCAGGCGCTCAAGGTCAGCAAGGACCTGGCAGGGGTATCCGCTGGGCTCAAGGCTGACCTTAAGGATATCCTGGCCAGGGAAAAGGAAAGGTTTGCCGGCCAGAGTGCGGAGCTCCAGGCCAGATACGCCGAGATTTCAAAGAAGGTGACGGCGCTTTCGGGGCAGGAGGCAGACAGCCGGCAGACAGCGGGCGCGAGCGCAAAGGGGCTTGCAGTTCTTGGGAAGAGGGTCGACTCACTCATGGACGAGATAGTCGGACTGAAGAAGGAATACAAGGTTGAAATGGGAAAGCTTCTGAAGGAACTGGAGGGATGAAATGGACGGCTTCAGCAAGGTCAGGACCGGGATAGCTGGCCTCAAGAAGGACAGGGAGGACCTGAAGAGAAATTACGATTTTCTTGCGAAGGAGATTGAAAGGATAGTTTCCGAGAACGCAAAGACGATAAAGGAGCTTACGGGAAAATCCGAAACGCTCGCCACGTCCGTGGCAGCGATTGAGGAAAGGCTAGGCAAGACGGACGGCAGCATAGACAGCACAAGGACAACGCTCTATTCCGAAATAAACGGCATCCAGAAAAGGATGGACGGCCACAAGAAGAAGCTCACGGAACTCGGCGAACGGCTGCAGAAAGCAACGGATGCTGCCGGTGAGGCTGCCAGGAGAATAGGGGAGAGCAGGCAGTTCGAGAAGGACATGTCAAAGACCGTAAGCGGCATCGGCGCGGGCGTAAGCGGCCTTGAGCAGAAGCTCAGGACCATGGAGAAGTCAGTATCGGAATCGCTGTCATCCATCGACGGCAAGTTCATTTCAGGCATCTCGGTTGTCAACAGGACGTCCGAGGAGCAGTCCTCCCTGCTTAAGGACCACGATTCGGCAATACAGAGGCTTACGCTGAGTATGCAGTCACTTAAAAAGGACCTCGAGAAGGAGAACGAAAGGATAGCCCGGGTCAAGGAGAGCGCGACAAAGAACGCCGCCCGGCTCGAGCAGATCGGGACCCTCCAGTCGAAGATAAAGCACATAGAGGACGTCAAGTCTGGCCTTGTCAGGGGGGTAGAATCGATAAAGAGCATAAAGACCGACATGGCCGCGCTCGAGCAGAAGACCAGGGGCGTCCAGTCAAAGCTTACGGACGCCGACAGGTTCCTTGAGTCAAGGCTTCTGGAGAAGACGAAAACGCTTGACTCGCAGATCGCGGAAAAGGCCGACGCCATGGAATACCAGCTGGCGGAGCAGCTGAAGCTTCTCGAGGCAAACCTCGTGAAAAAGAACAACGAGATAATTTCGAAGATCAATGTCGACATCACGGGCCTAGGCAGGGACGTCGCGGCCGTATCGAAAACGATAACCTTGGTGAAGGCAGACCATGCAGCCACGAAGAAAAGGCTTCTGGAAATCGAGAGCCTCCGTCAGCGCATACGGGACGTCGAGAAGCTCGGGAATACACTTTCCGGAAACATTTCCGAAATAAAGACTGTCCAGAAGCAGGTAGCCGCCCTGGGCAAGCAGGTGGGCGAAAGCCGGATAAAGA
>CAZSYZ010000056.1:0-8716 GCA_964611445.1 uncultured archaeon | reverse complement strand
CATGCTGGGATGCGAACCGAAAGATTATAGCTACCCCCCATTCCCATCATCGCCTCCAGAGCCAGGCGTTACCCATGAACCAAAGATAGAATGGAAATACTGCGGGAACGGTCTTGGGAACCTGGGACTCAGGTGTACCGACTGGTCGGAGATTGAGAAGCTTTTGGTGAAAGGCAGGGTCGCCCCTTACCGAGGCAATGAATACTTCATAGAGTATACCGACGCCCCGGAGAACCGTATCCGGCTGAGCGAGTACCAGGAGGAGTTCGTGCGGAAGATAATGGAGATATGCGAAGAATACGAAGAGTTCTACGGGGCAATGCCTTCAGCCATCAGCTACACAGGGAGGATGACCGAAGACGGATTCTACTGGTTCAGGCCGGAGTTCAACAGCCCCCCGCAAAGTCCGGAAACGGAAAATGAAATAGAAAGGCCTTACGATGTCTCTGAAGCGAAAATCTTTTCCCCGCGACCGCTTGCGGCATCTTCAATAGACCGCGGAAAAATCCTCGGCGCGCTCAGCGAGAAGGGAGACCACTACGAGAATCTGGAGAGGTTCATGTACGTTAAATCTGGCGACATGGACGCCCATGCTCCTGTGACGTTCTTGGAAAAGGAGGGTTTCTGCGGTATGGAAAGCTGTGTGCAGGACGGGCTCGTCCCGAACGCCGAGGCGTACAGGCAGGCCGTATGCCTGAACGGCGCTCGTGAAAGGAGAATAGCCGAAAAATAAGCCAATGGCTGTAAACGTTTTTTAAGGAGGATGTCCACTATTACAGTCTATGGATTTCGTTGAAGCTGTTGTTCTGGCCCTCATACAGGGCCTTACGGAGTGGCTGCCCATAAGCAGCGAGGGGATGTCGGCGCTCGTCATGATAAACCTCTTCGGGAAGAGCCTCACGGAGGCCATATACCTTTCAGCCTGGCTTCACACGGGAACGCTGCTGGCCGCACTCGTGTACTTCTGGGGGGACGTGAAGGAGATACTCAAGAATCTTCCCAGGTACATAAAAAAGCCCAACGAAAAGGAGGGCTACTCGGGTCTGACCCGCTTTCTCCTCGTATCGACCGTCGTGACAGCCTTAGTCGGGGCGCCGCTGGTGATGTTTTTCCTGGAAAGCTTCAGCTTCTCGGGGGGTGCCGCCATGGCGTTCATAGGCGTCCTGCTCATAATAACGGGGCTCCTGCAGAAATTCGCAAGGCACACTGAAGTGATATCGGGGAGGCCCCGCTTCATTGATGCTGTGGTAACGGGGGCGGTGCAGGCCTTTGCCGTGTTCCCCGGGCTCAGCAGGTCCGGGCTCACGACATCGGCGCTCCTTCTCAGGAGGCATGATCCGGAGTATGCGCTCAAGCTCAGCTTCCTTATGAGCATCCCCGCCGTGCTCATGGCGGAGATAGGCATATTGGTCACCCAGAAAGTGGCCTTCGATGCGTTCTCTGTGCTGGCTGTTTTCATCGCTTTCCTGACGGGGCTTCTCACACTCAGGTCGCTGATTAAGATCGCGGAAAGGGTCAATTTCGGCTATTTCTGCGTATTCCTGGGCATCCTCAGCCTTGCCGCGATGTTCATATGAGAACGAAAAGCCTCAATATGACTATGGAAAGCCCTGATATGAGAGGTATCGTTATGTTGTCCTCTATTCTCCTACCCTTTATGTAATCGGCGGACTCTACGAACATCGAGATGTAGGAAGCTATGAAAGCCTCAGCGAGGGAGACGAAGTAAGTCCCGCAGAGGAACGCCACGAAGAAGCCGAGCGCGCTCGCGTCAAGTACCTTCTCCCTGTTGAGAGGGTGCCTGAACCTGCCGAGCTTCATGGATATGATCGGAGAAAGCGAATCGCCGACGGCCAGTATGGTCACCGAAGCCAGGGCTATGTCCTCCGGGAAGAGCGCGACGGCGAGCGTCGCGCCGAAAAGCATGAAGAACGCCCCCCTTCCTGGAAACGTCTCCCGCTCCTTGTCGCGCTCGAACACCCTTATGAACCAGTCTATCACGGGCACTTTCTTCCTTCTGTGGACCAGCGACAGCACGAAGCCGGCGGCGGTCGCGCCCGCGAGCATCCAGACGTCTATCAGTCCCAAGTACAGCAGTATGACCAGGGATAATCCGAGAGCCATGTGGAAGAGATTCCTCTTAATCTCCCTTCCGTTTTTCCTCATAAACAAAAATATAAGCAAGGCGACTAAAGAATACTTATGGAAAGGATAAGCACAGGCGTCGACGGCCTCGACGACAAAATGCAGGGCGGTTTCTTCCTCGGGAGCAGCAACCTTCTCACGGGCAAGACGGGCACCGGGAAGACCATTTTCGCGTCTTCATTCCTATACAAGGGGGCGCTACAGGGCGAACCGGGTGTCTATGTGACAACGGAGCAGAGGGACATTGATGTGAAGGCTGACATAGAGTCCATGTTCGGCTGGGACCTCCCCGGCCTCGAGAAGAAGAAGCTGCTGAAATTCGTCTCGATAAAGCCGGCGCTGCCGACCAAGGGCATAGCGCAGGAGGACATGGCAAGGCTCGTCAAATCCTATGTCTACAACATATCCGACAGCATAATCAATGCGGTCAACGAGGTAAAGGCTAAGAGGGTCGTGCTCGACTCAGTCTCTTTCATAGAGATGTTCATAAAGGACGAGTACCTGGCGCGTGCTGCACTGATGCAGATGGTCGAGACGCTCAAGGAGGCCGGGGTGACATCGCTCCTCACGGGCACCGTCCCGGAGACAAGCGAGGCGCTGTCGGGAGGCGGCATAGTGGAGTACATAGTCGATACGGTCATAAAGATGGAGTTCGTCCCGGTTGCCGAGGAGTTCAAGAGGACGCTGACCATAAGGAAGATGCGGAGGACGGACCATTCCACCCTCATACACCCCATAGACATAACCAAGAGCGGGCTCAAGGTGATAGAGATAAAGTAGGGAAAGTGATGACGAAGGCTTATTGTGTCAGGTGCAGGGAAATGGTCGACATGGAGCAGGAAGAGAATTTCGTGATGAAAAACAAGAAAAAGGCCATAAAAGGCAAATGCTCACAGTGCGACGCGACGCTGTTCAAGATAAAGCCCGCATCCCGCGAAGGCATGTGGTAAACCGGCCTCTACTTGATTCTGAACGCACTACGGACTTAGTGCGCTGCTGTAAGTCTTAAATATTAGATTATTTAATAATCTAACATGGGGCTATCTGGGCAAAGGCTTATAAAAGTTATATTTAATTCTAAATTCCCTAGGTGCTATTATGACCACAATACTTAACCTCCAAAGTTCATTCGAAAAGATGATTGACGAATCAAGAATAGATGTAAGTATAAACAAGGACATATCACATCTGAAAGATGAGATTGAATCGATGAAGGATGATGTTCTCAAAAGAAAAGGGGATATTCAAGACGATTTTGCGATGTTCTTCTCTTTAGATGTCCAAAAAAAGGTGCTGGAAAAGATGATTGAGAATGTAAATAATGCACATATAACAATGCAAAATCCATTGGTAGCCAAGCAGGCCGTAACCGTGTTGCCGTTAATGTCATATTTGTATTCACTAACAAAGGAATCATTATCGCAAAAAAAGCTAATCGTCAAAGATAAGATAATAAATTTGGCCATCCAGTTACAGAATTTATCACTCTCGCACAATCTTTATACTAACAAAGAAAAGTCAATCTCCAGAATACAACGTAAGGGGATGAAACTACTCGTGAAGGATTTTGCTCGTAATCCTGGTGAGAATTTTTGTTAGAGCAAAAAATATTGGTAGAACAAAGCGTTCTAGTCGGTGCATCGATAGCTTGTTTTATAGAAGATGTGAATGTTCAGGTGAAAGATGATTTCTATGAAACTTCAAAACCACTCTTCGCGCACTTTAAGAAAAGGGTAGAGGAGACTATTGGCATAGTTACCAACTTCGTTATTGAACAATCGGAAACAAAAATGGCAGAGATAGTACTAAAAAAGTTAGATGATATTGCAAAAACTGGAGACTATAAAAAAGAGAAGCTATTAGAATCATTCGCGGATATACTATCTGAATGCAACAGAGAAATGAGAGAAAACGTCAAATACCTCAGAGTAGAGCCGATTAGTAACGAAAAGGTTAGTGATATATTTTCTGAAGTGGCGGATTTTTATGATGAATTAAGAAGGAAAATCCGCGACTTAGACCCTTCTAGTGAGATTATGACGAAAGCCTGGCAAGCAAAATCTTCTGCAAAGAATGTCGGGGATGAAAAGTTTTTCGAGAAAATATACGCAGATGGTGTACAACCCGAGCTGGAAGCATTCGATAAACTCAAACGAAAATTCATAGATAAAGGTCCGGATTGGGTTGACATAGAGATTCTTGCTGAAGCGGCATATCTTGCAAAAATTTATCTGAAAACAAAAACCAAACTCTGGTTGGTATCTAATGACCAACATTTTGTTAAAGTGAATGTTGAATCAAAGATTAGTGAGATTGTCCCAAAAAGAATTGCAGAGGAATTTAATGTTTATTGTGAACGGCCAGAAGAATTACTGAAAATCATTAAACATAAACCGACATAATGAGAAGCGCATGAAATTATAACATAAAGCTATTCTGTTCATATTCTTGTTATAACATCAAAATGTCTCGTATCTTATATTTTCAATCTTAACATCCCAATCCGTAGATTGCTTTGTAATGATGTTATAAAGCAAAGCAGGCACATCCCGCGCCTTTAATTGATAATCTTGCATCTCGGTTACTGACTTGGCATTCATTTCAACTCTTCCTTTCTGAGCATTAAACCTCTTTACTTCCGTTTCTGATATAATGAATACTACATCATAATTTAGAAATGAAGAATAATCATTCCCATTGTTAGTCACAGAAATAGTAACTTTCGGTCTGGCTATTATTAAATCTGGATTTAAAAGACCGCCCCCAACAAATGCAGCAACGATATTAATCCAATCAATCCCAAAATCCTCATTTATAACCGAAACGCTTATGGACGCAGAATTCTTATTTTTCGGGTCGGGGTCAGCATTGTCATCATATCTATCGCCATCCGAGTTGACATTGAGGGGATTTGTGCCTAACACTTTGTACTCTTTATAGTCGCTCAATGTATCGCCGTCGCTGTCGTAAAGGTTGGGATTTGTGCCGATTTCCTTCTCTTCTATGTCGGTAAGGCCATCTTTATCCGTATCTATGGCAACACATTTGTTACTGATGCACGCATAATCGGATTGGCATGATTTAGCAGAAAATTCACCTTCGGGACAACATTCATAAGGGCAAGCATCCTTTACGCACTTGTTATTGATACACTTGTAATTCTCGCCCTGGCATACACGAACTTGATACTCGCCACCATCAAGACAACATTCATGGGGACATGTCTCCTTTTGGAGAGGTCCTTGTAGTATTCTGCCTGTCAAATCGGAATTTGAATAATAAGATAAAGCCCCAAATGCAACAATAACTATGGCGATTATGCCTACTAACTTAAGATTTTTTTACTAACTGAAAGTGAAACTTTATAACTTTCTTGAGGCGGAATTTCTTCAGCCATACGGCCACACTGTTTGGGATTTGATGAATAAGCTTTAAAAAGCCCTTTAAGTGTAAATTTCAGATACCTCCAGAGGTCTGAAGTGTGCTTTCCTTTTTCAGAAGGTCCTTCCTTTATAAATGAAACCCCGAAAAACGTGCTTCATTTATATACCCTGAAGCGAATATTGAAGTAAATACAAAACACGGAGGTTTTCAGATGGTACAGGCTTATTGTGTGAAGTGCAAGAAGAAAGTCGAAATTTCCGGTCCCCAGAAAGTCAAACTCAAGAACGGAAAGCCAGCAACGAAGGGCACTTGCCCGAGGTGCGGGACCAAAGTCTTCAGAATTGGTGGTTAAAACACCAAAAGGGCCAAGAGGCCCGTTTATTTTTATTTTCACAGTTCTTTTTCTATTTTTATTGGCATCTGTCAAAACTTATAGAGGTGCTTGGAATGGGGCTGCGGCAACCTATAGTTTCGATACTGGGGCATGTAGATCACGGGAAATGTGTATCTCCGGATACATTAATTCCTCTCGCGGACGGCAGGATTCACACAGCGGAAGAGATATATGACTTATACTTGCCTGGAGGTAAAGAAAAACGGGTGGAAGATGGGACCCTTGTTGAAGTTAGGTCAGGTCCGGAGTTGTTCAGTCTCGAAAAGAACAGGATTGTCAGAAAGCGCGTCAGTCATCTGTGGAAGCTTCATGCCCCCAAGAAAATGGTAATGGTAAGGCTGAAGAACGGTGACGTCATCAAGACCACTCCCGAGCATCCTTATTTCGTCATGTGCGAGGACGGGAGGATTGTGAAAAGAGAATCGTCCCGTCTCAAGAAGGGGGACTTCGTGGTTGTCCCTGGGAGGCTGCCGTTCAGGTCCAGCGGGAAAAGGGTCAAGGAAGATATTGTAAAAAGGCTCGGTGATTGCGATAACTTCGTGGTCTTTTTGAACGGAGGTGGAGACGAGTTCGTTTCTAGGGTCAAGGAAAGGGGGATTCATGATTTTGGCAGGAAGGGGTTGTTTACCACCCATGCTTATTCGTGTATATCGAAAAGGAGGTTCAGGAGCAGGGACTTCGTTAAGATAGCGAAGTGCATGGGATATTCCTACGAAGATATGTACGGGATGATAGGGCGTATAAAGAACTCGTCGCCGAAATGGAGGGCCGGGCATACGAGCAACGCCATCAGGCTGCCTAAGACACATAATAATCTATGGGAGATGGGTTACGTACTCGGTTCGCTTGCGGGAGACGGGTACATAAAGGAAGGCAAGCTGTACAACAATGACAAGGATGTGCAGAACGAGTACATGAACTGTATCGGTAACGCTTTTGGCATCAATCCGAAACTCTTCAACGGGCACACCTGCCAAGGAATCATAACTGATGGAGGCAAAACCTTTTCCAGATTCCTCATGGATATCATAGGCTTCCCTGCGGCAAACAAGGCTGCTCTTGTCTCTGTCCCGGCGATTGTAGGGCTGCATCAGGCACTATTGGCATCCTTCATAAGGGGATATTTCGATACCGACGGATACGTGTCGTCGAATAACAACAGTGCGGAGATTACCAGCAAGAGTGAAAGCATAATAAGGAGGTCATCGATATTCATGCTGGGCATGGGGATACAATCAGCAATCTTCAAGAAGTCCGGCTACTTCAACATGAGAGTGGCGAACGATCCATACCTCCAACGATTCCTATCGGTGATAAGGCCGGTATCAGGATTCAAAAGGGAAAGAATCGGGACTTCAGTAAACAAGACAACCACGAGCAGAATATTCGATTTGACACCAATACCTGGCGATGTGATACGCAAGTTCAAAGTCCCGGGTGGCAACAAGAAGATATCCTATCTGAACAAATACATGAAATGCAGGAATCTATCGGTAAGCATGCTAAGGAAGCTTATCGAATTTGATTCTGATGATGCGATAAAAGAGAGGATAGATTTCCTTGTCAACGGCGACATCAGACTCGTTAGGGTCGCTTCCAAAGAGTTTGTCGGTAGTGAAGGTGAATTTGTTTACGACTTCACGGTTCCAGAAACACACTGCTTCGTGGCGGAGCGGGCATTCGTCCATAATACGACCCTCCTGGACTACATACGCGGAAGCTTGGTGGCGAAGGGAGAGGCAGGCCTCATAACGCAGCACATAGGCGCAAGTGAGGTTCCCATAGAGTATATCAAGAAGATATCGGGCCCGCTTCTGGATAAAATGAATGTGCAGGTGAAAATCCCCGGGCTGCTCTTCATAGACACGCCCGGGCATGCCGCATTCACGACTCTGAGGAAGAGGGGCGGCGCTGTCGCCGACCTGGGCGTTCTGGTCATAGACATAAACGAGGGCGTCCGGCCGCAGACAGAAGAGTCCATAAGGTTCCTCAAGGAGTTCAGGACGCCTTTTGTCGTGGCGCTGACCAAGATAGACCGCATGCTTGGATGGTCCCCGAACAGGGGGGAAAGCTTCCTGTCCACATGGAAAAAGCAGTCCCAGAGGGTAAAGGATGAGTTCGAGAAGAAGTTCTACGCGGTCGTCGGGCAGCTTTCAGAGCACGGCTTCGAGACCGACAGGTATGACAGGGTGGAGGACTTCACGAAGAAGGTCGCGCTGATGCCCGTAAGCGGCGTGACGGGCGAAGGCATGCCGGACCTTCTCATGATGCTCACGGGGCTTGCCCAGAGATTCCTGGCCGACAGGCTTCACGTAACCCCGGGCGAGGGCAAGGGAACCGTGCTCGAGGTCAAGGGCTACAAGGGGCTCGGAACCACGATAGACGTCATACTCTACGACGGCGAGATAAGCACCGGGGACTGGCTGGTGATAGGAGTCGGGGACATGGTCGTAACCAAGACGCGTGCGCTGCTGAAGCCGAATCCTATGAAAGAGATACGTGTCGAGAAGGCGTTCAGGCCCGTCAAGAGTGTCAGCGCGGCCTCGGGGATAAAGATAGCCGCGCCCGGACTGGATAAGGTCATAGCGGGCTCGCCGCTCAGGGCTGTGGGTAGCGAGTCCAGGATAGAGGAAGTGAAGAAGGCCATAGAGGAAGAGGTGTCAGAAGTGGAGATAGACACCGAGAACAACGGCGTGCTGCTGAGGGCCGACACGCTTGGCTCACTCGAAGCCCTCGTGAAGACCCTCAAAGAGATTGATGTACCTATCAGGAAGGCCGCGATAGGGGAGGTCA
>CAZSYZ010000055.1:0-8747 GCA_964611445.1 uncultured archaeon | reverse complement strand
ACGGGGCCATAGGCGACTACGAGGACGACACGCCCTTCGCGCAGGAGAGGCTGCAGAACTGGGACAAGAGGGCGCTCTACTTCGAGGTCTCGACGCTCATACTGGGCATAAAGAACAAGGAGTTCGCCACGTACGACGCCAAGAGGGACATAGTCGAGACCATGTCGCTAGGGAAGAACCCTTCGGATGTCCCGGGGCTTGTGAGGTCGGCGAAGCTCGCGGTCACCAGGGAGTTCGAACTCTACGAGTTCGTCAAGCAGCACGCCGAGAAGGTAGGCAAGGTGGGTATCATAATGGACCTCCCGCATTTCGGCTTCCGTGGCCCTGCAGCGCTGTTCGCGGCGACTGTGAGCAACACGGAGATAGGCATGATGATGAGCGAGAGAGGGGAGCACATAGACGTCACCACTAGAAAGAGGAACTCCAAGGTGGAGCTGAACAGGCTCATGGAGGAGGCCGCCGAGGCGGTGGGCGGCTCGGGCGGAGGTCATCCGGCCGCTGCGGGTGCGAGGATACCCAGAGGCACCTTCGACAAATTCATGCACAGGGTGAACATGCACCTTGACTAATTTATTTCACCGATGCACAGACTTCTCATGGAACTCCAAAAAGGCAGGTTCCTTGTAAAGACCGCGAGAAAAGTCATTGAGGAGTACGTGAAGTCCGGAAAAGCGCAGCTCCCGGAGGATTATGCAAAGGAGTTCGAAAGGAAGTCCGGGGTGTTCACGACCATACACACGCACCCGGAACACGAGCTTAGAGGGTGCATAGGATACCCGGAACCTGTCATGCCGCTCATCAGGGCGCTGGTCGAGTCAGCAGTCTCAGCCACGAAGGACCCGCGCTTCCCGCCGCTTTCCGAAAAGGAGTTGGGAAAGATAGTAGTGGAAGTATCTGTGCTTACCCAGCCCGAGCTGATAAGGGTCAAATCTTCTGATGAGTATCTTAAGAAGATAAAGATAGGAAGCGACGGCCTCATCATAGAAAGAGGGTGGAACCGCGGGCTGCTGCTTCCCCAGGTGCCCGTCGAGTGGAAATGGGGTGTAAAGCAGTTCCTCCAGAACCTGTGCATGAAGGCGGGGCTGCCGCCAGACACGTGGCTCGAGAGGGGCGTCAAGATATACAGGTTCCGGAGCGAGATATTCTCGGAGAAGAGCCCGCGGGGCGAGGTAGTGAAGGAGGAAGCGGGATGATGGTGCTGCTCGATACCAGCTTTCTGGTGACTGTGATGGAGAAGAAGATAGACCTCTTCCATGAGCTCAGGAAGTTCGGAAACCCGGAGATGCACGTGCTGGACCTCGTCCAGGACGAGCTGGAGAAGCTCTCGACAGGCAGGGGAAAGGACGCCGGGAACGCCAGGGTCGCACTCCAGTTCCTGGGCAGGAAGAGGATAGGAATCGTCAGGGCTGGAGAGGGCAACACGGACAGGATGCTCATCGAATACGCGGAGAAGGAGGGCTTCGCGGTCTGCACCATCGACAGGAAGCTGAAGGACAGCCTGCTGAATAGGGGCGTAGTGGTGATAACCATCAGGCAGGGAAGGTATCTGGTGCGGGCGTAAAAGTGATACATTTTTATTTGCTTGGTCACATAGAATAGTGATAATTACTTATATCGCATCGTGTAATTAGTGTAATTAGAGTGATATCATGTACAAGATCATACAGGTCGAGGACGAGATAAAGGTTCCGCCATCGAAGTTCGAGATGGGCCTGGCAGAGGCCGTGAAGGCCAGCCTGATGGACAGGTGGGACGGCGTGATAGACAAGAGGCTGGGCGTGGTGCTCGTGGTCACTGACGTGAAGAGCACGGGCGAAGGCAGGATATACGCGGGGGACGGCTCGATACATTACCCAGTGGAATTCGAGGTCCTCGTGTACAAGCCCAATCAGAACGAGATAGTCGAAGGCGAGATCATAGACGTCACGGAGTTCGGCGTGTTCCTCAGGCTCGGGCCGGTTGACGGCATGATTCATGTTAGCCAGCTCATGGACGACTTCGTCAACTTCGACAGGAAAAACGCTATATTCATGGGAAAGGAAACCAAGCAGAGGATGAAGGAAGGCGATGTCGTCCGTGCGAGGATAATATCCGTATCTGTCGTAGGGAGCGAATACAAGATCGGGCTCACGGCCAGGCAGCCCAATCTGGGGTCTATTGAGTGGCTGAGGGAGAGCAAGGTCAGGCAGAAGAAAGCCGCGAAGGCCAGGGAGTAGATTCTTATGAAGGACCACAGGGCAAAGGTGTGCAGGACATGCAGGCTATTCGTAGACGGCGACCAGTGTCCCCAGTGCGGGGAGAGTAATTTTTCTCATTCATGGAAAGGGACGCTTTTTGTCAACGATCCCAACGGCTCGGAGATAGCCCAGCATCTCAAAATCACGAAGAAGGGCAAGTACTGCCTTTGGGTGAAGTAATTACCTGCCGTAAGTCTTCCTGTAGAGCTCAGAATTCTCCAGGGCCTTCACATCCCTCTTGTACATGTCGTCCTGCATCTTCCTTCCTGTCTTCTTCTCCCACTTACCGAATGAGATTCCCTGGCTGTCCATGTCCTTATCCCTGTACCATTCCGGTATGACGTTGAAGGCGCAGAACGGTATGATTCTCCCGTCAGTGAGCGTGTAGTGTATCGTGCATCTCTTCACGCGCTCTATGTCATAATTGAATTTGTCCTGGAAATGCATCATGCCCACGAACAGCGACCTGTGGTGGAATTCTCCCAAGGCCCTGTAGTCGTGCTTCATCAGCGCGTTGAACAGTATCTTCTTGAGGCTGAATTCCTTCGGCGCCTTCTCATTGTCTATGAACGAGCCCAGCCTGAAAAGGAGCTTCGCGCCCGTGACGTACCTGTTGCCGCCCTTCTCCAGTGTGTCAGCCTTTTCATTGAGGTATTCCAGCAGGCCCTCGACGTCCGCGAACCTCGTTATTGGTATCATCCTGCCGCCGTCGTTGAAGACGTACGTGGCCATGCCGCAGGCGAAGTGGCTGGACAGCTCGTACTCCGGCTTTCCCGTGAGCGCCTCTACGAACCTCGTGAAAGCCTTGGGCGTGGGCACGGGATAGAAGTCCTCCTTTCCCACCTGGCCGTCCGTCTGCTCCTCCAGGTTCCGTATCACGTCGGGGATTGTTATCCTCATCTTCCTCCTGTCGGCATTCGATATCTTTCCAACGAGCGACACCGGCTGGAAGTTGACGCCCCTGACAACGTCGTTGTTCCTGAATCCGAACCTCAGGATGTCGCCGATCTCGTGGTCGTTCACGCCCTTTATCACTGTCGGGACGAGAACCGCTCCCATCTCGCCCGTTTTCCTGCAGTTCTCAAGGACCCCGGGGATCTCCCAGTGGTTCTTCGGATTCGTCTTAGGGGTGACTCCGTCGAAGCTCAGGTAAAGCGTGTTGACGCCGGCGTCCCTTACCCTCTTCATCAGGTCGAAATCATGCGAAAGCCTTATGCCGTTCGTGTTCAGCTGGACGTGGTCTATGCCGTGCTTCTTGCATATCTTTATCATCTCCACTACATCATCTCTCAGAGTGGGTTCTCCCCCTGTCAGTTGGACGGCGTTACATGCTACCGGTTTCTCGTTTACTAGAGTTTTCACCATCTCGTCGATTTCCTTCAGCGTGGGCTCGTAGACATAGCCCATCCTCTTCGCATAGAAGAAGCAGTACCAGCACGACAGATCGCACCTGTTCGTGGCCACCACGTTCGCCAGCGCCGTGTGCGACTTGTGCATCCGGCAGAGCCCGCAGTCCTTAGGGCAGACCGGGTCCTTCTTGTCCAAGTTCGGGTTCTGAATGCCCTTCCCGTCGGCTGCGAACCTCTTCGCTTTCTTGTAAAGATCCGAAGAGCCCCAGTAAAGCTCCTCGTACCTCCCGTGCTCCGGGCACGTCTTCTCTATCCACACCTTGCCGCCGCGCTCGAAAATGTCCGCTTTCAGTATTTTCAGGCACTCGGGGCATATGGAGCTGGTCCTGTCCAGAACCTTTCTGGAAAACTCTTTCGCCGACTTCCCGACTGCGGGCTTCCTCGGGGTCCTTTTCACTGGCATAATATCAACTTTTAATTATTTCTAAAAGTTTTAAATATATAAATAATTGTCAGCCATTATATAAATATTGGTGTCCTGATGAAAGGCAAGAACGTTGAAGACGGCGTGTACTCCATATTCTCGGAGCTGGCGGGGATGCTCGGCTATTCGCCCATACACGGGAAGATAATAGGGGCGCTCATAGCTGAAAAGCACCCTGTGTCTCTCCAGGAGCTTGCTAAGAGGACCAACTACTCGATGGGCATGATCTCGCTGAGCCTCGACCTGCTGGAGGTCCTCGGCGTGATAAAGAAGATAAAGAAGCCCGGCGACAGGAAGCTGTACCTGCAGCTGGAGGGCGACCTTCTCACCATACTCAAGAAGGCCGTGACCATGAGGGTCCAGAAGGGCGTGGAAGGCTCCCTGAAGGACCTTGAAGAGAAGAGGAAGGAAGTCCATAAGCTTCAGGGAAGGGAGAGGACGTATCTTATCAAAACACTTGACATCCTAGAAAGTGACATAAGGCGCCTGGAGAAGTACGTGGGCCTGCTTTCTGATATCAAGCTCCCGTAAAAAGATTAATATAAGGTAACCATAATTTATTCATGGCCCTGGATCCCGTCACACTGTCGGTGATGTACTTCGCCATACTGCTCGGCTTCGGCGTGCTCGTGGCGAACCTCCTCAAGAAGAGGAACATCCCCGACACGTTCTTCCTGCTTCTCATCGGACTGCTGTTCAGCCCCACGATAACGGCAAACCCGATGATAACCCAGTACATAACCATAGAGCTCGTGGACGTCGCTGCGATGGGCATCATACCGGACTTCTTCAGGATACTAGCACTCATACTCGTCATATTCGTGGGCACGTTCAACCTAAACTTCGGGGTGTTCAAGAGATACTCGAACATATCGATTAAGCTGGCCTTCGTGGGCGTGCTGTTCAACACCGTCGTGCTCGGCCTGGCGGCAAGCTTCCTCTTCCAGATGGACATAATATTCGCGATGCTTCTCGGCGCCGTGATAAGCGGCACGGGAAGCGGGGTGGTCTTCGCTTTCGAGCGCGCGCTGTCAAAGTCGAAGAACGCCCTCACTATACTGAAGGTAGAATCGATATTCAACTCGCCGATTTCAGTTCTTGTGCCGCTCATATTCCTCGACCTCGTGAGCGTCACCCCTGGCGCCCTCATAGAGCCCATGAAGTACCTTTCGCAGTTCTGGCTCATGATCACCGTCGGCGTGGGGACCGGCCTCATAGTCGGCCTGGCGGCCGCGCACCTCTTCAGGGGGATAATGAGGCAGTACACGCCGCTCCTGCTATTCTCGATAGCCCTCATAACGTACGCGCTGGCGACCGGCGTCGGCGGCAGCGGCATGCTTGCCGTGGCCATATGCGGCCTCGTGGCCGGTAACTTCGCCCTGCGCGGGAGGGAAGACCGTGATGAAATCCTGCACTTCCAGGACCAGTTCTCCGAGATGCTGAGAATATCGGTGTTCACCCTGCTCGGCGCGCAGGTGACCCTGCTGCTGGGGATGGGCGAACTCTTCTACATACTGTTCTTCTTTGCCCTGGTAGTGCTCGTGAGGCCGGTGATGGTGCTTTCGCTCATGGGCGACCTGAAGCAGAAGTTCAACAGGAAGGACATGTTGCTGATGAGCTTCATAGCGCCGAGGGGCCTTTCGGCCGCGGCCATGATACCGATAGTGGCGACCGCCGTGATAGCCGCCGGGCAGAGCGCGCTCGCGGACCAGATGGTGAACATAGTGTTCATGGTCATCCTCCTTTCGGTGCTATTCAGCACCATAGTGGGCGCGGTGAGCAGCATGGAAAGGTTCCAGCCCAAGGAGAAGAAGGGAAAGAAGAAGGAAGAGCATGAGCTGCCGGAAGTGACGCCTAAGAAGGAAGAGGACGTCTCCCTCATGCTCGAGTACGAGAAAGAAGACGGTGGCTGACATGGAAGTTCCCGGGGTCTGCTCATCCTGCGGCGGGCTCGCGAAGCCTGCGAACACATGCTCTTTATGCGGCGCTCTCGTATGCAAAAACTGCTTTGACAGCGACCTGGGCCTCTGCAGGAGATGCGCGGCCCAGACGAGGAAGGGTTTCTGAGTTCAATTTTAATACCTGTTTCCCATCATTCTTATTTATAATCTTGATAAACGTAGTGAGGAAGGTAGCCTGCCATGCCGCAATAGTCGCCCGTGAGTTCAAGAAGCCGTGCGTAATCGGGACGAAGATCGCCACGAAAGTTCTGAAGGACGGCGATATTGTAGAAGTCGACGCCGATAAAGGGATAGTGAGGAAGGTTCATGGACATAGTAAATGAGGTCAGTAAATTCAAATGGAAGCGCTGGTTACAGCGTAGGTTTGGAAACTTCCAGGCTTCTTTGCCACCACTTGGTACAAATCCGAAAATGATTAGAGATGTTGGCCTGGCTCCCATAGAATACAAGGCGTCAGTATATAAGGACGGATTTGTTTATGCAAGCGAAGAAGTATGGGATCACTCTGCCAGAACCTGTGAGAAATATTTCAGGTCACACAGGATGAAAGATGTTATCGGCGCATTCGATGAGTTTCATGACTGGGCATTGGCCGAAATCTCTGAAATGATTAAATCCGACGAGGATCTAATTTCAAAACTGAAGAAAATGAAAGTTATTTTTGGTAAATCTGCGGCATTTATTTGGGTCACCCATGGAATGGAACACTTTTTTAAACGACGTATAGAAAATGAAGTTCCAAAATATATACATGGGAATATTGATAGTTTCGTTAGCGGGGCCAGCTTCCCGGAAAAGAGGACGGCTCATGCCATTATGGAGGATATGATTCTTATTGGAAAAAGCTCAGAAGAGATAATAGCCGAGTTCGGGTGGCTTAAAGTGAGAAATGTCTTTAAGGACAGGCCTTTCACAAAAACGGATATAGACGGTCTAAGAAAAACTATCAAGAGGCGCAAGACTCATAGATATCCTCAAATCCCGGAAGGACTAAAAGGACTGTTCGAAGAGGTCAGGGAACTGGCATATTTCAGAGTTGCAAGAACCGAGATCCACTTCAAACTTCTGGCCAGATTGAAGCCAGTATTCGAAGAGGTGGCAAGGTATTTCGATATATCATTCAGGGAGGTTGATGACTATCCTATCGACAGCCTAATAAGCGGGAATTTGACAAAGCCTCCTTTGCATTCTACTGTGGTGGGATACGAAGGTGAGACTGTTTTCACAACATATCCCGTAGTTGAAAGTGAAAACACTAATCTTGGAGTTAGGGAGTTTTCGGGATTAACTGCTTATAAAGGCTTTGCGAGGGGAACTGCAAAAATCGTTTTGGAAGTGTACCATCTCAGTAAGGTTAGCAAAGGGGACATTCTGGTCACGCAGATGACACTTCCGGCATTCATAACTGCCATTGAGAAGGCTGCAGCTTTCGTGACAGACGAAGGAGGAATAACATGCCATGCTGCTATTGTCGCACGTGAAATGAAAAAACCTTGCATCATAGGAACAAGGATTGCAACTAAGGTATTGAAAGACGGAGACATCATTGAGGTAAATGCTGATAACGGGACTGTAAAAATAGTCAAGAGGTCTTCATGATGTACACGAAACCTTTCAAGAAACTTTCAAAGGATGATGTGAAAATTGCAGGAGGAAAGGGCGCAAACCTGGGAGAGCTCATGAAGGCAGGTTTTTCCGTTCCGGACGGCTTCGTAATCATTTCATCCGCATTTGACCGGTTCATTCAGGAATCGGGCCTCGACGTGGAGATAGAGGCTGCGCTGAGTCAGGTGAATCCGAAGGACCTGAATTCGGTGGAGGAGGCATCGGAAAAGATAAGGGACATGATAAACGACACGGAGATGCCGCAGGACACCGCAAAGTCCATAGCCGGCTCTTTTGGCAAGCTCGGGGCGAAACGCGTTTCAGTGAGGTCTTCTGCGACTGCAGAGGATTCCGGGATAGCCTCTTGGGCGGGCGAGCTCGAAACTTACTTGAACGTGGACGAAAATCTGCTCCTCGAATCCGTCAGGAAGTGCTGGTCTTCACTGTTCACGCCGAGGGCTATATTCTACAGGTACGAGAAAAACCTTCATGACCGGAAGGTTTCTGTTGCGGTCGTCGTGCAGGAGATGGTCCTGTCAGATGTTTCGGGTGTCTGCTTTACCGTCCATCCTGTCACCGACGACAGGGACCAGATGGTGATAGAGGCAGGGTACGGGCTCGGGGAAGCGATAGTCGGTGGCAAGATAACGCCGGATACATATGTCGTAAGCAAAAGCGGAAAATATATCTTGGATAAGAGCGTCTCGGAACAAGACATGATGATAGGGGGAAGCAATGAAGGTACAAGGGAGAAGGATGTGCCGAAATCGAAAAGAGGCAAGCAGAAGCTTACCGATAGTCATATCCTGAAACTCGCAGAGCTTTGCGGGAAGATAGAGGAGCATTACGGCTGTCCCCAGGATATTGAATGGGCTTTGAAAGGAGATAAACTGTACATCCTCCAGTCGAGGCCTGTGACAACGTTATAGATTAATTATTAGATATAATGGTGCTGGAAATACGCGATCAATTTTAAAGACTAAGCCACCAATTCTCCCTATGGAAGAGGCACAGAAGTCGTTCGACGATTTCTCCGTGGAGATGGGGGACTACGAAGTCAAGAAGGTCGGGGAATTCGACAGGATGTGGAAGATAGGCCCCGGCGGAAGCA